>NZ_JBVJPA010000001.1:11825-388716 GCF_055582885.1 Streptomyces sp. NPDC107454 | reverse complement strand
AGGTCGGCACCGAAGGCAACCTCGGCGGCCAGGCCCAGGTCAGAGGCGTCTCCGGCGTCTGGAAGGACCTCACCGACAACGTCAACTTCATGGCCCTGAACCTGACCTCCCAGGTCCGCAACATCGCCCAGGTGACGACGGCCGTCGCCAACGGCGACCTGTCGAAGAAGATCACGGTCGACGCCCGCGGCGAGATCCTGGAGCTGAAGGACACCGTCAACACGATGGTGGAGCAGCTGCGGGCCTTCGCCGACGAGGTGACCCGGGTGGCCCGCGAGGTCGGCACCGACGGACGGCTCGGCGGGCGGGCCCAGGTTCTCGGCGTCTCCGGCGTCTGGCGGGATCTGACCGACAACGTCAACTACATGGCCGACAACCTGACTTCGCAGGTGCGGAACATCGCGCAGGTCGCGACGGCCGTGGCGCAGGGCGACCTGTCGAAGAAGATCGACGTGGACGCCCGCGGCGAGATCCTCGAACTGAAGACGACCATCAACACGATGGTCGACACGCTCTCCTCCTTCTCCTCCGAGGTGACCCGGGTGGCCCGCGAGGTGGGTTCGGAGGGCCAGCTCGGCGGTCAGGCCCGGGTCGAGGGCGTGTACGGCACCTGGAAGCGCCTCACGACCAACGTCAACGAGCTCGCCTCCAACCTCACCACCCAGGTCCGCGCGATCGCCGAGGTGGCCTCCGCGGTGGCGCAGGGCGACATGTCCCGCTCCATCACCGTGGAGACGCAGGGGGAGGTCGCCGAGCTGAAGGACAACATCAACCTGATGGTGGCCAACCTTCGCGAGACGACCCGCGCGAAGGACTGGCTGGAGTCGAACCTCGCCCGCCTGGCCGCGCTGATGCAGGGCCACCGCGACCTGATGGAGGTCGCCGACCTGATCCTGCGCGAGCTGACCCCGCTGGTGAACGCGCAGTACGGCGCCTTCTTCCTGGCCGACCCGGAGGAGGACGGAACCTCCCTCCACACCGCCGTCCCCGCCAAGGGACTCGCCTTCATCGCCGGATACGGCTCGGCGCAGGGCGCCACGGTCGACACGGGCGGCATGCCGGTGCACGGCCTGGTGCGGCAGGCGGCCCGCGAGAAGAAGCGGATCCTCGTCGAGGAGGCCCCGCCGGACTACATCAAGATCAACAGCGGTCTGGGGGAGGCCGCCCCCGCCAGCGTGGTCATCATCCCGATCCTCTTCGAGGACAAACTCCTCGGCGTGATCGAGCTGGCCTCCTTCTCCCGCTTCTCCGACGTCCATCTGGCCTTCTTCGACCAGTTCGTGAACACCATCGGCGTGGCCATCAACACGATCATCGCCAACTCCCGTACGGAGTCCCTGCTCGGCGAGTCCCAGCGCCTCGCCATCCAGCTCCAGGACCGCTCGGACGAACTCCAGTCGCAGCAGGCGGAGCTGCAACGCTCGAACGCCGAACTGGAGGAAAAGGCGGCGCTCTTGGCGACGAGCTCGCAGTACAAGTCGGAGTTCCTGGCGAACATGTCGCACGAGCTGCGCACCCCGCTGAACTCGCTGCTGATCCTGGCCCGGCTGCTGTCGGACAACCCGGACGGCCATCTCTCCGACCAGGAGGTGCAGTTCGCGACGACGATCCACCGCTCGGGATCGGACCTCCTCCAGCTCATCAACGACATCCTCGACCTGTCGAAGATCGAGGCGGGCCGTATGGACGTACGCCCGAAGAAGCTCCCCCTGATCAAACTCCTCGACTACGTCCACGCCACGTTCCGCCCGCTCACCCTCGACCGGGGTCTCGCCTTCGAGGTGACGGTCGGGGAGGACGTACCGCGGGAGATGTACTCGGACGAGCAGCGGCTCCAGCAGATCCTGCGCAACCTGCTCTCCAACGCGATCAAGTTCACCGCGACCGGCCGGGTCGAGCTGCGCGTCAACCGCCTCAAGGACCCCGACCACGCCTTCACCCGGGAGAACAGCGACGACGTGATCGCCTTCGCCGTCTCCGACACCGGCATCGGGATCGCCGCGGAGAAGCTCCCCGTGATCTTCGAGGCGTTCCAGCAGGCCGACGGCACCACCAACCGCAAGTACGGCGGCACCGGCCTCGGCCTGTCCATCAGCCGGGAGATCGCCGGACTGCTCGGCGGCCGCATCATCGCGGAGAGCGCCCCCGGCAAAGGCTCCACCTTCACGCTGTACGTCCCTGTCATCAGCCCCGGCCACACGGCGACCGGCGCCACCCCGGAGGACCACCGGCCGCCCGTGCCCGAGCAGCTGTCCACCGACCCGTACACCTCCCACGACACCGACGACTCCTGGCCCACCCCCACCAAGCTGGAGGCGTGGAAGGCCGGCCGGGCGGGTCAGGTCCTGCCGGGGCGACGGGTGCTGATCGTGGACGACGACATCCGCAACGTCTTCGCGCTCACCCATGTCCTGGGCCGTGTCGGCATGCCCGTCCTGTACGCGGAGAACGGCCGCGAGGGCATCGAGACCCTGGAGCGCAACCCCGACGTGGAACTCATCCTGATGGACATCATGATGCCGGAGATGGACGGCTACGAGACGATCTCCGCCATCCGCCGCACCCCCCGCTGGACGGGCCTGCCGATCGTCGCCCTCACCGCGAAGGCGATGCCGGGAGACCGCGAGAAGTCCATCGTGCGCGGTGCCAACGACTACGTACCCAAGCCGGTGGACGTCGATCAGCTGCTCACGGTCGTCTGCGCCCTCCTCGACCCGCAGAGCGCGCGCGACGCGGAGCAGGACGACTCCGAAGAATCCGTTGTTCCGGGGCCGAGCACATCGTCCGAGGAGGCCGCGGCCCCGCCGACGACCGAATGAGGACAGTCACCATGAGCGCTGAGGAAACGACCTACGAGCGCGCCAGCATCCTCCTGGTCGACGACATGGAGGACAACCTGATCGCGCTGGAGGCCGTCCTGGGGTCCCTCAACGAGCCGCTCGTACGTGCGCGTTCGGGCGAGGAGGCGATGAAGGCGCTGCTCAGGCAACGCTTCGCCGTGGTCCTCCTCGACATCCGTATGCCCGGCATGGACGGCTTCGAGACAGCCGCCAACATCAAGCGGCTCGACCAGACCAAGGACGTCCCGATCATCTTCCTGACCGGCACCGACGCCGACGCCGGCTACGCCTTCCGCGGCTACGCCACCGGCGCCGCCGACTACCTGACCAAGCCCTTCGACCCCTGGGTCCTGCGCGCCAAGGTCACGGTCTTCCTGGACCTCCACCGCAAGAACCAGCAGCTGGAACGCCTGCTGACCCAGGAACACACCCACGCCGCCCAGATCAGCACCCGGCTTGCGGCCCTGGAGAAGCGCTTGTCGTCCGAAGACCCCCCGGACCTTCCCGACCTGCGGAGGCAGGTCCGAGAACTGCAGAGTCTGGTAGCGGGGCTGAGCGGCAACCGCGCCCTTTAGGAGCGCGAGGAACCGCGCGCCCAGCCCCCACCGATCCGCAAGCCGAAAGACGACCTCACGCCTCCCGGCTACCCGCGTACATCTCCTCGATGAGCCCCTTGTACTCCCGCTCCACCACCGGCCGCTTCAACTTCAGACTCGGCGTGATCTCCCCGTGCTCCACATCGAGGTCCCGCGGCAGCAACCGGAACTTCTTGATGGTCTGCCACCGCTGGAGCCCCTCGTTGAGTTCCTTGACGTACCCCTCGACGAGGGCGACCGTGGCGGGAGCCGCGACGACATCGGCGTACGACTTGCCCTCCAGCCCGTTCTCCTTCGCCCACTCCAGGATGGACGGTTCGTCCAGGGCGATGAGGGCGGTGCAGAAGTTCCGGTCGGCGCCGTGCACGAGGATGTTGGAGACGTACGGGCAGACGGCCTTGAACTGGCCCTCGACCTCGGCGGGCGCGATGTACTTGCCGCCCGAGGTCTTGATGAGGTCCTTCTTGCGGTCGGTGATCCGGAGGTACCCGTCGGGCGACAGCTCGCCGATGTCGCCGGTGTGGAACCAGCCGTCGGATTCGAGGACCTCGGCGGTCTTCTCGGGCAGCCCGTGGTAGCCCTCCATGATGCCGGGGCTGCGCAGCAGGATCTCGCCGTCGTCCGCGATGCGCACCTCCGTGCCGGGCAGCGGCTTGCCGACCGTGCCGGTGCGGTACGCCTCGCCGGGGTTCACGAAGGAGGCGGCGGAGGACTCCGTGAGGCCGTACCCCTCGAGGATGTGGATGCCGGCGCCCGCGAAGAAGTAGCCGATCTCGGGGGCGAGCGCGGCGGAGCCGGAGACGCAGGCGCGCAGCCGGCCGCCGAAGGCCTCGCGGATCTTGGCGAAGACGAGCGCGTCCGCGACCTTGTGCTTGGCGCCCAGCCCGAAGGGCACGGCGGCGGTGCCGGTGCGGCGGAAGTTGTCCTGGCTGGCCTTCGCGTACTCGCGGGAGACCTCGGCGGCCCACTGGAAGATCTTGTACTTGGCGCCGCCGCCGGCCCGTGCCTTGGCCGCGACCCCGTTGTAGACCTTCTCGAAGATGCGCGGGACGGCCGCCATGTACGTCGGCTGCACGATCGGCAGATTCTCGATGATCTTGTCGACCCGGCCGTCGACGGCGGTGACGTGCCCGACCTCGATCTGGCCGGAGGTGAGCACCTTGCCGAAGACGTGGGCGAGCGGCAGCCACAGGTACTGCACGTCGTCGGGGCCGAGCAGCCCGGTCGAGGCGATGGCCTTCGCCATGTACGACCAGTTGTCGTGCGGGAGGCGCACGCCCTTGGGACGGCCGGTGGTACCGGAGGTGTAGATGAGGGTGGCGAGCTGGTCGGCGGTGATCGCGCCGACGCGCTCCTGGATCAGCTCGGGGTTCTTCTCCAGGTACGCGGCACCCCGCGTCTCCAGTTCGGCGAGGGTGAGCACCCCGTCGCCGGTCTCGACGCCCGCCGGGTCGATGACGACGATGTGGCCGAGTGCGGGCAGCTCGGCACGCTTCTCCCGGGCCTTGGCGAGCTGGGCCGCGTTCTCCGCGATCAGGACCTTGCTGTCGGAGTCGGAGAGGATGAACGCCGACTCCTCGGCGTTCGTCTGCGGGTAGATCGTCGTCGTGGCCGCGCCCGCGCACAGGATGCCGAGGTCGGCGAGGATCCACTCGACCCGGGTGGAGGAGGCGAGCGCGACGCGCTGCTCCGGCTGTACGCCCAGTTCGATCAGTCCGGCCGCGATGGCGTAGACCCGCTCGGCGGCCTGCGCCCAGCTCAGCGACTTCCACTCGTCCGGTCCCTCACCTGAGGCAGGGGGGACCGGGTAGCGGTAGGCCTCGGCGTCGGGCGTGGCTGCCACGCGCTCCAGGAAGAGGGCCGCCACGGACGGCGGACGGTTCTCGATCAGGGTCTGTGTGTCGCTCACGACATCCTCCGGGGCCCGCGACAGTGCGTGCGTCTGGCTCGACCGACTGCTGACTGTTGCTGTGCGGCTGGCTGGTTCGGCTGTTGTTTAACTCGCGAGTAACCATCGAGCAGAGATCAGAGTAAGGCGCGTCCGGCCAGTGCGTAAGAGGCGGCGGCCTGTCACTTCCTACAGAGAGCGACCCTACGCACGCGTACGGGCTCGCCGCGCCGAAGCGCGACGAGCCCGCATTGTGCCCCAGTTTCCGGGGGTAACAGGTGGCTACTTCTTGCCCTTCGCCGAACCGCCGCTGTCGTCGCTGGACAGCACCGCGATGAAGGCCTCTTGCGGAACCTCCACAGAGCCCACCATCTTCATCCGCTTCTTGCCTTCCTTCTGCTTCTCCAGCAGCTTCCGCTTACGGGAGATGTCACCGCCGTAGCACTTGGCGAGGACGTCCTTGCGGATGGCGCGGATGGTCTCGCGCGCGATGACGCGCGACCCGATGGCGGCCTGGATGGGCACCTCGAAGGCCTGCCTCGGGATCAGCTCACGCAGCTTCGCGACGAGCCGCACACCGTACGCGTACGCCGCGTCCTTATGGGTGATCGCCGAGAAGGCGTCCACCTTGTCGCCGTGCAGCAGGATGTCGACCTTGACCAGGCTGGAGGTCTGCTCGCCGGTGGGCTCGTAGTCGAGCGAGGCGTAACCCCGGGTCTTCGACTTCAGCTGGTCGAAGAAGTCGAAGACGATCTCGGCGAGCGGCAGCGTGTACCGGATCTCGACCCGGTCCTCGGACAGGTAGTCCATGCCGAGCAGGGTGCCGCGCCGGGTCTGGCACAGCTCCATGATCGAGCCGATGAACTCGGAGGGCGCAAGGATCGTGGCGCGTACGACGGGCTCGTACACCTCGTCGATCTTGCCCTCGGGGAACTCGCTCGGGTTGGTGACGACGTGCTCGCTGCGGTCCTCCATGACGACCCGGTAGACCACGTTCGGCGCGGTCGCGATCAGGTCGAGCCCGAACTCGCGCTCGAGCCGCTCACGGATCACGTCGAGGTGCAGCAGCCCGAGGAAACCGACGCGGAAACCGAAGCCGAGC
The DNA here is from genome assembly GCF_055582885.1 of Streptomyces sp. NPDC107454. NCBI lineage: Bacteria > Bacillati > Actinomycetota > Actinomycetes > Kitasatosporales > Streptomycetaceae > Streptomyces > Streptomyces sp. NPDC107454. The sequence goes on along the minus strand of NZ_JBVJPA010000001.1, from coordinate 382,290 downwards.
GCGGCGGAGGTCTCCGGCTCGTAGACGAGCGCGGCGTCGTTGAGCTGCAGCTTGTCGAGGGCGTCGCGCAGCTCGGGGTAGTCGGACCCGTCCAGCGGATAGAGCCCGGAGAAGACCATGGGCTTGGGGTCCTTGTACCCGCCGAGCGCCTCGGTCGCACCCTTGTGCAGGGTGGTGATGGTGTCACCGACCTTGGACTGCCGGACGTCCTTCACGCCGGTGATGAGGTAGCCCACCTCACCGACACCCAGCCCGTCCGCGGGCAGCATCTCGGGCGAATTGGTCCCGATCTCCAGAAGCTCGTGCGTAGCCCCCGTGGACATCATCCGGATCCGCTCACGCTTGTTGAGCTGTCCGTCGATGACTCGTACGTACGTCACGACGCCCCGGTAGGAGTCGTACACGGAGTCGAAGATCATGGCGCGCGCGGGCGCGTCCTCGACACCGACCGGAGCCGGAATCTCGGCCACGACCTTGTCCAGCAGCGCCTCGACGCCGACACCGGTCTTGGCGGAGACCTTCAGTACGTCCTCGGGGTCGCAGCCGATGAGGTTGGCGAGCTCCTCGGAGAACTTCTCCGGCTGGGCGGCCGGCAGGTCGATCTTGTTGAGTACGGGGATGATCTTGAGGTCGTTCTCCATCGCCAGGTAGAGATTGGCGAGGGTCTGCGCCTCGATGCCCTGGGCGGCGTCGACGAGGAGGACGGTCCCCTCGCAGGCGGCCAGCGACCGGGACACCTCGTACGTGAAGTCCACGTGCCCGGGGGTGTCGATCATGTTGAGGATGTGGGTGTTGCCCGGATCCTCCGTCGGGGCCCAGGGCAGCCGGACCGCCTGGGACTTGATCGTGATGCCGCGCTCGCGCTCGATGTCCATGCGGTCGAGGTACTGAGCACGCATCTGCCGCTGCTCGACCACCCCGGTCAGCTGGAGCATGCGGTCGGCGAGCGTGGACTTGCCGTGGTCGATGTGCGCGATGATGCAGAAATTGCGGATCAGAGCCGGGGCGGTACGGCTCGGCTCGGGCACATTGTTAGGGGTCGCGGGCACGCAGGGTCCTGTCTCTTGAGGCGCCTGTCGCCTCGGGTCGGATCGATACGTAGGCTCCATGGTCCCACGGGTGGGGAGCTGCGACCGGTTTGGGCCGGTCGTGCGGCTACTGGTAGCCTGGGTGGCTGTGTCTCGTGCCCTCTCTGCAGGAGGCACACCCCAAGGAAATCAAACGGCGAGTGAGACGTGCTGTCTCGCGCGCCTGAACCTGTAAAGGCTCATTCGTGGCGAACATCAAGTCCCAGATCAAGCGGATCAAGACCAACGAGAAGGCTCGGCTGCGCAACAAGTCGGTCAAGTCCTCCCTGAAGACCGCGATCCGCAAGGCCCGCGAGGCTGCTGCCGCGGGTGACGTCGAGAAGGCCACCGAGTACACGCGCGCTGCGTCGCGCCAGCTCGACAAGGCCGTCTCGAAGGGCGTCATCCACAAGAACCAGGCCGCCAACAAGAAGTCGGCGCTTGCTTCGAAGGTCTCTTCCCTCAAGGGCTGAGTCGGCTGGGCCCTATCGGGCTCAACCCCTGACTTGAACGCCGGAAAGGACCCAGCGGGCCCTCTCTTCCGCTCCTGACCGGCACCCCCGGACCCACGCGCGGCCTGCGTTCGCCACGCGGGCGTGGATCCACCATCGTGATCCGAAGGCCCCGTTCCCCTCCTTCCCCAGGAGACGGACGGGGCCTTTGGCGTACGGGGCCTTCGGCCAGGGCGAGCGTCCTGCCAGGGCCACGGACAGGGAATCGGGGCGAAGCCCCATCCGAGGGGCGCGGGGAACTGCACGACAAGCCCCCACCGACCCGCCGCCGAGGAACGCACCCGGGGGATCTGGGGGCGCAGCCCCCAGGCAGGGGATGGGACGGGTAGGGGCGGCGGGGGCGAAGAACCCAGTCTCAGCCCAGCCGGGAACTAGCCCCGCCGGGACCGAGCCGCCCGAGCAATCGCCACGACCGCCTTCTCCAGCGCGTACTCGGGATCGTCTCCCCCGCCCTTGACCCCGGCATCGGCATCGGCGACCGCCCGCAGGGCGACCGCGACCCCGTCCGGCGTCCACCCCCGCATCTGCTGCCGCACCCGATCGATCTTCCACGGCGGCATCCCCAGCTCACGGGCAAGGTCGGCCGGCCGGCCCCCTCGCGCGGAGGACAGCTTTCCGATCGCCCGCACCCCCTGAGCCAGCGCGCTGGTGATCAGGACGGGCGCGACCCCGGTCGACAAAGACCACCGCAACGCCTCCAACGCCTCCGCGGCCCGCCCCTCCACGGCCCGGTCGGCCACGGTGAAGCTCGACGCCTCGGCCCGCCCGGTGTAGTACCGCCCGACGATGGCCTCGTCGATCGTCCCCTCGACATCCGCGGTCAGCTGCGACACCGCGGACGCCAGCTCCCGCAGATCGCTCCCGATCGAGTCGACCAGCGCCTGGCACGCCTCGGGCGTGGCCGATCTCCCGAGCGCCCGGAACTCGCCGCGCACGAACGACAGCCGGTCCGCGGGCTTCGTCATCTTGGGGCACGCCACCTCCCGCGCCCCCACCTTGCGCGCGGCGTCGAGGAGCCCCTTGCCCTTGGCCCCACCGGCGTGCAGCAGCACGAGGGTGATCTCCTCGGCCGGCGCGTCCAGGTACGCCTTCACGTCCTTGATCGTGTCGGCCGACAGATCCTGCGCATTGCGCACGACCACGACCTTGCGCTCGGAGAAGAGCGAGGGACTCGTGAGCTCGGCCAGCGTGCCGGGCTGCAGCTGGTCCGGAGTGAGGTCCCGTACGTCCGTGTCGGCGTCGGCGGCCCTGGCGGCGGCCACCACCTCCTGCACGGCACGGTCGAGCAGGAGGTCCTCCTGGCCCACGGCAAGTGTGACGGGGGCGAGAGGGTCGTCTTGAGCGGTCTTCTTGGCCATCACCGAAAGCATCCCACGCGCCACTGACAACGCGCCCCGCACGCGAACCCGCGCGAGCACCCGCGCGCCCGGCCCCGGCTGAGCGCTACGGCTCCTCTCGCCAGCCGTCCCACTCCCCCGCGAACTCGTCCAGCTCCTTCGCATCGAGCCGCTCCCCGGGATCCGTCAGGACCAGCAGCCACTGCGCGTCCTCGGCATCGTCCTCACCGGCCAGCGCGTCCCTGACGAGCTGCGGCTCCTCGTCGAGCCCGAACCGGTCACCGATCACCTCCGCCGCCTCTTCCGCGGCATCGCGGTCGGGCAGCACCAGCACATGTCTCACATCGCTCACGAGAACATTTTCCGCCACGCCGGACACGAGCGACGCCGGGGTCGCCCCCTTCTGAACGATCCGCAGCCCGATGTGCCGCACGGTGAGACCGATCAACGAACTCACGACCCCGTCACAGGAGTCCGGCACATGCACCGGCACCACGCACGTACTGGGACCACGCGCCTACCGCGTACTGGAACCCCCGCGCAAGTAACCCCATGTGACCGCTCCGCCTCCGACCACTCCACCAGCACGCAGGAATCAGGCCTTCCGCACCTCCGGCACCCGGTCCAGGTCGATCCCGAAGCGCTCCCGGTAGAGCGCCAGCACCTCCTCGTCCGTTGCCAGTTCCGACACCTCCTTCGTCCCGTCCGGCGCCGTCGCCGTCAGGTTCCGACCGCTGAGCGTGATCCGCCCTCCGTCCTCCGTCACCCGCGAACAGACCAGCGACCGCGTGAAATGCGACTTCGGCGAAGTGCTGTTCCACCAGGCTCCGGCGGCGAAGTCCCCCAGCACCCGCGGCCGCACCTCCAGGCGGTACTGCGGGCCGCCGTCCCGGATGACGTCCAAGTCCTCGGCCTCCCGCCGCCCGCCGACGCCCCGCACGCCCGCCGCGTCCGGCCCCGCCTCGAGCACCCTGAACGTGCCGCCCGGGTCCACCTGTTCGGTCCGCGCCCCGAAAGCCAGCGGATAGTGACTGTGCGCCCCGAACCCGACGTCCGCCAGCCAGTCACCCCCGTCCACCGTCCGCACCCGCAACGCGAGATGGTCGTACGGGATCCCGAGCCTCCCCTCCTCCCCGTACACCCGCCCCGCGAGCAGCGTGACGTCGAAGCCCAGCGCCCCGAGCAACGCCCCGAACGCCCCGTTCAGTTCGTAGCAGAAGCCACCCCGGCGCCCGCCCACCACCTTGTCCAGCAGTCGCTTCTCCTCCAGCACGATCTCCTCACCCAGATGGATCGACAGGTTCTCGAACGGCACCGCCTTCAGATGGCGCAGGTGCAGGTCACGCAGCACACCAGACGTGGGCCACGCGGGGTGATGGGCGCCGATCCGGCGGAGGTAGGCATCGGCCTGTGCGGAATTCATGCCCTCAGTCTCTCGCCACGCTCAGCCCTCCGCCCCCACCGACGACGGCCAGCGCCCCGTCCTTGTCCGTCCGCAGCACCACGGCGCCCCCGGCACGCAGCGCCGCGACCGTGCCGGGCGCGGGATGCCCGTACGGGTTGTCCCTGCCGCATGAGATCAGGGCCAGCCGCGGGGCCACCTTCCGTATGAGCTCCGGGTCCTGGTAGGCCGAGCCGTGGTGGGCGACCTTGAGCACGTCCACGGCCGTCAGCTCCCCGGCCGCCGGCGATCGCAGCAGCGCTTGCTGCGCCGGCGGTTCGAGGTCGCCGAGCAACAGCAGCCGCAGCCCCGCCGACCGTACGACGAGGGCGACGCTGGCGTCGTTCGGCCCGTCCGGGGTGGGCGCCGGGCTCGGTGGCGGCCACAGCACCTCCCAGTCGAGACTGCCGATGCGCCGCCGTTCACCCGCCACGGCCGACGTCACCGAGATGTGGCGAGCCGCCGCCTCCCTCCGTACGAACTCGGCCTGGTCGGGCGGCTCCGCGAAGCCCGTCGTCTCGATCGCCCCCACCGCACGCCCGCGCAGCACCCCCGGCAGCCCCGCCACATGGTCGGCGTGGAAGTGCGTCAGCACGACGAGCGGGATCCGGGTGATGCCGAGCGTGCTCAGACAGTGGTCGACCAGCGCCGGATCGGGGCCCGCGTCCACCACCACCGCGGTGCCGTCGCCCGCCGCGAGCACCGTCGCGTCGCCCTGTCCCACGTCGCACATCGCGAACCGCCAGCCGGGCGGCGGCCATCCCGTGATCACTCTGGTGAGCGGCGCCGGCTGCACCACGACCAGCAGGAACACCACGACACAGGCACCGCTCAGCCAAGGGTGCTTCAGGAGCCGTCGGCCGGCGAGCACGACGACCGCCGTGACCAGGGCGAGCAGCAGCGCCCCCGGCCAGCTCGCGGGCCAGTCCACTCCCCCGCCGGGCAGCGCGGCTCCGGTCCGTGCGATGTCGGCGATCCACCGGGCCGGCCAACTCGCGCACCAAGCGAGCCCCTTGGCCACGGGCAGCACCACCGGCGCCGTCGCCAGCGTCGCGAACCCCAGCACCGTGGCCGGCGCGACGGCGAACTCCGCGAGCAGATTGCACGGCACCGCCACCAGGCTCACCCGGGCCGACAGAACCGCGACGACCGGCGCGCACAGGGCCTGTGCGGCGCCCGCGGCGGCCAGTGCCTCGGCCAGGCGCGGCGGCATCCGGCGTCTTTGGAGCGCCGCACTCCACCGCGGGGCGATCGTGAGCAGGGCTCCGGTCGCCAGCACGGAGAGCAGGAAGCCGTAACTCCGCGACAGCCAGGGGTCGTACAGCACCAGCAGCAGTACGGCCGTGGCCAGGGCTGGGATCAGCGACCTGCGGCGGCCGGTGGCGAGGGCGAGCAGCGCGATCGATCCGCAGGCCGCGGCCCGCAGCACGCTCGGGTCCGGCCGGCACACGATCACGAAGCCGAGCGTGACCGCGCCACCGAGCAGGGCGGTGGCCCGCAGCGGGATACCGAGCCGCGGTGCGAGGCCACGCCGCTCGGCGCGCTGGGCGAGACCCGGTGGTCCGACGAACAGGGCGAGCAAGATCGTGAAGTTGCCGCCGCTGACCGCCAGCAGGTGTGTGAGATCCGTCGCCTTGAACGCCTCGTCCAGCTCCGGCGTGACCCGTGAGGTGTCCCCCACGACCAGCCCCGGCAGCAGCGCCCGCGCGTCCGCCTCCAGCCCGTCGGTCGCCTGCCGCAGTCCCTCGCGCAACCGGCCGGCGAACCGCTGTGGCCCGGACGGCTGCCCCACCACCTCCGGCGGCCCGCTCCCCCGCACGCGCAGCACGGCCGCGATCCGGTCCCCGCCCGACAGCGCGGGGGCGAGCCGCGCGGCCACCCGCAACCGGGTGGACGGCAGCAGTGACAGCCAAGGCGAGCGCCCGCCGGGCAGCCGGGGCGAGCCCCTAGGTGAACTCGCGTCGACGATCACCAGCACCGGCGTACGCGTCGCCACCATGGCCTCGTCGCCGCCCGCCCGCGTCACCCTCCGGACCTCCGCGTCGAGCAGCACAGCCGTGGGAGCCGCGTGATCCCCCTTGATCCGCGGCCGGGTGAGCCGTGGGTCGGAGGTGATCTCCACCTCGGCGGTCACATGGGCGTACTGCCGTGCCAGGGCCGGGATCGGGCCGCGGCGTGCATCCGCCCCATGCAGCCCCGCGGAGGCGGCGGCCGCCGCGACACAGAGCAGCGAGGCGGCGACGGAGACCCGCGGCCACGCACGGGATGGTCGTGCGCCGTACTGCGTCGCCCTGCGCGCCTTGGTCCGCCCCAACGCCAACAACGCGCCGGCCAGGACCAGGCAGCCCACCACCACGACCGTGACCCGTCCGGGCGGTGCGCCCACGGTCACCGCCGCCGTCACCCAGACCGCGAGCGCGGGCGGCACGAGCCGCAGATCCGTCGGTCCTTCCTCCCGTGGGTGGGCGGTACCGAGCCGCTTTCCCGAGGCGGCGTGCACGGCTCGGCGCCTCCGGGAGTGCCGGGTGCTCCGCGTGGCGTCCATCGGCGCGAAGGCCGCGTGGGGTGAAGGGGGCGGAAGAGGTTGCGGAGGCGAAGGAAGCGAAGGAAGCGAAGGGGGCGAAGAGGTCACGGAAGCCGCCGAGGGCCCGGTGGGCCCGCTCACGGCCGTACGAGTTTCTGCAGATCGGAGAACCGGCGGTCGCCGATGCCATTGACCTCACGGAGCTCGTCGACCGAACGGAAGCCGCCGTGCTGGGTGCGGTAGTCGATGATGTGCTGGGCGAGAACGGGGCCGACGCCCGGCAGGGTGTCGAGCTGGTCCACGGTGGCCGTGTTGAGGGAGACGGGAGCCGAAGGAGCCGCTCCAGAAACGGATCCACCGATCCCCGTGGCACTGGAACCCCCGCCCATGCCCGGTCCAGTCACGGCGACGGGGACGCCCACCAGGACCTGTTCGCCGTCCACCAGGAGGCGGGCCCGGTTGAGCCCCTCGGTGTTCGCACCCGGTCGCACCCCGCCCGCGGCCCGCAGCGCGTCCTCGACCCGCGAGCCGGCCGGCAGTCGTCGCAGCCCGGGACTGCGCACCTTGCCGCTGACGTCCACCACGATCACGGTCCCGGCCGAACCGGTCGAACCGGTCGAACCGGCCAGGCTCGGCGGCGCCCCGGCCGAGCCTCCCGGCTCCGCCGACTTCCGCTCCACCGCGCCGCTCCGCCCGCCGTACGGCGCCACTGCCCGCACCACCTCGGGAGCTCGCACCGACTGCGTCCGGCCACCCCAGAACTGCTGCACGGCGAAGACCACGGCGACAACGAGCAGCACACCGAGTGCGGTCACACTCCTGCGCTCCAGACCGCACCTCGACTGCAGCCATAACGGCATCCGCTCCCGCATGGCAAGCCCGGCCCGCTCTCGCCATGCCGCCGTTGCCCCAGGCACGGGAGCGCCATGCTCGGCATGTTCGCCACTCGCACGCGCACCTGAGCTTGGGCTCGGTTCGTCATGGTCCAGGACCCCGGTGGGCGATGAGCCGCCACTTCCCCGAACGACGGCGCCCCCGACCCCTGCCGAGGTGCTCCCCCTTGGGCCTCCCACATCCCGGTCCACGCCCGGCGGACCGTCCCCCAACTCCCCTCGTGTGCCGGGCCTTTCGGGGAAGAGTGCCTGCGCGCGCAGGCGGAGCGCCTCGGCCGGGGCATCGCGGCGTCGGGCGCGGGCGCCTGTATCCGTACCTGTACGTGCACCTGCGTCTGTACCTGCGCCTGTGCCTGCGCGGCTTGGCGAGCGATGGCGGCGATGGCGGGTGCGGCCGTCGGAGACGGGGCCGCGGCCCGGGCCGCTGGTCGGTGTGGCGGTGCGTGAGCGTGATCGAAGTGCCATGCGTCGAGGATCGGGCAACTCGCGACCATCGCGATGATCTCGCTCAAATCCCGGGGAAAACTACCCAGTTGTGGATAACTCCGTCACCCACACGAGTCACACCAGGACCAGCCGACGCAGCGCACGCGGCAGTCCCACCAGGCGCAGGCGCCTCTCACCCCGCCGCCACCGGATTCCTCGGCCTCATCGAGGCGAGACGACCGCTCCCAGCAGCCCGGGGCCCGTGTGCGCGCCGATCACCGCACCGACCTCGCTCACATGCAGATCGACCACGCCCGGCACCCTCGCCCGCAACCGGTCCGCGAGAGCGGACGCCCGCTCGGGGGCGGCGAGGTGGTGGACGGCGATGTCGACCTGGGCACTGCCCGCGCGTTCGGCCACGATCTCCTCGAGCCGGGCGATCGCCTTGGACGCCGTCCGTACCTTCTCCAGGAGTTCGATCCGCCCTCCGTCGAGCTGGAGCAGCGGCTTCACCGCGAGCGCGGAGCCCAACAACGCCTGCGCGGCGCCGATCCGGCCGCCACGGCGCAGATAGTCGAGTGTGTCGACGTAGAAGTACGCGTAGGTGCCGGCGGCCCGCTTCTCCGCGGCCGCGACCGCCTCGTCGGCGGTACCCCCCGCCTCCGCGGACTCGGCCGCGGCCAGTGCACAGAACCCGAGGGCCATCGCGACCATCCCGGTGTCCACCACCCGCACGGGAACCGGAGCTTCACGGGCCGCGAGGACGGCGGCGTCGTAGGTGCCGGAGAACTCGGCGGACAGGTGGAGCGAGACGATGTCGGTCGCGCCCGACTCGGCGACCTTGCGGTAGGCCGCGGCGAAAACCTCGGGGCTGGGGCGGGACGTGGTGACGGAGCGCCGCTTCTGAAGTGCCTGCGCCAGGGAGCGGGCCGAGATCTCGGTGCCCTCTTCGAGCGCCTGATCACCGAGAACCACGGTCAGGGGCACCGCGGTGATGCCGTGGCGCTCCATCGTCCGGGGCGGCAAGTAGGCCGTGGAATCGGTGACGATCGCGACATGGCGGGACATGAGCTGGAGGTTACCTGCCGTGGAGCGCGGACGGCAGCCCGGCCCCTTTCACCTGCGGTCTAGGTCGGGTCAAGTCGTGCTCTCGGGACGGGGTTTCTTCTGCCAGGGGTAGGCGGGCCGCTGTACCGGCGGAGTGATCGCGGAGCGCGGCGGCTCGTCGGCCGGGCGGGACCGCGGGGGCTCCGGCCAGGTCTGGCCGCTCGAAGTGGCCGTGTCCGGTGCCGGTGCCTCGGGCCAGGAGGCGGTGGGGCCCGGCTCGGTCGTCCAGTGCCGCAGGGCGCCCGCCTCCACGTCGATCTGCTCACTCAGCGATTCCAGGTCGTCGGCGGCGAACCGGCGGGCCCGGTCGCGCGCGGCCCAGCGCAGCGAGTCCGCGGACTGTGTGATCCGTTCGGTGCGCTCGCGCAGCTCGGGCAGCCGCGTGGAGAGTGTCCTCTTGTCCGGTTCGCTCTCCAGGCGCCTCAGCTCGTCGTCCAGCTCGCGCCCGTGCACACTGAGCCGCTCGAACAGCCCCAGGGACTCCTTCAAGGACTCGTCCTCTGCCACGCCCGAGTGCAGCGCGTCCTGCGTGGCCCGCATCGAGGTGCGCAGCGTCAGCCTCAGCTGGGCGATCTCCCCCGCCGGGCCCGGCTGAGCGAAGGTCTTGGCACGCAGGGTGGTGTCCTCGACCGTGCGGCGGGCCTGGGAGATCGTGCGGTCCACACCGCGCTTGGCGGCGCCGATCACCTTCACGGTGGCGTATGCGCCCAGCACCACGAACAGCAGGAAGAGCAGGGCGATTACTGTGATCACGGCTTCCACCACGCTCCTCCTCCGGACGCTCGCGGCAGCCGCCGCGTCGCTCTTCAACGGTAAACGCAACGGGCAGGTCCGGAGTTCCGGAAGAACCCCGAACCTGCCCGTAGGGGACTACCCCTAGCCAAGCCACCCATCCGTGCCGGACCGGGGCAAGCGGCTACGCCGTGACGATGTTCACCAGCTTCGGCGCCCGGACGATCACCTTGCGGATGCCCGCGCCGTCCAGCGCGGCGACGACCTTCTCGTCGGCCAGCGCGATCTTCTCCAGGTCGGCGTCGGAGATCGACGGGGAGACCTCCAGGCGGGCCTTGACCTTGCCCTTGATCTGCACGACGCAGGTCACGGCCTCATCCACGACGTACGCCGGGTCGGCCACCGGGAAGTCCTGGTGGACGACCGAGTCGGTGTGGCCCAGCTTGCGCCACAGCTCCTCGGCGATGTGCGGGGCCAGCGGCGCGATCAGCAGCACCAGGGGCTCGGCGACCGTGCGTGACACGGGGCCGCCGGCCTTGGTCAGGTGGTTGTTCAGCTCGGTGACCTTGGCGATGGCGGTGTTGAAGCGCAGGCCTTCCAGGTCCTGGCGCACGCCGTCGATCGCCTTGTGCAGCGCCCGCAGGGCGTCCTCGCCTGCCGGGGTGTCGTCGACCGTGACCTCGCCCGTGGTCTCGTCGACGACGTTGCGCCACAGCCGCTGCAGCAGCCGGTACTGGCCGACCACCGCACGCGTGTCCCACGGCCGCGACACGTCCAGGGGACCCATCGCCATCTCGTACAGGCGCAGGGTGTCCGCGCCGTACTCGGCGCAGATCTCGTCCGGAGTGACCGCGTTCTTCAGGGACTTGCCCATCTTGCCCAGCAGTCGGGAGACCTTCTCGCCCTGGTAGTAGTACGCGCCGTCGCGCTCCTCCACCTCGGCGGCCGGCACCGCGATGCCACGGCTGTCGCGGTACACGAAGGCCTGGATCATGCCCTGGTTGAACAGCTTGTGGAACGGCTCGACCGAGGAGACATACCCCAGGTCGTACAGCACCTTCGACCAGAAGCGCGCGTACAGCAGGTGCAGCACGGCGTGCTCGGCGCCGCCGACGTACAGGTCGACGCCACCGTGCGGCTGGCCCTCGCGCGGGCCCATCCAGTACTGCTCGATGGCCGGGTCGACCAGCTTCTGGTCGTTGTGCGGGTCCAGGTAGCGCAGCTCGTACCAGCAGGAACCGGCCCAGTTGGGCATGGTGTTGGTCTCGCGGCGGTACTTCTGCGGGCCGCGGCCGTCACCCAGGTCCAGGGTGACGTTGACCCAGTCCTCGTTGCGGGACAGCGGCGTCTCGGGAGAGGTGTTCGCGTCGTCCGGGTCGAAGGTGCGCGGCGAGTAGTCCTCCACCTCCGGCAGTTCGAGGGGCAGCATCGACTCGGGCAGCGCGTGCGCGACGCCGTCCTCGTCGTAGACGATCGGGAAGGGCTCGCCCCAGTAGCGCTGGCGGCTGAACAGCCAGTCGCGCAGACGGAAGTTGACGGTGCCCTCACCGATGCCCTTGCGGGCCAGCCACTCGGTGATGCGCTCCTTCGCCTCGCCCACCGCCAGGCCGTCCAGCGAGATGTCGTCGTTGGAGGAGTTGATGATCTTCGCGTCGTACGACCCGAAGGCGTTCTCCCACGTCGACGTGTCGGTGCCGCGGTCGTCGGTCGGCTCGACGATGCAGCGGATCGGCAGCTCGAAGGCGCGCGCGAACTCGAAGTCACGCTGGTCGCCGGCCGGGACGGCCATGATCGCGCCGGTGCCGTAGCCCATCAGGACGTAGTCGGCGATGAAGACCGGGATCTGTTCGCCGTTGACCGGGTTGGTCGCGTAGGCGCCGGTGAAGACACCGGTCTTGTCCTTGGCCTCGGCCTGCCGTTCGACGTCGGACTTCGACGCGGCCTGCGCCCGGTAGGCGGCGACGGCCTCGGCGGGCGTGGCGTCACCGCCGGTCCACACCTCGTGGGTGCCCGCGGGCCAGGCCTCGGGGACGAACTTGTCGACCAGCGGGTGCTCGGGCGCCAGCACCATGTAGGTGGCGCCGAACAGGGTGTCCGGTCGCGTGGTGAAGACCGTGATGGCTTCGCCGTCGATCGGGAAGTCGACGCGGGCGCCCTCGGAGCGGCCGATCCAGTTGCGCTGCTGCAGCTTGATCGCCTCGGGCCAGTCCAGCGCCTCCAGGTCGTCCAGCAGCCGGTCGGCATACGCCGTGATGCGCATGTTCCACTGGCGCAGCTTGGCCTTGAAGACGGGGAAGTTCCCGCGCTCGGAGCGACCGTCGGCGGTGACTTCCTCGTTGGCCAGCACCGTGCCCAGCCCGGGCGACCAGTTGACGGGCGCATCGGAGGCGTACGCCAGCCGGTACTCGCTCAGGATGTCGGCACGCTCGGTGGCGGTCAGCTCGTTCCACGCGCGCACGGCACCGTCAACGCTCGGTACGGCGCGCTCGCCGCTCTCGAACTGGGCGATCAGTACGGAGATCGGACGGGCCTTGTCCGCCTCGTCGTCGTACCAGGAGTTGAAGATCTGCAGGAAGATCCACTGCGTCCACTTGTAGTACCCCGGGTCGATCGTGGCGAACGACCGGCGCTTGTCGTGGCCCAGGCCCAGCGCGCGCAGCTGGGCCTTCATGTTCTCGATGTTGGCCTCGGTGGACACGCGCGGGTGGGTGCCCGTCTGCACGGCGTACTGCTCGGCGGGCAGACCGAAGGCATCGAAGCCCAGGGTGTGCAGGACGTTGTGGCCCGTCATGCGCTGGAACCGGGCGAATACATCGGTGGCGATGTAGCCCAGGGGGTGACCGACGTGCAGACCCGCCCCCGAGGGGTACGGGAACATGTCCATGATGAACTTCTTGGGCTTGGCGGCCAGCTCGGGGTCGCCCGCCAGGTCACCGCTGGGGTTCGGCGCCTCGTACGTACCCTCGGCGTCCCAGAAGTCCTGCCAGCGTGCCTCGATCTCAGCGGCCATCTCGGCCGTGTAGCGGTGCGGCGCTGCCACCTCGGGGGCGGCAGCGGGGTTCGTCTCGCTCATGATCCTCAAAGCTCCATCGATCGTCTCTGCCGGCGGCTTAGAAATGAAAAATCCCCTCGCACAGGAGGGGACGCCGCGCCGATGCCGACCACGGGTCGTCAGTGGTCGGGACTGATCAGCGCGGCTCGCTAAGCAGAAGGCGTACGGCACGCATGGCGTCAGGGTACCGCAGCCCCCGCGCGCGCCGCGACGAGCTTTGGACGGGGCCGGACACGCCGTGCCGCTCGTCACAATCACGCCAAAAAAACTGAACAATATTCAAATATTACTTCGCGTAAGGGGACGCTACGGGACAACACAAGAACCTGGCCGCCCTTTGATAACAACGCAATAACTCAAACCTCGTACCCATCGGTATGGCTCGACTTAGAGTTCGGCTTCGGGACCGCTTCCCCGAACCGTTGGGAGTAACCCCCTATGAACCCTCGTCGCAGTGGCAGCACGCTTCCCCGACCGGGCCGCTCGGCCTACGGGGTGGCTACGGCTGCCGTCCTGCTGCTCATACCCGTGGTCGTGCTGGCCGGAGGCAACCAAGTCCAGGACTTCCTCAACTTCGGCGCGGGCGTCCTGTCGCTCGTCTCCCTCACGTGCTCCGTCATCTGGGGCCTCATCGCCCAGGACCGGCTCATCCTCAACACGCGCCAGCGGATCGTGGCACAGGGCATCCACCGGGTGACGGCCGTCGGCTCGATCGCGTTCCTCTTGGTGCACATCACCATCAAACTGGCGCTGGACCACACCGTCCTGATCGCCGCGCTGATCCCCTTCAGCCTGGGCGTCAAGGGCAGCGCAGGACTCATCGGCCTCGGCTCTCTGGCCGGGCTGCTCATGATCTTCGTAGGCATCACCGGCGCACTGCGCAACCAGTTCGCGGCCCCGGCACCGGTCGCGGCACGCTGGCGCGCGATGCACATGCTGGCGTACCCGGCCCTGTGCGCGGCGCTGATCCATGGTCTCTTCGCAGGACGCGCGGCAAAGCCGTTCTTCATGGTGTCGTACGAGCTGTGCCTGGTCGCGGTCGGCGGGGCCCTCGCCCTGCGCGCGGCTCCCCACCCCATCAAGCGCAAGGTCGCCGACCGGATCCTGGCGATCCTCGGCGAGGGCGGCGGCGCCGGTGGCCGCATGGCCCGCGAGGACCTGATGGCATCCCGTGCCGCCCTGTCGGAGAACTCCCTGCCTGGCTTCGCCCCGCGCCCCGCGCAGCAGTCCTCGGGCGCCCCCTTCGTCCCCCCGCAGCGCACGCCGTCCCCCGAGCAGTCGCTGTACCAGACCCCGGCCGACCCCGCCGCTGCCGCGGACGCGACGTCCGGTTTCGCGGCCGCCTACCGGGCCGTCTCGGGCACGCCCGGCGCGAACCCCGCCGGCGCGGCCCCGACCGAGCGCGTCCAGATGCCCATGGACATGCAGCCGACGGAGACGTTCCCCCGCGCCGACGCCGGTGGCAGCACGTCGGGCAGTTGGCCCATCCCCTCGCCGCCGCCGGTCGGCGAGGCGCCCCGCTCCGCGTACGACCCGCTCGCCGACACGGGATACAACATCCCCGTCTATGACAATTCGGCCACCGGTGGGTACGGCACGAGTGATGTGTACAACAACGGTGAGACGAACCCCGCCTTCGGTACGTACAACACCAACGACACGTACGACAGCGGTCCCACGACTGACGTACTGCCGGGCGCCTTCGACGCTCCTGGCTCCGGTGAACCATGGAACGCCCCTTCCGGAGGCTTTAAGTGAACGAGGCCCTGCCCGACGTCCCGGAGGTCCGCGTCGTCGGGCTTCCGCAGCTCACGTCGGGCTTCGACCTGGTTGAACGGCTCGATCTGCCCATGCACCTCAAGGTGCACGGGCCGCTCGAGCCGATGGGCGGTGAACAGCTCGCGGGCCTCGCCGAGGCGATCGGCCTGAAGGGCCGCGGCGGCGCGGGCTTCCCCTTCGCCAAGAAACTGCGCTCGGTCGCCGAGTCGGCCATCAGCAAGGGCATCCGACCCGTCGTGGTCGTCAATGGAAGTGAGGACGAACCCGCCTGCCGCAAGGACACGGTGCTCATCAACCGTGCCCCGCACCTCATCCTGGACGGCGCCCTGCTCGCCGCGGAGGCCATGGGTGCCCGCACCCTGGTCATCGGGGTGACCCGTGAGTCGACCCAGCGGTCCATGGAGGCCGCGCTGGCCGAGCGCGGCCTCAGCGACCGGCGCGGATCGCCGCTCCGCGCGCGCGTGCAGCGCAATCCCGTGCGAATGGTGACCGGAGCCGCCGCTTCGCTCATCCGCTCCATCGACGGCGGCCCGGCCATCCCGCCGGGCCGCAAGATCAGCGCGTCGCAGAGCGGTGTCGGCGGCGCGCCCACCCTGCTGTCGAACGCCGAGACGTACGCGCAGCTGGCCATCGCCGCCCGTATCGGCCCCGACCGCTACCGCAACACCGGTCTCTACGACGAGCCCGGCACCGTCATGCTCACCATCTCCGGGGCGGTCGCCCGCCCCATGGTGATCGAGGTCCCCACCGGCGTACCCCTGCGCTACGTGCTCCAGCTGGCCGGCGCCCCGCCGATGCCGCAGGGCGTGCTGACCGGCGGCTACCACGGCAAGTGGCTGGACGCGGCGACGGTCAACGAGGCGATCGTCTCGCGCAACTCCCTGGACGCGGTGGGCGGCGCGCTCGGCGCCGGCGCGATCCTCCCGATCACCCAGGAGACGTGCCCGCTGGGCGAGTCTCTCCGGGTGGCCCAGTGGCTGGCGGAGGAGAGCGCGGGACAGTGCGGTCCCTGCTACCTCGGCCTGCCCGCCGCGGCGCGCGGCCTGGAGGACATCCTCAACGGCGGCGGACCGGCCGCCCTGGAGGCCGTGAAGCAGGTCGCCAAGGCCGTGAAAAGACGCGGCGCCTGCTCGCACCCCGACGGCTCGGCGATGTTCATCGAGTCGACCATCAAGGCGTTCACGGACGACCTGGCCGCCCATGTCCTCGGCAATGGCTGCGGAAGGCCCGTGGAGGGCGTTCTGCCGCTCTTCGAGGGCGGTCAGCTGCCCACCGGCATCCCCGGCGGCCAGGCGGTCGAGGAGGCCGGCCCCAGCCGCCAGAAGATCTACGTCGACTGGACACTGTGCCGCGGTCACGGCCTGTGCGCGGACATCCTTCCCGAGGTCTTCGAACTGGGCGCCGACGGCTTCCCCACCGTCGCGCAGGCCCAGGTGCCCCGGTACGCGGAGGCGAAGGCGCTGCGGGCCGTACGCCGCTGCCCGGCGCTCGCCCTGCGCATCGAGGAGGACACCCGCTCCTCCGCCCCGGCACGCAACAACCTTCCGGTCCTCTCCCAGCGCCGTGGTCGTCGGGCGCTCGGCAGCGGCCGCTGAACACGAAGAAGGCGGGTCACCCTGACCGGGTGACCCGCCTTCAATATGTGTGGAGCTAAGGAGAATTGAACTCCTGACCTCCTGCATGCCATGCAGGCGCTCTACCAACTGAGCTATAGCCCCTTGTGGCCATGCGGCGAAGCCGCATATCGACCGTGTCGCCCGGTTTCCCCGGCGGCGACGCCAACATTACACGGTCCTCCCCGTGCACCACCAAATCGATTCCGCGCCGTGCGGACAATGCGGACATGAGGGATAGTGTCGGCCTTCGTGACCGTGATCGCGCTCCCCCGTGTCCGCCGCCGTGCGCCCGCCGCCGTGGGGGCGTGCCTGTTGTCCTTCGCCGCCTTCTGGTGGGCGCAGCGGGCCGCGCACGTGTCGATGATCGACCTGATGGTGTACCGGGCGGAGGGCGAGACCGTCCGCGCGGGCGGCGACCTCTACGCGCTGCGTACGACCGAGGCCCATCTGCCGACCACCTACCCGCCGTTCGCGGCGCTGCTGTTCACGCCCCTGACGCTGCTGGACACGTCGACCATGCGGACCCTGGCGACGGCCGGAAATCTGGCCCTTCTTGTGGCGTTCGTGGCCCTCTCGCTACGGCTCGTCGACCACGCGCGCATGGAGGGCGTCTGGTGGGTGTCCGCGGTGGCCGTGTGGTGCGAGCCGGTGTGGACGACCGTGCGGTACGGGCAGATCAATCTGCTGCTCGGCGTGCTGGTGCTGTGGGACCTGACGCGGCGGCCCCGGCACCGGTGGGCCGGAGTGGGCATCGGGCTCGCGGCGGCGATCAAGCTGACACCGGCGCTCTTCGCGATGTTCCTGCTGATCACCGGTGTCGTGGCACACGCACGGCGGGGACCTGGAGGCCCCTGGCTGCGGCACGCGCGCGGGGCGGCCCTCACGTTCGCCGGGGCAACCCTGCTGGCGGCCTCCGCCCTGCCCTACGACTCATGGCACTTCTGGAGCCGCATGGTCTTCGAGACGGGTCGGGTCGGGCTCGTGGAGGACACCGCGAACCAGTCGCTGCGCGGGGTACTGGCCCGGCTGCTGCACACCACTCAGCCGGGCCTCTGGTGGGTCGCCTCGGCGGCCGTGGCGGGCTCCCTGGGCCTCGGGGTCGCCGTGACGGCGGAGCTTCGCGGACGGCGCGCCTGGGCGGTGGCCGCCTGCGCGGTCACGGCGCTGCTGATCAGCCCGGTGTCATGGTCGCATCACTGGGTGTGGTGCGTGCCGATGGTGCTGATCCTCGGCACACGCGGCCGGGCGGCCGCCGTCGGCACGGCCCAGGTGACGGCCGCCGGTACGGCACTGGTGACCGCCGCCGGTACGGCACTGGCCTTCTGCTCGTACGCGCTGTGGTGGGTGCCACACGGCCCGGGACGGCTCGAACTGCGCCAGACGGGCGCCCAGTTGACGTTGTCGGCCCTCTACGAAGGAGCCGGTCTCGTCTTCCTGACCCTGATCGGGGTCAAGCTGTGGCGAACGAATAGAACCGTTTGAGCGTGCAGTGCTCGTCGAGGAGCCGGCCGTAGATCGGCTCGCCCTCCAGCTCGCGGTACGTCTCGATCGGGTCGCCTTTTATGATCAGCGCCCGCGCGCACTCCTCGCACCAGTACTGGTAGTCGTGGTTGACCGGCTCCATGTCGCGGACGATGGGCGTACCACTGCCGCACCAATCGCACTTCCGCCTGTGTGCACCCATCGATCAGCTCCAGCTGTGGCCGCAGGCCGTGCACACGTAGGAGATCCCGCCGTTGTCGCCGAGGACCTGGGCGACGTGGACCGATCCGCAGGAAGGACAGTCGAGGAGAGTGGCTCTTCTACGTGTCTGTGCCACATCGAGGAGATCGTCGACCTCCTCGAGGATGCTCGCAGGCATCGCTTCTCCCTCCCGTCGGGCCGCGCCCCCTTCCGGCCGTTTGATTCTGCCACGGCCGGAGCAATACGGTCAGCGACGCCTTCGTACCAGTCCGGACACGGCACCCGACGTGGCCGTCGCGGCCAGCGCATACGTGCACATGAGGAGCGCGTCCGCAGAGGTATACGCCCCCGGAGCCCCAAGTGACTCAAGTCGGTTCAAGAAGAGTGTGCCGAAGGCCGCGACACCGATCAGCTGCCCGAGCTGGGCGACCGTCGCGAGCAGTCCACTGGCGTCCGCCGCATCCTCTGGCCGCACCGTGGCCAGAGCCCTGGTCAGCGTGGGGCTGAAGCCCAGTGCGAGACCGGTCCCCATGCCCGCGAACGCCACGTACAGCCAGAAACCACCGTCGCCCCCGCCCTTCAGCACAGCTCCGACACCGGCCACGGAAACGGCGGCGATGGCGAAGCCGGCCGGGATCAGGACACCCTGCAGAGCTGCCGGCCAGTCGCGCCAGGTCAGACCGACCAGGCCGAAGACCACCGCGGTCGGCGCGAAGGTGAGTCCGGCGCGCAGCGCGCTGTACCCGAGGCCGCCCTGAACGTGCAGGGTCAGCGCGAACAGGAAGCCCGCGTTGACCGCCATCACCGCGAGCAGGCGGAAGACCGCGAGACCCATGCCGGGGTGGCGCAGCACCCGGGGTGAGATCAGCGGCGCTCCACCTCGCCGGGCGAGCCGGGACTCGTACAGACAGAAAAGGGTGAAGAGGATCACGGCCGCGCCGAGCGACAGCCAGGACCACAGCGGCCAGCCCTCCTCCTGACCGAGCACGAGCGGCACGGTGAACAGCGACACGGCCGCGCCGAGCAGGACGAGGCCCGGCAGGTCGAGGCCGCGTGAGCGCTCTACGGCTCCCGTGGCATCCCGGGGCAGGACGCGGTGGCCGACGGCCAGGAGCACGAGGCCCACGGGCACGTTGACCAGGAACACCGGCCGCCAGCCGGTACCGAACAGGTCCGCGCTGACCAGGACGCCGCCCAGCACCTGTCCGGCCGCGGCTCCCGTCGCGACGACGGCGGAGTACGCACCGAGGGCACGGGCCCGTGCCTCGCCGGTGAAGTGGCGCTGGATCAGGCTGAGCACCTGCGGGATCATCACGGCCGCACCGGCGCCCTGAACCAGCCGGAAGGCGATCAACTCCCCGGTTCCCCCGGCGAGTCCGCACGCCAGCGAGGCCGCGGTGAACAGCGCGAGCCCGGCGAGGTGGACGCGGCGGTGGCCGAGCAGGTCGCCGAGGCGCGCGCCGGTGATCAGCAGTACGGCGTACGCGATGGAGTATCCGGCGACCACCAACTGCATTCCGGCGCCGGACGCGTGGAGTTCGGAACCGATCGTGGGCACGGCGACGTTCACGATGAAAACGTCGAGCAGTGCCATGAACTGGGCTGTGAGCACGACCGCGAGCAGTCGTGCGGGGCGATTGTCAGTGCCGGGGGCTTTACTGGTCGCAGGACTTGAATCCGCTGCGGGACCTGGGCCCGCGGGGGTTGTCGTCGTCATGGCTCCGAGCCTGGCGGCGGCCGGATGCAGGTGCCGAGAGCCCGCCGATGCTGGTACTGACAGCACCTGGCAGCGGACGGGTTCAGCGCGGACGATGGAAGACGGGGGAAGTGAAGCCGATGAACACGACACAGCGCCGCAGGCCCGAGCTGGCCGGCTTTCTGCGCGGCCGGCGGGCGCGGGTGACACCCGCCGACGTCGGGATGCCCCCGGGCTTACGACGCCGCACACCGGGTCTGCGCCGCGAAGAGGTCGCGCAGCTCTCCGGGGTCGGTGTGACCTGGTACACATGGCTGGAGCAGGGCCGCCCCATCAACGCCTCTCCTCAGGTCCTGGACGCGGTGGCGCGCACCCTGCGCCTGGACCAGACCGAGCGGGAGCACCTGTACCACTTGGCCGAAGTGCCCTACGAGTCCGAGCCGGAGCTCCCCGCGCAGACCGTGAGCGCGGAGATCCAGGGCATCATCGACGCCCTCGATCCGCGCCCGGCGGCGGTCTACAACTCGCGGTACGACATCCTGGCCGCCAACCCCCCTTACCGCGACCTGTTCTTCGTGCCGCAGACGCTCGGCATCGGCGTTCCCAACGTGCTGTGGACCCTGTTCACCGTGCCCGAGCCCGGCTGCCCCGTGGTGTTCCTGGACAGCGAACTGCCGTTGATGGTGGCGACGCTGCGCTCCGCGTACGGCAGACATGTCGGGGAGCCCGCCTGGGAGGACTACATACGCAAGCTGTCGGCCGCCAGCCCGCGCTTCGCCGAGTTGTGGGCGGGCGGGGACGTCCTCCCGCCGGGACCACGTGTGAAGACGTTCCGCCATGAGGCGGTGGGCGAACTGCGGATGACCTCGGTGTCGCTGTCCATCAACGGGATGCCGGAGTGCCGGATCGTCGCCTACACCCCGGACGACGAGAAGGCGCGCAAGGGGCTGGCGGTTCTGCGCGAGCGGCGGGAGCGGTTGTGGCCACCGTCACTCGCGACCGCCACGGCATCCCTGGGACCGATGTCGCCCATGTCACCGACAACCTGGGGGACATGAAAGAAATCCCGCCCCTCGAAAGGAACGGGATTCTCATCACTGATCTGTGCTGATCTTTGACAACTCAAGAGAGTTGATCTGTGGAGCTAAGGAGAATTGAACTCCTGACCTCCTGCATGCCATGCAGGCGCTCTACCAACTGAGCTATAGCCCCTTGTGTTCTTCCCGCCCGGCGGGGCGAACAAGAAGAACTTTAGCCTGCGACCTGCCAGAAAGTGAAATCCGGTCCCGCCTGGCCCCCGGGACCGGACAGGGGGCCGCTCAGTCGTCGTCGCCGAGCACCGGCTCCGGCAATGTGCCGGCGTTGTGCTCGAGCAGCCGCCAGCCCCGCGCGCCCTCTCCGAGGACGGACCAGCAGCAGTTGGAGAGGCCGCCCAGGCTCTCCCAGTGCCGGGACTCCAGGCCGAGCAGGCGCCCGATGGTGGTGCGGATGGTGCCGCCGTGGCTGACGACCACCAGGGTGCCGTCCTCGGGGAGCTTGTCGGCGTGGCTCAGCACCACGGGGGCGGCGCGGTCGGCGACCTCGGTCTCCAGTTCGCCACCGCCGCGGCGCACCGGCTCACCACGCTTCCAGGCGGCGTACTCGTCGCCGTACTGGGCGATGATCTCCTCGTGCGTCAGCCCCTGCCAGACGCCCGCGTAGGTCTCGCGCAGGCCCTCGTCGTGGATGACGTCGATGCCGGTGAGCGTGGACAGTTCGGCGGCCGTGTTCGCGGCGCGCTGGAGGTCCGAGGCGACGATCACATCGGGCTTCAGCGAGGCGAGCAGCCGGGCGGCTCGGCGGGCCTGGCCGATGCCCGTCTCGGTGAGCTCGACGTCCGTGGTGCCCTGGAAGCGACGATCCACGTTCCAGGAGGTCTGGCCGTGCCGCCACAGGATGACGCGGCGACCGCGGCCCGGCTTCTCCCCGGCCTCGACGCCCGCGACGGTCGGCTGCCGCCCCGTCTGGGCGTCACCCGTGGCGGACGTCCTGGCCGCCTCGGCGCCCGCCGCGGTCACCGCAGCTCCCCGAATTCGACGGAGTCCTCCTCGGCCTGCAGCTTGGCGTGCTCGGCGGCCTTGCCGCGGGTGGCCTTGGCGTCGGCGGGCAGGTCAAGCTCGGGGCAGTCCTTCCACAGCCGCTCCAGGGCGTAGAAGACACGCTCCTCGCTGTGCTGCACGTGCACCACGATGTCGACGTAGTCGAGCAGTACCCAGCGGGCCTCGCGGTCGCCCTCGCGGCGCACCGGCTTGGCGCCGAGCTCCTTGTTCAGCCGCTCCTCGATCTCGTCGACGATCGACTTGACCTGGCGGTCGTTGGGGGCGGACGCCAGCAGGAAGGCGTCGGTGATCGAGAGAACGTCGCTGACGTCGTAGGCGATGATGTCGTGCGCGAGCTTGTCTGCGGCCGCCTGCGCGGCGGTGGTGATGAGCTCGATGGAGCGGTCCGTGGCGGTCACTACGCGGCTTTCCGTCGGCGGTCAGTAATGACTCAAGGGTCTCACGGACCGCCGACGGCGCCCCACGCGTTTCCGTGGCGACGTCCCGGGGCCCCCGGGACGTGGCGCCGACCGCTCCGGAGGGTCACCCGTGACCACTCCTCGTGATCGCCCAGTGGAGCGGTCACCGTGATCACCCGGTGGAGGTGGTCACCTTGTAGTCCTGGCCGAGGACCACCGAGACGTCCGCGTTGGACGAGCCACTGCCCTTCTTCACGGTGCTGGTGGGCAGGCCGAGGGTCTTCGCGACCTCGATGGCGTCGTTCTTCCTGGCCGCATCGGTGTACGTGATCTGCGACACGCTCTGGGCGGTGGCGGCGGTGCCGGCGTCCAGGAAGGTGTAGCCGCCGTTGACCAGGACGACGCGGGACTTCTCGGTGGCGTCCTTGGTCCCGGTGGCGTTCTTGATGCCGACCCGGACGGCGGCACCGGCGTCGGGACTCTTGGCGGTGCCGCCGAGGACGTCCTTGACCACGCTGTTGGTGGCGCTCTCGCTCAGGGTGCCGTCCTGCTGCACGGGCAGCAGCGCCGTTTTGTAGTCGCCGCCCTTGGCGAGGTCGGCGAGCTTGGCGAGGAAGGCGCCGAGGTCCTGGTCGGTCAGGGAGGGGTCGAGGATCTGCGCCAGGGTCTGCACGGTGGTGGTCGCGGCCTGCTTGTCCGAGGACAGCTTGCGCAGCACGCCCTGCATGACCTGTCCGAACCGCTCCAACTGTGCGTTCTGGGCTTCGCCGGAGGCCCGGTAGGTGGCGTAGGCGACGGCCATCTTGCCGCTGAGGGTCTGGTTCTCGCCCTTCTTCACGAGGGGCGCCTCGCCCTTCTTCTTCGCGTCGGGGTCCGGCACATCGGCGTTGGTGGTGAGGTCGATGCTGCCGACGAGGTCGACCAGGTTGTTGAGGTAGGGGGTGTCGAGGCGCCAGGTGCCCTGGATGTTGGTCCCGAGCACCGTGTCGATCGCGTCCCGGGTCCCGGAGGAGCCGTCGTCGCCGACGGACTTGGCGAGCGTGGTCGTCGAGCCGCTGTCGTCCGTCAGGGCAAGGGAGTTGGGCAGCAGGACGGTGGTGCCCTGCTTGGTGGTGGTGTTGTCGACGAGCAGCGCCGTGGAGGTGCCGCCGCCCTTCGTGTTGTGCAGGTGGACGACGATCACGTCGCGGTTCTGGGCACCCGTGGCCGTCGTCGCGGCGGACTTGCCACCGGAGGAGGTGCCGGGCAGCTTCCCCGCGTACCAGAGGTAGCCGACGCCGCCGACCGCGACCAGGGCGAGCACCACGACCAGGGCGACGATCCTGCTGCGGGCGCGGCGCTTGGCCTCCTCGCGGCGCTCGGTACGGTTCTCGGTGAAGTTGAGCCAGTCGATGACGTCTTCGGGCTCGGCTTCCTGCTCCTCGACGAAGGCGAACTGCTCGGTGCGGTAGTCCCGGTCGGCCCGGGGCTCCTTCTCCTCCGCGGGGCGCGCCTGCTGCGGGATGTACGCGGTCTGCTCGGCGACCCGGGGCTGCTGCCCGGTGCTCGTGCCCGCGGCGCCGGTCCCGCTCCGGGACTGACCCGTCTGCCCGGCCCGCCCTGTCTGCCCGGCCTGGCCGGCCTGCCCCGTGTGCACCGTCTGCCCGTAGGGGTCGTACGACGGCGTCGTCCCGGCGGCGCCGGACGCACCGGCTCCGTACGGGTCGTAGGCGGGGACCGCGGTCTGAGGACCGGTGTCGTACGAGGACACGGGCTGCTGCTGACCGGTGTCATAGCCCCCCGCGCCGGTCGCGTAGGGGTCGTAGCCGTAGCCCTGGTGCTGCTGCTGGGGCTGCTGTGGCTGCGCGTACGGGTCGTAGCCCTGTTGGGGCTGCTGGGGCGCCACCTGCCGGTACACAGGCTGCCCGAACTCGTCGTAGCCGACGAGCTCGTACTGGTCGCCGCCCGCGTATCCGTCGTATCGGTCGTTCACCGGTGCCCCTCTCGGCTCACTCGCCTCACTCGCCGCGGTACAGCTCACGCTTGTCGATGTAGCGCACCACACCGTCCGGCACCAGATACCAGACGGGGTCGCCCTTGGCGACTCTCGCACGGCAGTCTGTGGAGGAGATGGCCAGCGCGGGAACCTCGACCAGCGAGACGCCGCCCTCCGGCAGACCCGGGTCGGTCAGGGTGTGACCGGGCCGGGTGACTCCGATGAAGTGCGCGAGGGAGAACAACTCTTCCGCGTACCGCCAAGTGAGGATCTGGCCAAGCGCGTCGGCACCGGTGATGAAGAACAGATCGGTGTCGGGGTTGAGGGCGCGCAGATCGCGCAGAGTGTCCGTGGTGTAGGTCGGGCCGCCGCGGTCGATGTCGATGCGGCTCACCGAGAACTGCGGGTTCTCGGCTGTGGCGATGACCGTCATCAGGTAGCGGTCCTCGGCCGGTGAGACCTTCCGGTCGGACTTCTGCCACGGCTGCCCGGTCGGCACGAACACCACCTCGTCGAGGTGGAACTGCGCGGCGACCTCGCTGGCCGCCACGAGGTGCCCGTGGTGGATCGGGTCGAACGTTCCGCCCATGACGCCGAGGCGGCGCTTGCCCGGATTCGAGGGGCCGTTCCCGGGGCCGGTCGTCAGCCGGCTCACCCTGCCTCTCACCGGGCCGCCGAGCGCGTCACCCGCGGCGCCGCCGACGGCGCCGCTCTCCGTGTCACTCGCCGGACCGGTAGGCATGTCCTGCTCTCCCATGCGTGCAGACCCTACCGGCCCGGTCGACGGGCTCCGCCCGACAGGGGTCCCCGGGACGGCTCCGAACGGCCGAAAAGGCTCAGCGGTCGCGGTTGAAACGCGTGGTGATCCACAGCAGCAGAAGCAGCACGAACAGCGCGCCACCGCCGGTCAGGAACGGGTTCAGGCTCTCGTGGTTGCCCCCCTGCTCGCCTTCGGCGGCAACGGTGACCAAGTGTGCAGCGGTGCTGTGGAAGCTCATCTCGGCAGGACCTATCCGGTGTGGGCGGGATAAAGACGTCGGTCCATCGTATGCGGGGGCCTCGGTCGCGATCACGCCGACTCCGCCGTTGGGGACGCCGGTTGCTCCGGCCTCCCCGGCCGACACACCCTCGGTCGTCCGGCTTGTCCCTGCTCAGCCGTCCCGCCTCAGCGGTCCCGCGTCAACCCGTCCCGCCTGTCCCCGCGTCAGTCGTCCCGCTTGTACCCACGCAGCAGGAACCAGGCGGTCAGGCCCACCCCTACGATCATCACGATCAGCACGACACGGAGCAGATTGCCCGGGCCTTGCTTGTCTGCCGCGTTCGCGGCCTCGGTGAGCCAGGCGGCTGCGGGGATGTGCTCCATGGCGATGGACTCCTTCTCTGTACTGCCCGTCCACGTTATCTCCGCCTAGGCTGGTCCGTGCCTTGGGGGCACAAAGGGCACTCAGACGCACATGGGGGAACACATGTCCGACAACGGCCACCAGCACAACGGGCAGGAGAACGGGCACGAGAACGTGCCGAGCAGGCAGCGCAGGCGCTTCGAGGGGATCTCCTCGCGCACCTACGAGCACCCGGCGGACCGCTCGGCCCTCGTGGCCCTGCGCAAGCTCAGCGGCTTCGACACGGTCTTCAAGGCCCTGAGCGGCCTGCTGCCCGAGCGCAGCCTGCGGCTGCTGTTCCTGTCCGACTCGGTGCGCGTCTCGGACGCCCAGTTCGCGCACCTCAACACGATGCTGCGGGACGCCTGCCACATCCTGGACCTGGAGAAGGTCCCGCCGATGTACGTCGCCCAGGACCCGCAGCCGAACGCGATGTGCATCGGCCTGGACGAGCCGATCATCGTCGTGACGACCGGGCTCGTCGAGCTGCTGGACGAGGAGGAGATGCGGGCCGTCGTCGGGCACGAGGTCGGCCACGCGCTCTCCGGGCACGCGGTCTATCGCACGATCCTGCTCTTCCTGACCAATCTCGCGCTCCGGGTGGCCTGGATCCCGCTGGGCAACATCGCGATCATGGCGATCGTGACCGCCCTGCGCGAGTGGTTCCGCAAGTCGGAGCTGTCGGCCGACCGGGCGGGGCTCCTCGTCGGGCAGGACCTGAAGGCCTCGATGCGCGGCCTGATGAAGCTCGCGGGAGGAAATCACCTGCACGAGATGAACGTGGACGCGTTCCTTGAGCAGGCCGAGGAGTACGAGGCCGGGGGCGACCTGCGCGACTCCGTGCTCAAGATCCTCAACACCCTCCCCCGCACCCACCCCTTCACCACGGTGCGCGCCGCCGAGCTGAAGAAGTGGGCGGAGTCCCGCGACTACCAGCGGATCATGGACGGTCACTATCCGCGGCGCACCGAGGACAAGGAGACCTCGGTCTCGGACTCCTTCCGGCAGTCGGCGGCGAGCTACGCCACGGACGTCAAGAACTCCAAGGACCCGCTGATGAAGCTGGTCAGCGACATCGCGGGAGGCGCGGGCGACCTCGGCGGGCGGGTGCGGCGCGGGTTCGGAGGCTTCGCCGGCGGCACCTCGAAGGACCAGAGCACCCCTAAGGACCAGACTGCCCCGAACGACCAGACCACCCCCGAGGACCGGACCTCGCCGAAGGACCAGCCGCCCCGGGACAGCACCCCGGAGGACGACGACTGACACGCACGGGAGCCGGGAACGCGACGGTCCCGGTCAGAACCAGAACTCTGGGCGTCGGACCTGCGGCTGCCAGACCATCCATCGGCCGCCAGGGCCTCGACCGCCAGACCTTCGACCGCCAGACCCTCGGCTGTCGGACCCTTGGCCGTCGGACCCTCGGCCGTCAGACCCTCGGCCGTCGGACCCTTGGCTGTCAGACCCTCGGCTGCGAGCTCGTCGCCAGTGAGCCGCACAGGGCCGTCGCGCTGCCCGTCGCGTACGGGTCGGTGCCGGCCGGGCCGCCCGCCTTCGCCGTCTGGCCCGCGAGCAGCGGATGCAGATGGCTCACCGAGTCCTCGGAGCAGGCGAGCGGTCCGGCCTGGACGTAGGAGACGACCACCTCGGCCTGGTGCATGCGCAGGTCGTCGCGGTCGAAGCGGAACTGCAGCTCGCGCCGGACGGTGAACAGCGAGGCCTTCGCGTTGACGTCCGAGCCGGCCGGCTTCAGGGCGTACACGAAGGTGTGGTCGGCGACGACCTCAAGGGTGCTGGAGTCGAACTCGGCGGCCTGGAGGGTGCCCTGCACCCTGATCCTGGAGTCGGCGAGCTGGGCGCGGGTGGGGTCGAAGCGGACCAGCCAGCCGGTGGGCGCGTGCCGACCGTCGGCGGCCGGGTGGTCGAAGCTCTGGTCGAACTGGTCGAGCTGCTGGGGGGCGAGCAGGATCCGCACGGGCCGGTTGGTCACTCCCGTGAGCACCTCCGGGTCGAGCGAGGACTTGACCAGGTAGTCCTTGGCGGTGGTCAGGGCGGCCACGACCTGACTGTCGGAGAAGTGCGCGGTGCGCCGGTAGGCGGGCAGCGCGATGCCGTCGGCGCCGACGGCGAACTGGGCGGCCGGGCTGTGCGCGTACAGTTCCTCGGCGCTCGCGGCCCCCGGCACGGCGGTCTGGGGCGCGAGGGGTATGACGGTCATCCGCAGCGGTTCGGGAGGCTGGGCGACCGGAGTCTGGTACGGGTGCCGCACGCCCATGTAGATCGCGGTGCCGAAGGCGACGGCGATCAGCAGGACCAGGATCAGCGCCTGCCGGGGCAGACCTCGCTGGAGGGTGGGGCGGCGGCGTACGGCCGGGGCGTGGTCGGCCATCCGCTCCTGCGCGGAGAACTCCTGGAGGCGGGCAGCGCGGACGAACGACTCGTCGAAGACGACGGATCGGTATTCGTCCTCTCCACCAGCGGGAGCGCCCTCGGGTGTCCCCTCAGGTGGGTCTCCAGGCCCGCCCATACCTTCAGGGTAGGTCTCCGGGGGCTCAGGTAAACGCCGTGGTACACGACAACTTCTGACAGGTTCTCACCAGGATCGCCAAGGACCGTCGCGATCGTCAGAATGTTCGAAGGGCAGTCAGGGACGGCGCGGGCGCCATGGGTGTCAGGGCGTTCGGGGAACCGCGGACACGGCCGAATGGGAGTACTCGGCCGAAGCGGAGGGGCCGGTGCCGGTGACCTTGTCCTGGCCTTGTTCGAGGCCCGTGGAGGCGGGCGGCGGGACCTGGTCCTGGCGGCCCGAGGAGGCCCCCCGGTAGACCGCCGTGAAGGCCAGGGCGACCATGCCGACGCCCATCACGAGGGCGAGCACCCAGGCGACGGGGCGGTGCCAGCGGGCCTGTTTTCCGTAGGCCCTGCCGTATCTGCGGTACGAGCCCGGCACTCCGTAGCGGCCTTCGAGGATCTCGGCGTCGTCGAGGTCGTCCAGGTCCGGGTCATGGTCGAAATCGCCGGGGCCGTCGGGCCCGAACCCGTCCTCATAGCGCTCGTCGTCGCCGCGGGCACCCCGGGAGTGCGCCCGGCGCGCCTCGGCCTCTGAGGCCTCCGCGCGGGCCTGCGCGGCTGCTAGGAGGCGTTCGACGGCGGTCGGCTCATGGATCACCGCCGCACGCACGAAGTCCTCGTCGAAGACCACGGAGGCGAACTCTTCGTCCGCACCCCCGCGGTCGCGGTCGTCGTCGGGCTCCCAGCCGTCAGGGAACGGCGTGCCCCCCACGTCCTCCGGCACGGATCCAGAGTAGACCTGGGGGGTCATTTTGGGCAGACGGTATGGAAATTCATCCGCCTGACGAGACGCGGCTCACGCGGAGCGCGGGCTCAGCGCCGGATGTGTCCGTCGCCCGTGACGATGTACTTGGTGCTCGTCAGCTCCGGCAGCCCCATCGGTCCCCGCGCGTGCAGCTTCTGCGTGGAGATGCCGATCTCGGCGCCGAAGCCGAACTGGCCGCCGTCGGTGAAGCGGGTCGAGGCGTTCACGGCGACCGTGGTGGAGTCCACCAGCTGGGTGAAGCGGCGGGCGGCCTGCTGCGAGGTGGTGACGATGGCCTCGGTGTGGCCGGAGGTCCACAGCCGGATGTGTTCGACGGCCCGGTCGAGCGAATCGACGACGGCGGCGGCGATGTCGTACGAGAGGTACTCGGTCTCCCAGTCCTCGGGCGTGGCCTCGACGACGGTGGCCTTGGAGTCCTTGGCGTAGGCGAGGACGCGCTCGTCGGCGTGCACGGTGACCCCGGCGTCCGCGAGCGCGTCCAGGGCGCGCGGCAGGAACTCGGGGGCGATGTCCTGGTGCACGAGGAGCGTCTCGGCGGAGTTGCAGACGCTGGGCCGCTGCGCCTTGGAGTTGATCAGGATGTCGATCGCCATGTCGAGGTCGGCGTTGGCGTCGACGTACACGTGGCAGTTGCCCGTGCCGGTCTCGATGACGGGGACGGTGGACTCCTGGACGACCGTGCGGATCAGCGAGGCGCCGCCGCGCGGGATGAGGACGTCGACCAGACCGCGGGCGCGCATCAGCTCGCGCACCGACTCGCGGCCCTCGCCGGGCACCAGCTGGATGGCGTCGGCGGGCAGACCGGCGCCGCCCACGGCGTCGCGCAGCACCCGGACCAGGGCGGTGTTCGACTCGAAGGCCGAGGAGGAGCCGCGCAGCAGGACGGCGTTGCCGGACTTCAGGCAGAGGGCGGCGGCGTCGACCGTGACGTTCGGGCGGGCCTCGTAGATGATCCCGACGACGCCGAGCGGGACGCGGACCTGGCGCAGGTCGATGCCGTTCGGGAGGGTCGAGCCGCGCACGACCTCGCCGACCGGGTCGGGCAGCGAGACGACGTCCCGCACGTCCGAGGCGATGGCGCGCACGCGCTCGGGCGTGAGCGTGAGCCGGTCGATGACGGTCTCGCTGGTGCCGGCCTCGCGGGCGCGCGCGATGTCCTTGGCGTTGGCCGCGACGATCTCGCTCGTACGGACCTCCAGCGCGTCCGCGATCGCGAGCAGCGCGTCGTCCTTCTCGGCCCGCGGCAGGGGCGCCAGATCGGCGGCGGCGGCCTTGGCGCGGTAGGCGGCCTGGGTGACCGGGGACATCGAGTCGTACGGCGAGAGCGTGGTCATATCGGAAGGGTAGTGCGCCGGACGGACCCGTCCAGCGGCTGTCCCACACCCCGAGACAGGGTCAAAAGGGATGGACTCCGACCGGAGTGGCCGGAAGTGGCCCATACCCCTCCGCGATCCGCTGGTGATACGTCTCGCGGTCGATGACCTCCAGGCCGACGATCTCCCAGGGCGGGAGCTTGGCGGTCTGGCGGTGTTCGCCCCACAGGCGCAGGGCGACGGCGGCCGCGTCGTGCAGGTCGCGGGCCTCTTCCCAGTAGCGGATCTCCGCGTGGTCGTTGGCGTAGCGGCTGGTCAGCAGGAACGGGTGGTCGTGGGCCAGCTGTTCGAGGGCACGCCTGACCTCCTTCAGCGGGGCCTCGCCACCCGAGACGCTCAGCGTGACGTGCCACAGCCGGGGCTGGTCGGCCGGCCTCTCGCCCGCGTAGGTGTCACCGGCCGCGACGCTCGTCAGGGCCCGCTCCTCGCCCGTCGCGCGGGAAGCCGGACCACCCGCCCGGGAGGCGGCACCGCCGCGGGACGCCGCCGCCCCAGGGCGCACTCGTCTCACGACGGCCTCCTTTTCGCAATGGTCCGCAATGGTCCGCAATCGTCGTACTGCATCGGGCTGCATCGGGGTCTCCCCGCAACAAAGTTGAGCAGGTGGGGAGCCGCCGTGTGGCACTTTTACACAACGTCCCCCGGCGGGGGCCTCGGAATCGGCCTTTTCCGGGTGTACTGGACAGCTGTTTCAGAGGTGGTGCGGAACAGGCGTCTTACGGATGCAGGAGCACGAGGTCGTCCCTGTGTACGACCTCGCGTTCGTACTCCGGTCCCAGCTCGCGGGCCAGCTCGCGGGTCGAGCGCCCGATGAGCTGGGGAATCTCCTTGGCGTCGAAGTTCACCAGGCCCCGTGCGACCGCCCGCCCCGTGCTGTCGCGCAGCTCGACGGGATCGCCCGCGGCGAAGTCGCCCTCGACGGCCGCGATACCCGCCGGCAGCAGCGAGGTGCGCCGGTCGACGACCGCGCGCACGGCCCCGTCGTCCAGGACGAGCGCGCCCTGCGGGGTCGAGGCGTGCTGCAGCCACAGCAGCCGGTCGGCGGAGCGCTTGCCGGTGGGGTGGAAGTACGTGCCGGTGTCGCCGCCCGCGAGGGCCTCGGCGGCGTGCACGGCGGAGGTGAGCACCACGGGGATGCCCGCGGCCGCAGCGATCCGGGCCGCCTCGACCTTGGTGACCATGCCGCCGGTGCCGACGCCCGCCTTGCCCGCGGTGCCGACGTCGACGTGCGCGAGGTCCCCGGGTCCGCGGACCTCCGCTATCCGCGAGGTGCCGGGCTTGCTGGGGTCGCCGTCGTACACGCCGTCCACGTCGGAGAGCAGGACCAGCAGGTCGGCCCGTACGAGGTGGGCTACGAGCGCGGCGAGCCGGTCGTTGTCGCCGAAGCGGATCTCGTCCGTGGCGACGGTGTCGTTCTCGTTGACGACCGGCAGGGCGCCCATCGCGAGGAGCTTGTCGAGGGTGCGGGCGGCGTTGCGGTGGTGGGCGCGCCGGCTGGTGTCGTCGGCGGTGAGGAGCACCTGACCGACACGGACGCCATGGCGCGCGCAGGAAGCGGTGTAGCGGGCGACCAGGAGGCCCTGGCCGACGCTGGCGGCGGCCTGCTGCCGGGCCAGGTCCTTGGGGCGGCGGCGCAGCCCGAGCGGGGCGAGGCCGGCGGCGATGGCGCCGGACGAGACGAGGACGATCTCCTTCTCGCCGCCGCTGCGGTGCTTGGCGAGGACGTCGACGAGCGCGTCGACACGGTCGGCGTCGAGCCCGCCCGCGGCCGTGGTCAGCGACGAGGAACCCACCTTGACGACGATCCTGTGGGCCCCGGCCGCGGCCTGCCTCGCCCCTGCCACCTGGCCTGCCATGTGCCCAGTCACCTGCCCTGCCACCTGCGATGTGTCCCCTCGCGTCGCTCCCGCCCGGCAATCTACGCGAACGGGCGGGGGCGGCGCCCGTCGGTCCAGCCTGCGGACGGTGCCCACCCCCTCGTGATCACCGGGGCGTAGCCACCCGCTCACGTCCCGCGTATGCACAAAAGGTTGTGCGGGTTCCTCATGGAACTTAAAGATGGCGCAAAGATAAGTTGACCAACGTGGCATCTAATGTTCATCCGGTGAAGCGCATACTCCTGAGATCAGGGAAGAGCCCGTACGACGTCGTCCCTGTGGAGCAGGCCCTCCACCAGGACGTCATCGCCACCAACGCGGGAAACCTGATCTTCAGCGACGCCGCGCACAAGATCCTCGAGACGCCTCGCGCCGAGGTCGTGTCGAACGGCATCCGTACCAACGTCGCCGCCGCGGGCCGCATCAACGAGGAGTACGACGCCTTCGTCGTTCCGCTGGCCAACGCGTTCCGGCCCTCGTTCGAGCCCCAGCTCAGGCGGCTGACGCAGCTGATCAGCAAGTTGCGGATCCCGGTGGTCGTGCCGGGCATCGGCGCGCAGACCGGTCTGGACTACAACCCGGCCAGGCTGAAGCCCATGGAACCGGCCGTCCGGGAGTTCGTCACCGCCGTGCTCGAGCGCAGCGCGTCCATCGGGGTGCGCGGCGAGTTCACCGAGCGGTATCTGAAGGACATGGGCTTCCGTGACGTCGAGGTCATCGGCTGCCCGTCGATGTTCATGTACGGCAGGGAGCTCGACGTACGCAAGAACGCGCCCGCGCTCGGCCCCGGGTCCCGGGTCGCGATCAATGGCTCGCACAGTGCGGTGAAGTCCCAGGGCCTGGACGGCGTCATCCGCCGGGCGCACGCCCGCTACCCCCACCTGCGGTTCGTCGGACAGAACCTCAGCGACGGCCGCCAGCTGCACTGGCGCGACCTGTCGGATCCGAACGGCTCCGTCACCGCGATGCCCACGCACCCCGATCACCCGATGTACCGCGAGGACAAGGTCCGTGTGTACATCGACCCCGTGACCTGGATCGACGACCTGCGGGACTTCGACTTCTCGTTCGGCTCCCGCATCCACGGCAATATCGCGGCGCTGCTGGCGGGTACGCCCGCGACCGTGCTGTGCGGCGACTCGCGCACCCTTGAACTGTGCCGTTACTTCGGCATCCCGCACCGCAGGATCAACGCGCTGCCGCAGGACCTCGACCCGGCCGAGCTGTACGCGGAGGCGGACTTCGGCTCGCTCACCGGCGGCCACCAGGAGCGCTTCGACCGCTTCATGGGCTTCCTGGAGCGCAACGGCCTGGAGAACACGTTCACGCACGGCGACGGGGGCGCGGCACACGAGAAACGGCTGCGCTCGCTCGCCTTCCCGGCCGGCATCCGGCCCTGGAACGACGCCGACGTCACCTCGCTGACCAGCCGGTTCGGCTGGCTCCAGACCCGTATCGGCGAACTGTCCACGGACAACGCGAAGCTCAGGCGCGAACTCGACAAGGCCCGCAAGACCGCCGTGCAGCCGGCGGCCGCTGCGGCGCCGCAGCGCTCCGTCTACCGCATCGCCCGGCGAGCGGTGGGGCGCCCGCTGCGGAAGGCCCTGCAAGCGGGGCGCCAGTAGCCGTCACCGGCCCGTTCCGTAGCCCTCCGGGCCGCGGAACGGGCCTCTTCGTCAGCCCGCGCGGCGCGGTCCGAGGATCTTGCGCGCCATCTTGCGGGCGGTGCGCATGCCCGGGAAGTGGGCGGCGGGGGCGAACTTGAAGCTCTCGATGGTGACCGTCTCGCGGGAGGTCGGGACGAACCAACCGTCCGGGAGCGGCGCCGCCTTGTCCCGGAAGTGCGGGTAGGCGAGGTAGGCCTTGCGGCTGCGCGGGTCCACGTGGAGGGTGGGCGCCTTCTTCTTCTTGATGAAGTCCAGGACGTCCACCAGCAGGTCGCCCCGGCCCTGACCGGCGAGGTTCACCCGGAGCCGCTCGTTGACCTTGAGGCGGTTCGCGACCCCCTCGGTCCAGTACGCGTCGATCAGCGGCTTGGCCAGCACGAGCTTGTTCTGTCTGACCTCCTCGTCGTCTCTGAGGAAGACGGGGCCGAACTGCGGCAGCAGCGTGACGAGGAAGGGGCGGACCATCAGGCCGTCGCGGCGCTTGCCCGCGGGCACGTGCTCGGCGATCAGGCCCATCAGGGCGCGGGCGGAGTCGAAGCGCAGGGTGTAGCTGCCGCTCTTGGTGACGTGCTTTCCGTCGTCGCGGCCGACGAGGTAGTAGCAGTCGTAGTCGGCGACCACGGAGACGCCGTCGGCGCGGAGGTAGGCCTCCATGGTGAAGAGGGCGTCCTCGCCGGTCTTCAGCGACTCGTCGAAGTGCATGTCGTACCGGGTGAGCAGCTCGCGCCGGAAGAGCTTCTGCGCGCTGAGCGTGAACTTGATCTGCGAGGAGAAGACGTCCGTACGGGGCTGGTTCTTGCCCCACATCGACTTGGGGGCGTTGCGGTTGACGCCGATGACCTTGCCGAGCACGACGTCCGTGCTGTGCTCGTCGGCCATGGCGACCATGCGCTCCAGGGCCTCGGGGCCGAAGTAGTCGTCGGCGTCGAGGAAGAAGACGAACCGGCCGCGGGCCTGGTCGAGGCCGACGTTGCGCGGGCCGCTGGGGCCGCCGGAGTTGGCCTGCCGGATCACCGTGACGGTCATGGCCGCACGCTTCGCGAACTCCTCGAGGTACTCGCCGGTGCCGTCCTTCGACCCGTCGTCGATGGCGATGACCTCGATACGAGCGGGGTCGAGCGTCTGGGCCTCGACCGACTCCAGGCACTTGACCAGGTAGGGCATGGCCTCGTACGCCCCGATGATCACGCTCACATCAGGCTGCGTCACGGTCACGTTTCTCCATTGTCATCCGAACATTTCCCCCGTATCAGCTCAAGGGCTACCTCAAAGACGGTTGAAAGTACTAGGAGGTTGCCTCATCGGACCACAGATGTGATGCGGTTCACAGGTTTACGGGGAACGGGACAGGGTCCGGCCCCGAGGATGCTCCTCGGGGCCGGACCCTGTCCCTGACTGCTCGGCGAGAGGGATCAGCCCTTGACGGCCGCGCCGCCCGTCTCGTCCGCCGAAGCCTTGCGCTGCCCGGGAACCCCGTTCGCGAGTTCCACGGCGGCGGCCGACGCGCCGGTCTCCTGGCCGAGGTTGCGCGCCCGGGACTTCTTCGCGAGGTCGCGCACCGCGGCGTTGAACTGGTCGATCGACGCCGGCTCGTCGGGGCCGAGCAGGTACTCCTTCAGCTCCCGGCGGTCGGCGGCGAGCGCGTCCGCGGACGGGTCGGTGACCTCGGCGAGCAGTTCGCCCAGCTCGCGCGCCGAGTTCGACAGGATCACGGCGGCACGCACCGCGGTGTTCTGCCGCTTGAACTCCTCGACGCCCAGCTCCGCGGAGTCCGTGACCGCGTACGGCTTGCCGCTCGCGATGAAGTCGGAGACCACGGACGAGATGTCGGAGACCATCGCGTCGGAGACGTTGAAGCAGTCGTACAGGCGCGGCTCGGCGCCCGTGATGACCCGGTGCTCCCAGCTGCCGAACGAGCGCCAGTAGGCGTCGTTCCACTCGGTGCGCAGCCGGGCGACCTCGGCGTGCGCGGCCGTGTCGACCATGCCGTCGCGGGTGGCCTCGGCCTCGTCACCGCTCTCGGTGACACCGGTCAGCTTCTCGATGCGGGCCCCGATGCGGGCCAGCTCCGCCTTGGCCGCGGACTGGGCCGCCGCGTCGACGGCGAAGCGCGGGTCGGCGGCGCGCTCGGCGGCCGCCTTCTCGACCAGCGCGACGATCTTCTCGTGCGCGGTCTTGGCCTGCGGGCTGCGGGTGCCGGTGAACGGGTGCGGCTTGTAGAGGACGCGGACGGGCTGCTCGGCCTTCAGCAGCGCGCGCACGATGTTGGCGCCCGCCAGCAGGATCGAGGTGTTGCCCGGGTTGTCGTCCCAGCCCTCCCAGGTGGGGGCGTACAGGATCGTGGGGATACGCCCCTCGGGCACGCCCCGCCAGGTCTGGATCGGGGCGAGCTGCGGGCGGCCGACCTCCGCTATGTCGTCGTCGCGGACACCGACGTCGGCGATGGCGTAGCGGTCGCGGCCCGCGCGACCGGCGGTCCACACCTCGTCGTACGCCTTGCTGAACGGGTTGACGCTGGCCAGCTTGTCGCTGTCGCCGTGGCCGATGAAGACGTGCTTCATGGTCGGGACGCGCAGCATGTGGATGTTCTTGCCGACGTTCGCCGCGTACAGCGCGACACGCACCGTGGACAGGTCCATGTTCATCAGGTGCACCCCTCCGGGCACGCAGATGACCGGCACCGTGGTGGGCGCCATGCGCTCCAGGATGGCGCGCTCGCGCAGGATGATCAGCGGCCGGGTGTCCAGCTGCTCCATCGTCTCCAGCCACATGTTGACCTGGTACGCCGAGTCCCTGGAGCCCGAGAAGTACAGCACCGTCTCCGGGCGGTACTCGCGCAGCCAGCCGTCGACCGCCGCAAGGACCGTGTCCGCGTCCGGCGGGGTCTTCTTGCCGCGGATGTACGGGACGAGCGCGACGACGTAGACGAACGCCAGCACCAGCGTGGCCCCGATGCCCGCGAAGCCGTACACGTTGCTGTCGGTGGCCCCGGTGACGAGGACACCGGCGACGGCCAGCAGGTCGAGGTGGAGCATCTTTTCGGCGGCCCGGCTGAGCAGGGCGCGCGGCGGTGCGTCCGGGATGCGGATGCGCGAGGCCAGGTCGACGTTGCGGGTGGCGACCGGCATCTTGCGGCGCAGCCGGATCAGAGCGATCAGCGCGCTGTGCGGGGCCTGGAAGCCGTAGAAGGCGAGGAAGCACGCGATCGCCGCGTAGAAGACCATGCTGTCGGACAGGTCCAGGCGTGCGAGCAGCAGGACCAGGAGCAGCTGTCGGATCAGGAACCTGATGGACAGACCGGCGCGCACCTTGCTGAGGCGGTTGATCAGATAGCTGCCGCGCCGGTGCAGATAGTGGTCCGCCAGGTACGTCACAGCGGCCGCGGCGGCGAAGGCACCGACGCTCGGGAGAAGCGCGGCCAGCATCAGGCAGGGGAAGCCCAGCATCATGAGGGCCGCCGCGGCCAACTCGGCCGCACTGCCCACCCGGGCAACGCGTATAGCGGTGGATATCACGGATAAACCTGCTCTTGGGGGGTATGTGCCGGTTTTGTTACTGCTTGATTAACGAAAAGGGCCTTGCGGGCGATCGCGGACAATCCGGGAATTTTACTGACTCAGGCCTCTGTGAATACGCGGCAAACGCGCAGACTCAGAGGCCTGAATTCCAAGAAAACTAATGGGTGTTAATTATGCCACGCCGTCCTGCCGGTCCAGCACGCCGGCCAGCGCCGCTTCGAATCCGGAGGCCCGTCCGGCGCCGGCGGTCGGGTCCTGCTGGCGTACGTCGATGACGTGACCGGTCATTTCGGAAAGGAGGACGTCGAGCGAGGTGCGCGCGACCGCCTCGGAGGAGAGCAGCGAGCCCGCGGGCTCCTGGCCGAAGGCCTTGGTGCGCATCGGGGTCGCGGTGCGCTCGGGGTTGATGCAGTTGACGCGGATGCCGTCGCCTGCCCACTCGTCGGACAGCGCCTGGGTGAGGTTCACCATGGCGGCCTTGGTGGAGGAGTAGAGGCTGTACTCGGCGCGGCCGCGGGTGTAGCTGCTGGAGGTGTAGAGCAGCAGCTGGCCGTTGCTCTCGGCGAGGTACTTGTACGCGGAGCGGGCGATCTGCACCGGGGCCAGGTAGTTGACCTTCAGCGCTTCCTCGATCGTCGCGTTGTCCGTCTCCGCGAGCTTGCCTATGCGCAGCACCCCGGCGGTGTTGATGACGTAGTCGATGCGCCCGGTCTCGGCGTACGCCGTGGACAGCGCGTCGTCGACCTCCTCCGGGTTCTCGACGTGGGTGCCGGTGGTCGAGCGGCCGAGCGCGTAGGTCTTCGCGCCGTAGCCCTCGGCGAGTTCGGCTATGTCCTTGCCGATGCCGTACGAACCGCCGAAGACCACCACGGTCTTGCCGCTGAGCAGCTCGCGGTAGGCGGCCTCGTCGGCCTGCTCGGGGGCGGCGGTGGAGGCCAGCTGGAAGAGCTTGTCGGCGATGAAGACGTCGACGGGCTGGGTGACCTTCATGTTGTACTCGTCGCCCGCGACGACGTGGATCGGCACGTCCGGCAGGTACTTGAGCACGACCGAGCAGTCGTCGGTGGCCTGGAAGTTGGGGTCACCGGCCGCGACCTCGTAGGCGCGGCGGATCGTGGACAGCTTGAACGCCTGGGGCGTCTGGCCGCGGCGCAGCCGGGAGCGGTCCGGGATCTCGGTGATGAACTCGCCGTCCTCGCCGTGGGTGCGGGTCACGATGATCGTGTCCGCGGAGGGGATGGCGACGTCGACGGCCTGGTAACGCTCCAGGGCCGTGACGCAGTCGTCTATGACGCGCTCGGACAGCAGCGGGCGCACGGCGTCGTGGAAGAGGACGTTGGCGTCCTCGCCCTCGGCCAGACCCTCGCCGAGGGCGGCGATCGCGCGCTCGGTGGTCTCGTTCCGCGTCGAGCCGCCCTCGATCACCTGGGTGACCTTCTTCAGCCCCGCCTTCGCGACGATCTTCTCGACGTCCGGCACATAGCCGGGAGCCATCAGCACGATGATGTCGTCGATCGACTCGGCCTGTTCGAAGGTGGTCAGCGTGTGTTCGATGACCGCCTTGCCTGCGATCTTCAGCAGCTGCTTCGGAATCGACAGACCCACGCGCTGACCGGTGCCGCCGGCCAGGATCACTGCGGTGGTACGGGGCTTGGCAAAGTGCTCAGACACAGGTGACCTACCTTGGGGCGACAGGGAACTTTGGGATGCTCCCACTTTCCGTTACTGCCATGCAAGGTGAGCGCCCTCTGCTGCTTATGTGCACGCAACCGGCTATTCACCTTGCAGGCAGGTCTCTTCCGAGATCCCGAACCGTATTGTCCGGATTTGCTGTGAGTAACTGCACACGTTTTACGTGCGCTCTTCACGCCCGCTTCAGACGCTTGAGGACCCGGTGACCGAGAACCCGGACGAGTTCCCTGGACGGGGTCTGGTGAACCGAGCGCACGGGCGCGGGGGGATACGCGGGAGTCGCGGCCGCCACGGCGAGCGCCCCGTACAGCGCGTGGGCCGCCACCTCGGGATCGATCCGCGGCGGCCCCGTCTCCTGGGCGCTCGCGGCCCTCGCGACGCTGGGTACGACGGACAGCAACTCCGGGTCACCGAGCACCCGTACGCCCATGGCGGCGATCCGCCCGGCCATCTCCGCGCCGATACCGGCGGCCGCCTCCAGCGCCCAGCGGGGCGTGGTGATCCGTGCGTCGTCCGGGGCCGGGAGGCAGGCGTTCTTCATATGCATGACGGCGCCGCCACGCACCATCCTGGAATACACCTCGTCGGGCAGCCCATTGCCGCGGAACTCCCTATTGAGTTTCCGCAGCATTTCGGTCTCGGCGAGCGTGAGTGAGCGATTGGCCGTGTCCGGCACCGGCGCCAGGAGACCGCCAGGCAGGCCGAGGAGGGATTCGAAGGTGCGCATCAGACCGTCGCGGTCACGGTCGTCGACCACCACGACGGTGACGTTCTCGGCACCGACGACCCGCACCCAGCGTTCGACGAGCCGGTCGTGGCGGTGGCGGCGCCAGAAGCTCGGATTGGGCTTCTCGTACGGGGCCTTGCGCAGCATGTGTTCGAGCCAGTCCTCGTAGCCCATGCGCAGACCGTTCTGCACGTACTGCTGCCACTGCGAGGGCATGATCTTCGCCAGCGGCCGCAGGGTGACCAGGACATGAACCCGGCTCTGGTCCCGGCCCTGGCCCCGGCCGAGGTCGTCGACGATCCGGGCGATGGCCTCGTCGTCGGGCGCGTCGGCGAAGAACTCGCTGCTGACCACCGAGGTGCGCCTGCCGGTGGCGTGCACCGCGTCGACGAGCTGCTGCCAGTGCCTCTCGGTGGGCTTGGCGTCGCCCATCATCCCGGGCCGGGCGCAGACCGCGAGGGCGGCTTCCATCGGGTGCCTGCTGTGGGCCGGGAAGTCGACGCCGTGCCCGGCCATCGCGTCCTTCGCGGCGAACAGGGCGCTCTGGATCGACGTGGTCCCGGTCTTGTGCGGGCCGATGTGCAGCAGCCGGGTGCCGGGGGGCAGCGGCGTGGGGGCGCTCTTCGGGACGGTTTCGCCGCTCTCCGCCTCCGGGGCCGCCGAGTCGTGATGCGTACAGTCGGTCTCCATGGTCAAGGGAGGTTAAATCTCTTACCTGAGCCTTACCTGAGAATGTCCTGGGACTCACATGAGTCCCAGGAATCCCATGAGTTCTGAGAGTTCTATGAGTTCTGAGAGTTCCATGAAATCTGTGAGCCCCAGAACAACCCTGCTCAGACCAGACGTACGCCCGGCTTCCCCGCCTCGACCCGCAGCCGGGCCAGCGTGCTGGACGCGGCGTCCGGCCGCAGCACGGTCTCCGGGGCACGGACGGTGGCGTCGATGCCGTCGCGCCGGATGTCGAAGAGGTGGTAGCCGCGATGGGCGTCGATGAACTTCCAGTGCGGGTTGTCCGGCATCCGCGGGTCCCACTCGTTGTGGAAGGCCACCTGGTCCTGGTCACCGCCACTGGAGATGGAGGTCCCGACGAACTCGGCGCCGACGACGTCGGACTCCGGGTCGGCGAAGTCCTTCTTGAGGTCACTGATCATGGTGAGGTGACGGTCCCCGGTCAGCACGACGGGGTTGCGCACGGTGGCCAACTCCCCCATGAGCGCGTTGCGTTCGGCCTGGTAGCCGTCCCAGGCGTCGTAGAACCAGAGCTTGCCGGGGCCGATCTGCAGATCGGTCTCGGCCATCATGATCTGCGAGGCGATCAGGTTCCAGCGCGTCGGTGAGTGGTGCAGCCCGCGCAGCAGCCAGTCCTTCTGCTCGGCGCCGAGCATGGTCATCGAGGGGTCCTCGGCGCCCGCCTGGGTGGTCGCCTGGTCGCTGCGGAACTGCCGGGTGTCCAGAACGTTCAGCCGGACCAGCCGTCCGAAGTCGAGCCGCCGGTGCATCCGGATGTGCGGGCCGTTCGGCACCGCGGCCGCCCGGACCGGCATGTGCTCGTAGTACGCCTGGTAGGCGGCGGTCAGCCGGGCCACGAACGCGTCGTGCGACTGCTTGGCCGGGTCCTGCGGGATCTCCCCGGCGAAGTC
Source organism: Streptomyces sp. NPDC107454 (assembly GCF_055582885.1). Lineage (NCBI taxonomy): Bacteria > Bacillati > Actinomycetota > Actinomycetes > Kitasatosporales > Streptomycetaceae > Streptomyces > Streptomyces sp. NPDC107454. The sequence continues at coordinate 340,743 of NZ_JBVJPA010000001.1, read as the reverse complement.
GTTGTCGACCTCGTGGTCGTCGAAGGTGACCACCCAGGGCGCCGCGGCGTGCATCGCCAGGAGGTGCGGGTCGGTGCGGTACTGCGCGTAGCGGTTGCGGTACTGGACGAGGGTGTACGGCTCCCCGCCGCCCTCGTGCCGGCGGACGGCCGTCGCCGACGGCGCGGACTCGTAGATGTAGTCGCCTACGAAGAGCACGAAGTCGGGATCCTGGGCGAGCATGTCGGCGTACGGGGTGAAGTAGCCGTTCTGCCAGTTCTGGCAGGAGGCGAGCGCGACGCGCAGCAAGCCGCCGGAGCTGTGGGGGTGCGGGGCGGTGCGGGTGCGGCCGGTCGGCGAGAGCTGGCCGTCGGCGCGGAAGCGGTACCAGTACGCGCGGTCGGGGCGCAGTCCACGGACGTCGACGTGGACGCTGTGCCCGTACTCGGGCAGCGCCTGCGCGACGCCCCGCCGCACGGGCCTTCCGAAACGGGCGTCCTCGGCGATCTCCCACTCCACCGGTACCGCGCGGTCGGGCATGCCGCCGCCGTTCAGCGGGTCGGGGGCGAGCCTGGTCCACAGCACGACGGCGTCGGGCAGCGGGTCGCCGGAGGCGATGCCGAGGGTGAACACCCCGTCGGGCAGCGGGGGTTCGGCGGCGCGGGCGGTGCCCGGAAGCCACAACTGGCTGGTGGCGGCGGCACCCAGGGCCGCGGCGCCGGCGGTGAGAAAGCGGCGTCGATCGCGCGAGACGGTTCCGGTCATCGGTGAACTCCCCTGCGTCGGTGGCCCCTTGGACATCGGGAGGCTCACACGCCGCAGCGGCCTGCTCGCTGAACGGAGTTAATCAAGGGCATGACAAGAAGGTGAAGGGCGGCCTCTCACACCCAAAAGACCGCGCGGTTCCTCGCACCCCTCTTCAGGGACACGGGGAACCGCGCGTTCAAGGACGCGGGGAACCGCGCGAACAACCCCCGCCCACCCGCAGCCGAACGAACGGCGGCAGAGGGACCGGGAACCTCGGCCTAGAACGGCTCGAAGTCGTCGTACTCCTTGTCCGCGTCGTCGCGCTCCGCCTGCTTGTCGCGGCGGCGCTGCGCGGCGGGCCGCGGGGCTTCGAGACGGTGGTCCTCACCACGGCGGCCGAGCATCTCCGCGCCGGCCATGACGGTGGGCTCCCAGTCGAAGACGACCGCGTTCTCCTCGGGGCCGATGGCGACGCCGTCGCCCGAGCGGGCGCCCGCCTTCATCAGCTCCGCCTCGACACCGAGGCGGTTGAGACGGTCGGCGAGGTAGCCGACGGCCTCGTCGTTGTTGAAGTCGGTCTGGCGGACCCAGCGTTCGGGCTTCTCGCCGCGCACGCGGTAGAGGCCGTCCTCCTCCTGGACCACGGTGAAGCCGGCGTCGTCGACCGCCTTCGGGCGGATGACGATCCGGGTCGCCTCCTCCTTGGGCTTGGCAGCGCGCGCCGTGCCGACCATCTCGGCGAGCGCGAAGGACAGCTCCTTCAGGCCCATGTGCGCAACCGCCGACACCTCGAAGACGCGGTAGCCGCGGGCCTCCAGGTCGGGGCGGACCATCTCGGCGAGGTCCTTGCCGTCGGGCACGTCGATCTTGTTGAGGACGACGATGCGCGGACGGTTGCCGAGGCCGCCGTACTGCTTCAGCTCTTCCTCGATGATGTCGAGGTCGGTGACCGGGTCGCGCTCGGACTCCAGGGTGGCCGTGTCCAGCACGTGCACCAGCACGCTGCAGCGCTCGACGTGGCGGAGGAACTCGAGGCCGAGGCCCTTGCCCTGGCTGGCGCCGGGGATGAGGCCGGGCACGTCCGCGATCGTGTAGACCGTCTCGCCCGCCGTCACCACGCCCAGGTTGGGGATGAGGGTCGTGAAGGGGTAGTCCGCGATCTTCGGCTTGGCGGCCGACAGGACGGAGATGAGGGAGGACTTGCCGGCGCTCGGGTAGCCGACGAGGGCCACGTCCGCGACGGTCTTCAGCTCCAGGACGATGTCCTGGAAGTCACCGGGGACACCGAGCAGCGCGAAGCCGGGCGCCTTGCGGCGGGCCGAGGCCAGCGCCGCGTTGCCGAGGCCACCGCGACCGCCCTGTGCGGCGACGTACGACGTGCCGTGGCCGACGAGGTCCGCGAGGACGTTGCCCGCCTTGTCGAGCACGACCGTGCCGTCCGGCACCGGCAGGATCAGGTCCTGCCCGTCCTTGCCGGAGCGGTTGCCGCCCTCGCCGGGCTTGCCGTTGGTGGCGCTGCGGTGCGGCTTGTGGTGATAGTCGAGCAGCGTGGTCACGGACTGGTCGACGACCAGCATCACGTCACCGCCCCGGCCGCCGTTGCCACCGTCCGGGCCGCCGAGCGGCTTGAACTTCTCCCGGTGTACGGAGGCACAGCCGTGGCCTCCGCTACCCGCGGCGACGTGCAGCTCGACGCGGTCCACGAAGGTGGTCATGGGATGTGCCTCCAGTTACGTACGAAAGTCCTGCTCAGCCCTGTGTGCCACAGAGCCGCTTCTATTCAAAACACGCGAAAGGCGGACCCGCTTCCCGTAGGGGAAGTGAGGTCCGCCTCGCGAAAGAACCGGTCAGGCGACCGGAACGATGTTCACGACCTTGCGGCCACGGTGGGTACCGAACTCCACCGCACCGGCGTCAAGGGCGAACAGCGTGTCGTCCTTGCCACGGCCGACGCCGTTGCCCGGGTGGAAGTGGGTGCCGCGCTGGCGGACCAGGATCTCACCGGCGTTGACGACCTGACCGCCGAAGCGCTTCACGCCGAGCCGCTGAGCATTGGAGTCGCGACCGTTCCGAGTGGACGATGCGCCCTTCTTGTGTGCCATCTCTCCTCAGTCCCTTACTTCGCAGCCGCGGGGATCTCAGTGACCTTGATCGCCGTGTACTGCTGGCGGTGGCCCTGACGACGGCGGTAACCGGTCTTGTTCTTGTAGCGAAGGATGTCGATCTTGACGCCCTTGTGGTGGTCCACGATCTCGGCCTGGACCTTGATGCCGGCAAGGACCCACGGGTCGCTGGTCACGGCGTCGCCGTCGACAACGAGCAGGGTCGAGAGCTCGACCGTGTCGCCAACCTTGGCAGTGGAAATCTTGTCAACCTCAACGATGTCGCCGACAGCAACCTTGTGCTGGCGACCACCGCTGCGCACGATGGCGTACACGCGGATCTCTCTCTCGCTCGGAACGGAACCCCGCAGTCCAGCCACGCGCTGCGCGAGCGGCCTCTCCCGAAACGCACGGCACGCGAACACGCATGACACGCATGACACGCAGAATTACGGGAGGAAGAGGTTTACGGGGGTGCGGCGCGTCAGGGGACACGCCGACGGTCTAGGTTACGGGGCCCGGCTTGAGGGGTCAAACCGGGCCACCGTCATGCTGTCGGAGCAGCGGAGGGACCGACTTCCGTCAGCCCTCCGCCGGTTCCGCGTCAGTCCTCGGTGGTCGCCGAGACTGCCGAACGGTCCTGCTGCTCGGCCGCCGCGGTCTTCTTCGCGGTGGTCTTGGCGGCCGTCTTCTTCGCCGTCGCCTTCTTGGCCGTGGCCTTCTTGGCGACCGTCTTCTTGGCAGCGGTCTTCTTGGTGGCGGCCTTCTTCGCCGTCGCCTTCTTCGCCGTCTTGCGGGCGGCCGTCTTCTTGGCCGGGGCCGGGGCCTCGGCGTCCGTCTCGACCGCGGTCTCGGCCGCCGTCTCGGCCGCAGCGGGAGCCTCGGCCGGCTCCGCCGAGGCCGACGGGACGACCACGACGGCCGCCTCCTCGGACGCGGTGGGCGCGGTGGCCTTGCGGACGGCGCGCCGACGCGGGCGGGCCGGCGCGGCGACCTCGGCGGGCGCCTCGGCGACCGGCGCGGGCTGCGGCTCGACGACCTCGGCGGCGGCCTCCGGCACGGGCGCCGCGACCGGCTCCGTAACTGTCACCACGGCCTCTTCCGCCGCCTTCGGGGAACCGGCCGGAGCCGACACCTTGCGGGTGGCGCGACGACGCGTACGGCCCTTGGGAGCGGCCTCGTCCTCCGGTACGGCGACCACGGGGGCCGGAGCGGCCTCAGCGGCCGGCGTGACCTCGGCCGCTTCGGCGACCGGCGCCTCGACGACCGGGACCTCGACCGCGACCGGCTCGGACGCGGCGGCCTCGTGGGACGTCAGAGCCCGCTCGGTCCGCTCGGCCCGCTCCTCACGGCGGCCCCGGGGAGCACGCTCCTCGGCCTTCGGCGCACCCGCGGGAGCCGACACGCGCCGGGTCGCCCGGCGCCGCGAACGGCCGCCACGGGAAGCCGCGGCCTCCGCCTCGGCGGCGCTGCTGTACAGCTCCTCGTCCGGCTGGAACTCCTGCTCGACCAGGGCGACGGGCGCGGCGACCTCGGCGGCCACCTCGGCCTCGCTCTCGACCGTCTCCGGCTCCTCCGCGATCTCGAGCTCGTGGTCGTGCTCGGGGACCTGCTCGGCACCACCACGGCCGCGCTTCTTGCGCTTGCCGCCGCCTCCGACCGAGGTCGGCTGCTCCATGTGCACGATCACGCCACGGCCGTTGCAGTGGACGCAGGTCTCCGAGAAGGACTCCAGCAGACCCTGGCCGACACGCTTGCGCGTCATCTGCACCAGGCCCAGCGAGGTCACCTCGGCGACCTGGTGCTTCGTACGGTCGCGTCCCAGGCACTCCAGAAGGCGCCGCAGCACCAGGTCCCGGTTGGACTCCAGGACCATGTCGATGAAGTCGATGACGACGATGCCGCCCAGGTCGCGCAGCCGCAGCTGGCGCACGATCTCCTCGGCCGCCTCCAGGTTGTTCCTGGTCACGGTCTCTTCGAGGTTGCCGCCCTGACCGGTGAACTTGCCGGTGTTGACGTCGACCACGACCATGGCCTCGGTCTTGTCGATCACCAGCGAACCGCCGCTGGGCAGCCAGACCTTGCGGTCCAGGGCCTTCATCAGCTGCTCGTCGATGCGGTACGTCGCGAAGACGTCGACCTCGGAGGTCCACTTCGAGAGACGGTCGGCCAGGTCGGGCGCGACGTGGGACACGTACCCGTGGATGGTCTCCCACGCCTCGTCGCCGCTGACGATGACCTTGGTGAAGTCCTCGTTGAAGATGTCGCGGACGACGCGGACGGTCATGTCCGGCTCGCCGTACAGCAGGGACGGCGCGTTCGAGCTGCCGCCGCTCTTCGCCTTCTTCTGGATGTCCTCCCACTGCGCCTGCAGTCGCTCGACGTCGCGGGCCAGCTCGTCCTCGCTCGCTCCCTCGGCGGCGGTGCGCACGATGACGCCCGCGTCCTCGGGGACGATCTTCTTGAGGATGGTCTTCAGGCGCGCGCGCTCGGTGTCGGGCAGCTTGCGGCTGATACCGGTCATCGAGCCCTCGGGCACATAGACCAGGTAGCGGCCGGGCAGGGAGACCTGGCTGGTGAGGCGGGCGCCCTTGTGGCCGATCGGGTCCTTGGTGACCTGCACGAGGACCGACTGACCGGACTTCAGCGCGCTCTCGATGCGGCGCGGCCCGTTGGCCATGCCGAGCGCCTCGAAGTTGACCTCACCGGCGTAGAGCACGGCGTTGCGGCCCTTGCCGATGTCGATGAAGGCGGCCTCCATCGACGGCAGCACGTTCTGGACCTTGCCCAGGTAGACGTTGCCGACGTACGAGGTCGACTGCTCCTTGTTGACGTAGTGCTCGACGAGCACGTTGTCCTCGAGGACGCCGATCTGCGTGCGCTCGCCGCTCTGGCGGACGACCATCACACGCTCGACGGCCTCACGGCGGGCCAGGAACTCGGCCTCGGTGATGATCGGAACGCGACGGCGGCCCTGCTCGCGCCCTTCACGGCGGCGCTGCTTCTTGGCCTCCAGGCGGGTCGAGCCCTTGATGGACTGCACCTCGTCGGACGGGTGCTCGTCCTTCTTGCCGCGCGGCTCGCGGACCTTGACGACCGTGCGCTCGGGGTCGTTCTCGCCGGGCTCGGCCTCGGGGCCGGAGTCACCGGCGCGACGACGACGCCGACGGCGGCGACGGCTGCTGCTGGAGCCGGAACCGCCCGGCTCGTCGCGCTCGTCCGCCTCCTCGGCGTCCTCCTCGGCCTGCTCGGCGGTGTCCTCGGCGTCCTGCGCGGCCTGCTCGGCGGCGTACTCGTCGTCACCGGCCTCACCGTCCGCCTCGGCGGACTCGCCGCGGCGACGGCGACGGCCACCACGACGGCGACGGCGGCGCGAGCCCGCGGACTCCTCCTCGGACTCGTCGTCCTCGGCGCCGTCCTCGACGTCCTCGACATCCTCGGCGGGCTCCTCCACCTCGTCGACGGGCTCCGCGGCCGGGGCCGCGGGTGCCTCCTCGACGGCCCGGCGGCGACGGCGACGGCGTCCGCCCGTCTCCTCCTCGACGGCCACGGGTGCCTCGACGACCTCTTCGGCCTGGGGGGCCTCGGCGGTCTCGGCGGCCACTTCCGCCGCCTCGGCCGCAGCCGCGGCGGCGGCCCGCTCCGGCGTCTGGAACATCGGCTCGGTGAACACGGGCGCCTGGAACACGGCGACGGCCGGACGCGCGGGCCGTCGCGCGGACTCGGCCTCCTTCGGCGCGGGGGCGGAGAAACCGACAGCGGCCTTGCGCGTGGCACGGCGGCGGGTCCGGCGCGGGGCGCCGTCCTCGGCGGTCTCGGCCTCGGCCGCGGGCGTGGTCTCGGCCTGCGCGGCGGGCTTGCTCTCGGCCTCGGCCGCGGGCTTGCTCTCGCTGGGGCTGGTCTCGCTGGTCACGGGCGCCTCCACACGCTCGTCGGCGGCGTCGCCCTCGGGCGCACCGGCGGGCGCGGAGACGCGCCGGGTGGCGCGACGACGGGTGGTGCGGCGGGGTGCGGCGTCCTCGGCGGCGGGGGCCTCTTCGGCCTGCGCCTCGACGGGCTCCCTGACGACCTCAGGGGTCTCAGCAGCCTCAGGGGTCCGAGCGGCCTCGGTGGTGCGGGCGGCCTCGGCCGCCTTGGGCGCACCGGTCGGTGCGGAGGCACGACGGGTCGCACGACGACGCGGACGGGCGGCGGGCGCCGCCTCCTCCTCGACGGCGGGGGCCGCTTCGGCAGCGGGGACCTCTTCGGCCTGGGCCTCGGCCTCGGTCTCGGCTGGCGCGGTCGCGGGCATCACGGTCTCCGCCGCCCCTGTCGCCTCGGCCGTCACCGGCGCACCGGCGGGCGCGGACGCCCGGCGGGTGGCGCGGCGACGCGTACGGCGCGGAGCGGCGTCCTCGGCGGGCTCGACCGGCTCGGCGGCAGCGGCCTGAGCCACCGCCTCCTCCACCGTCTCTTCGGTCTCCTGGGCCTCTTCGGTCTCGAGAGCCTCGGGGGCCTCGACGACCTCGGCGGTGGCCATGGCCTCGGCCGATGCCACCGGCGGTATGGCCGGAGCAGTGGTCTCGGCCGCGGACGCGGACTCGGCCGCGCCCGTGGGCGGGCCGGCCGGACGCGACGCCGCACGGCGGCGGCGCCGCGGCGGCAGGGTGTCGCTCGGAGTGTTGTTGTTGTCGGAACCCTCAGTGGGTTCGGTCGGCTCGAGCATGCGGGTGGATCTCCCGTCAGGCTCCCGGGCGCCGCGCCTGGTCCGGCAGTGCCGGTGACGTCCGCGGCTCGCGCGATGCGCGGTGCCGCCGTCCGGGGCGCGGGCGCCGCACGGGAGCTCTCTGTGTCCTGTCTCGCCGGTTCCGTACGCCATGTGTGCGTACGGCCTGGCGAAAGTCTTCTGGTCGGTGCGCTGCCCGACCCAGGTGGCTCCCGGATCCGAGGGCGGCGCTACGACGTCCGTCCTTACGCGGGACCTTCCTTACGCCGACGCCTTCGCGGCGGCAGTTTCGGCGGCCCCTGTGCGATCGGCTGGGGCGGCCGTGACTGCCTCGCGGTCGGGCGCGAGCGGGTCGGTCACCGTGCCGGTCTCTTCATCGAACAGCCCCTGCGCCAGCCTGGTCACCGCTGCGGCGACCGGCGGCGCCAGGTCGGCCACGGCGCGAAGACCGGACAGGACGTCGTCGGGTCGTACGGCAGGCGTCACGTGCCGAACAACCAGGCGCAGTATCGCACAGGGCTGGTCGGTCGGCCTATCGGCCTGTGGACTGTGCGCCTCGAGGCTCGCCACGGCACCGCGGGCGTCGAAGGTGCGCATCCCGTTCTTGGTCCTGCGCTGGACTTCCACCGTGTCGGCCGACTTGAAGGCGTCGACCGCGCGCTCCGCGTCCTCGGGTGCCACGCCGTCGAGGCGCAGTTCCCACACGGACGCGGTGAGCCGGTCGGCGAGACCCGACGTGCGGGCCTCGACCGCCTCGATGATGTCGAGCCCCACGGGCATCGACTCGTCGAGGAGCTCACGCAGCTTCTGAGGGTCACGCGTCTGGGTGAGCGCGATCTCCAGGTACTCCGCCTCGCTGCCTGTGCCGGTGGGTGCGGCATTGGCGTACGACACCTTCGGATGCGGTGTGAACCCCGCCGAGTACGCCATCGGCACCTCGGCACGGCGCAACGCACGCTCGAAGGCGCGCTGGAAGTCACGGTGGCTGGTGAACCGGAGGCGGCCACGCTTGGTGTAGCGCAGTCGGATGCGCTGCACCGCGGGTGCGGGCGGCGGGCCTTCGGGCTGTCGCTTGCCCAGTGTCGTTCAGTCCTTCGTGAGAGCGGTCGTACTGCTACCTAGAGTACGTGTCCCGGCGGCTCCCGGTTCCCGCCGGTGCTTCGCCAGGGGCACCTGCTCGGGCTCCCGGGGCGTGCCGAAGAGCATGCGGCGGATGTCCGCGCGGGTCTGCCGCGCCGACTCGCGGGCGGTGGCCAGGGCCTGCCGTGTCACGCGGCCCACGCCGCGCGCGGCCTCGGCGGCGGGCCGCAGGACTGTGTCCCGGACGACGTGTCCGACCGGCGTCAGCACGCTGCGGTACACCCAGCGCACGGGCTCCACGAAGATCCACCGGAAGAGTCGTCCGAGGAACCGGCCGACGGCGAGCGAGAGGTGTCCGGCCACCCGCCAGGCGTGTCCGAGTGCGTCCCCGACCTCCCGCGCGACGACGGCGAGGACCCGTCCGACCGGCACGAGCACCCAGCGCCACAGGGCGAGCGCGGGCAGCACGAGCAGGACGCGCAGGGTCCAGTAGAGCGCGGCGCCGATCCCGGTGAAGATCATCCGTACGAGCCACCCGAGTCCGCGCGCCGCCCACGCGATCGCCCGTCCGACGGGGGCGAGGATCCACTCGTACAACCACAGCGCCGGTACGACGATCAGATGGCGCACCAGCCAGGCCACGACCCGGTACGCCCCGAGCGCGACCGCCCCGAACCCGAGCCCCAGGCCCCTGAGCAGCCAGGCGACGGCCCGCCCGACAGGGGTCAGCACCCGGGCGTACAGCCAGGTGAGTACGGCGCCGATGCCACGGAGCACCCAGGCGAACCCGGCGCCGAGACCGCGGAAGACCCAGGCGAACCCGGCGCCGACGCCCCGGGCCACCCAGGCGATCGCGTGTCCGACCGGCGTGAGCACCGTCTCGTACATCCACACGGCGGGCACGACGAGCAGCACGTACCCGAGCCACGCCAGCGCCTTGCCGAGCGGCACCACGGCGTACCGCCACAGCGTCACCCACGGCCAGACGAACACCGCCCAGGCGACCCACTGCAACACCCGCCCCACGGGGCGCAGCACGGTGTCCCGCAGAAACCTTCCGCCGACCACCAGGGCGTCCCACAGCATGCGCACCGGCACGACGAGCACGAGGACGACGATCCGCACGGGCAGGCGGATCGCGACCGTGAGGCACCCCTCGGCCGGTACTGCGGGTCGCTCAGCAGGCGACTTTTCCAGATCCATACCGACGTAGACGCGTCAGGGCACCATCTGGATGCACGCCTCCGAGGCCGGTTGCGCTCCCGTCGGAACTTCTGGCGGTCGCGCCGTTCCGCCCGGTCTACCGTGCGTCGGCCGGCCGGCGGACGCACACGTGCACGCCCGCGCCGCTGGTGTCCGTCGAGCCAGTACGAGCGTGCGCGGCGCGCCGTCGTCGGGGAAGACCTTCTTTCCGTCGCCGAGGAGCACCGGCATGATCACGAGCGGCACCTCGTCGGCCAAGCCCTCGCGAAGCCCCGCCATCATCTCGGACACGGCGGCGTCGTACCGGCCGCCGCCTGCGCGGCACCCCGGTCACGCTCGAAGCGGACCCGCGCGTCCGCCTGCGCCTGGGCGCGACGGGCGGCAAGCCCCCAACCGCCCTGGACCTGGCGGTGGTTCGGATCAGGCATGGGCGTCGGCTGCACCAGCGGCCCCCGAGCGAAGGGCTCGACCCGCTGAGAACGTGTCCCCTTGTCCGCTGCTGAAGGGACCCCTGCCGGGGTAACGCCGGGAACTCCATGCACACTTTGCCTGTCGCAGTCCCGTCTCCAAGAGGATGATCCACGCATGATTACGCTCACCAAAGAAGACGGCCCGGCGGATCTGGACGGAGTCACCCACCTGTCCATCGGAGTGTCCTGGGATCCCACCGCGGGCAGCAGCGGTGGGGTGATGGGTGTACTCCGCCGCAAGACCGGCACCGACCTGGACCTGATCGCCATCGCGATGCAGGGCATGGACCCGGTGCGCCTGGCGGGCCTCGACTCGCTCGACCCCATGGGCAACGGTTCCCTGGTCCACAGCGGAGACAACCAGACCGGGCGCGGGGAGGGCGACGACGAGACGTTGACGGTCGAGTTCGCCCGGATACCGTCCAACATCACGTCGATCGTGTTCATCGCCGCCGCCTTCAAGAAGGGCAGCTCCTTCCAGAAGGCCCGCAACATCAGCTTCAAGGTGTACGACGCGACCGGCGGCACCACTCAGCAGGTCGCCGACATCTGGCCGAGCATGCTCACCCAGGACAACGGGTGCGCCGTGGCCAAGGCCGTTCGTGTCGACGGCAACTGGAAGCTCGAGGTCATCAACGTGACGGGGAAGATCAAGCAGGGTGACGAGCACGCCCTGATGCGCTTCGCCGTCAGCAAGTAGTCCGCCATCGGTACGTAGAACGAGGTACCCGGGGTCCCTGTAGGACCCCGGGTACTACATACGCCGGACGACCTGCGCCTCCGCCCGCTCGACCGGCGTGCGGCCGTAGACATGGACCAGGGCGAGATGGAACAGGGCGGGCGCAAGAGGGGCCCAGCGGTGGATCCGATCCGCGCGCAGCATGTACGTGACCACTGCCGCAGGACGGAAAGGCACGTAATCGATGGTCTGATGCTCCCATCGATCCGCGACCCCTCGGCCCATACGCGCTTGCAGGCCTTCTCGGGTCAAGTCCTTCAGCCTGGCGTGGAAGTGGGCGCTCCAGTGGCGCTTGTCGACGTCCAGCACAAAGGCAAGCAGATCGAGTGCGTACTCGTGGGGTTCGAGGGACAGCTCCTCCCGCATGCCGCGCCGGGCTACCGCATGCACGTCGGGGGCGTTCCTGCCGGACGAGTCGATGTGCCGCGACATGCCTTCGTTGACAGAGGAGTTCCAGACACCCGGGGCCATCCGGACCCGGTCACTGCGCCGGCTGACGACCAGCAGGTCGTCGGTGGTCACCACCGCCACGTTCACAGCGAAGCTGCACTGCAGAAACGCGGGTGCCCGCAGCGGGTCGTCCGGCGTGAGATACCGGGAACGAGGGGTTGTCCCGTCGGCCAGTCGGCGGTCCAGCTGCTGAGCGGCGAGAAAGGTGTAGTAGTCCGTCGGGCGGAGCCTCAGGTGGACCACGGGTTGCTCTTCGAGAGCGGTGCGTGAGATGTCGAACGACTCGACCGCGTAACGAGGACCGTTCCACAACGGAGTCCGCCCCTCCGCCCTCAGACGCTCGCTCTCCCCCTCGATCTCGGCCCGCCAGCCGGCCATGTCCGAGGGCAGCTCGATCTCCGCGTCGAGCACTTGGACATGGACGGCTTCGGCGGGTATGGACGACTCGCCGTCCCCTTCGACGATCAGGGCGGACGTGTGCAGAGGACCTATGGAGAAGGTCCTCCACGCGGGACTGGACTCCGCCCGCTGCCGCAGGCCGCGCACCGCGCGGGTGGAGCGAGTACGCAGCCGGAACCAGCCGTCCTGCAACGGTTGCTGGAACAGCACGGCACACAGCATCCCGAGTACGGCACCCACGAGTCCGTTGGCCACATCGATCCCGCCCATGCCAGGCAGGGTAGGCAGGTTGATCACGCCACGCGCGATCTTGTCCTTTCCGTTACGGCCGACCCGGTGATCGGCCTGGCGGCGTCTGTGACCGACCGGCGGCGCCGCAGCCTGTTCGGACCTCGGGCGGTGCTACCGGCCGTCCGCCGGCGACAGGTCCTGCTCGGTCCAGATCGTCTTGCCGGTGGGTGTGTAGCGCGTGCCCCAGTGGTGGGTCATCTGGGCGATGATGAACAGGCCCCGGCCTCCCTCGTCGTCGTTCGCGGCGTGCCGGAGATTGGGCGTGGTGTGGCCGGTGTCGGAGACTTCGCAGATCAGGGTCCGGTCGCGGATCAGGCGTACCTGGATCGGGCCGCCTACGTAGCGGATGGCGTTGGTGACCAGTTCGCTGACGATGAGCTCGCTGGCGAACGTCAGGTCGTCCAGCCCCCAGTCGCGGAGCTGCTTGCTGACGGCGGTGCGGATGGTGGCCACCGCCGCCGGGTCCGGAGGCAGTTCCCACTGGGTGAACCGGTTCCGGTCGAGCAGGCGTGTGCGGGCGATGAGCAGCGTCGCGTCCTCGTCCACGGCCCCGGGCAGCAGGGCGGTCACCGCCCGGTCGCACAGCTCTTCGAGGGACGCTCGGGGGTCGGCGAGGACCTCGGACAGCTGCGCGAGCCCGGCGTCACGGCTGTGGGCCGCCTGGAGGAGGCCGCCCGTGAAGAGCGCGACGAGACTGCCCGGCGGGAGCTCCAGATCCGTGCTCTGGTAGGGCAGGCCACCGATTCCCAGCGGCGGTCCGGGGGGCAGCTCCGGATGGTCGACGACACCCGTGTGCGGCTCGACGACCACCAGCACCGACTCCCCGGCCCGCGCCAGACTGCACTTCCCCGAGACGGGGTCGTACACCGCGTACAGACAGGTCACGCCCAGTGCCTCGTCGGCCTTCGGCCTCAGGTGGCCCGGGCCTTGGCCGGCTCCGCGCTCGTGCGCGGTCTGCTCGACCAGGTCGTCCAGGCGGGACAGGAGCTCGTCCGGGCTCAGGTCCAGCCGGGCCAGGACGCGCACACCCGTGCGCAGGCGGCCCATGGTGGCCGCGGCGCGCAGGCCGTGACCCAGCACGTCCCCTACGACCAGGCCGACCCGGGTGCCCGACAGGGGGATGACGTCGTACCAGTCGCCGCCCACCCCGGACCCGCTGTCGGCGGGCTGGTAGCGGCTCGCCGCGTCCACGGCGGCGTGCGGCGGCAGGCGGCCCGGAAGCAGGCTCCGCTGGAGTTTGAGGGCCACGGCATGACCACGGGTGACCAGCGGCATCAGCAGGAAGCCGAGCAGCAGGGCGCCCAGGCCCAGGACGGTGACCCCGCCCGTCCTGCCGATCAGCGGCAGGTCGACGCTGGTCGTGCCGTATCTGGGGTTCGCATAGACGACGAAGGTGGCGTAGAGGAACAACAGGAGCATGATCAGCCCGCCGAGCCCCGGCAACACGCCCTTGAAGACCAGGTCCCTGGCACTGCGGGTGAGGACCTTGCGGTGGTACCAGACGCAAGCGAAGCCGGTCAGTCCGTACTGGAACGCGATCGCGAGACCGACCGAGTCGATCGAGTCGGCCAGGACGTTATGGCTGAATGACGTCAGCAGGACCAGCAAGGCGATGGACACCGCGCCCATGCCGACGGTTCCCCAGGTCGGAGTGAGGAACCTGCGGTGGACCCGGGCGAACCGGGAGGGGACGGCCTTGTGGACCGCCATGGAGAAAACGGTCCTGGCCAGGGGCAGGATGGTGGTCTCGGCGGAGGCCAACGCCGAGGTCAGCACCATCAGGATCAGCAGTCTCGACAGGAGCAGCCCCGTGTCGTCGCTCCCGAACACGGCGTCGCCCAGTCCGGAGAACACATCGTTCGAGTTGTGCGAGTTGCCGAGCCCGATGCCCGCGGTGCCGACCCCTGCGAACGCCTGCGCCGAAGTGGACACCAGCCCGTACATGATCACGAGCAGCACGGTGGACAGGACCGCGGCGCGACCGGGGACGCACGCGCTGTCGACGGTTTCCTCGTTGACCGAGAACGCGGTGTCCCAGCCCCAGTAGATGAAGACCCCCGCGAGGATGCCCGAGGTCAGCGCCGTTGCCGAGGGCACCTCGAACGGGTTGAACCAGGAGGCGGAAACATGGATCGCCGTCGGGGGCGGGTCGGTGTAGACCTTGACCAGTGCGGCGACCGCGAACAGGATCAGCATCACCACTTCCAGGCACAGCAGCCAGCGCTGGACAGCCGCCGAGAACTCGATGCCGACGTAGCAGATCGCGGTGAGCACGGCGATCCAGACGATGCCCGCCACGGTGGTCCACAGCCGGTTCTCCGCCAGTCCGTCCAGACCCACCAGCCGGAAGCTGTAGGCGGCGGCGACCTCGGCGAGGCTCGCCATGACGATGATGTTGGCGACGATGAGGCCCCAGCCGCCCATCCAGCCGGTACGCGGTCCGAAGGCGCGGGTGGCCCAGGTGAAGGTGGTCCCGCAGTCGGCGTTGCTCGCGTTCAGCTCCCGGAAGGCGTACGCGACCAGCAGCATCGGGATGAACGCCAGCATGGTGACGATCGGGGCCTGCAGTCCGACCCCCGCCACGATGACGCCCAGCGTGGCGGCAATGCTGAACGCCGGGCCGGTGGAGGCCAGGCCCATGGCCACCGAGGAGAACATGCCCAGGGCGTTGTTCTTGAGCCCTTTCCGGCCGGACCCCGTCCCGGGAGCGGGGCGGCCGGCGGACTCGGCGCCGCCAAAGTGCCTCACACTTGATTCCAACGCCGGGTCACTCCCCTCCGCAACAGCGCAGGGGCAGCAGGATGGTTCCGACAACCGGAAGCGGCGGCAGCAGCCGAGGCGGCAGCCACCTCGTCAGCGGCCCACGAGGTGGCTGCCGCCCGGCGATCCACTGCGGGAGTGGGTGCGGCAGCGCAGCCGGGAGGCACGGCTGCCGTGACTCGGCCTCGGCGAGCCGAGTCAGTTCGGATCGGGGTGAAGCCTCAGGAACGAGGAGCCGAGGTGCTGGCAGGCCATCAGCGCCAGTCCCAGCTCTGTAGGACGGTCGTGGACCGACCGCCCCATGGCTTCCTCGGCTTTGCGGATCCGGTACTGCACGGTGTTCTTGTGCAGAATCTGGCGGCCCGCTGTCGCGGTGTAACTGCAGCCGGTGACAAGAAAGATCTGCAGCGTTTCCCGCAGCCGGGCGGAGTGCTCGTCGTCGGTCGCCAGTTTCCCGAGGACGCTCCGCACCCAGGCCCGTGTGTCGTCGATGTCCTTGCACATCAGGGCAATCGGCGCGACCTCGGCGTACAGAGTGACGCGGACGCCCGGACCCGCCGCCATCGACAGCTCCTGGGCACGCAATGCCTGCCGGTGGGTGCGCCTGAACCCCTCGATGCCGGACTCCAGGTCACCCACGCACGTCAGGGCCGTGGGATCGGTGCCCTCGACGGTGTCCGACAGCAGGGACCAGGCGACGTCACCGCGCGCGTCGAACGGCAGCCAGGCCCAGGCCAGCGCCTCGTCCCGGGCCACGAACAGCGGTCTGGCACAGCAGTCCAGTTCTGTGGCGATGCTGACGGTGAGCCGGTCGAGGCGGGACAGAGCCGCCCCGCCGTGGGAGCGCTCGGGCAGCCACAGCACGAGTCCGACGTGGTGCTGCCGCAGCCGGTAGCCGAGGACCGATTCCTCCCACTCGGAGTCCACGCGTTCCTCGTCGAGGATCTCCCGCACCCGTCGCGTGCGGGCCGCGGTCTGTCCCAGCAGCCAGCGATCACGTCCGTACTGGTACACCTCGATGACCAGCTCGCTGACCCGGTCGATGTAGGCAAAACTCACGGCCAGCGTGCGGCGCGTGGTCCGCGCGGAGATGTTCTCATCGGCGCACTGACGGTGGAGTTCGTCGAGAAACCATTCCAGGAAATGGAAGTGGCCTATCCGGTACGCCCTGACGAGTGCGCTGATGGGGATATTTCGCTGAGCCAGCCTGCGTGCGTATTCCAATGCCGCCGCGGGCACTTCGACATTCTCCGGGGGCACGTCGTGCTCGAGAACGTGGAGCAGGGTGATGACGTTTTCCGAGACGCTCGCCTGCAGCAGGCCGAGGATGGCTTCATCCCCTCTGAGCTGCGGGATGTCGAGAACCAGGTACTCCCACACGTCTCGGCTGACCTCCGAGGCGTGCGACCCCACCTCCGACGCCACGGCTGCCAGCAGCTTCATGGCTTCGGTGTCACCCATGGCCATGCAGTCACCGTACCGCGACGGCCGCCGCGGCTCGACTCGCGCCGCAGCCATACGCAGCCGAATCGCTACCGTGAGTTCTCTGGGTCGTCGGCACCATATCCGTCGGAAACGTCGTCTCCAGCGTCCGATGGCTCGCCGGCCGATTTCTCTTAGCGTGAGACAGCGGGGGCCGTGGAATACCGGGAGAACCGGAGAGGAGCGTCGGCAGATGAATGCGATGCAGAGCGCCGCGCCGACGGGAATCGATCTCGTGACCGTCGGCTCCGGGAATGGGAAACCGGTCGTGCAGCCGCCTGTCCTGGGCGGACCCGAGCACACGGACTACTACCTGCTGAACGACCTGCTGGACGATGAGCAGCAGGCTCTACGCCAGAGGGTCCGGGACTTCATGGACCAGGAGGTCAGCCCGATCATCAACCCGTACTGGGAACGGGCGGAGTTTCCCCATGCGCTCGTCCCCAAGCTGGCGCAGCTGCGTATCGCCGGCTTCCAGATGCAGGGCCAGGACTGCCCGGGGATGAGCAACGTGACGGCCGGCGTGGTGATCCTGGAACTGGCGCGCGGTGACCTGAGCATCTCCACGTTCATGGGTGTGCACTCGGCCCTGGCCATGACGTCGATCGGGCTGCTGGGATCGGACGAGCAACGTGAACGTTTCCTGCCGCCGATGGCGCGCCTGGAGAAGATCGGCGCCTTCGGACTGACCGAACCCGCTCACGGCACGGATGTGGTGAAGCTGGAGACCACCGCGCGCCGGGACGGCGATTCGTATGTGCTCAATGGCCACAAGCGGTGGATCGGCAACGCGACCTTCGCCGACTACGTGATCATCTGGGCCCGCGGTGAGGACGGCCACGTCGGCGGATACGTCGTCGAGAAGGGCACACCGGGCTTCGACGCCCAGGTCATCACGGGCAAGACGGCACTGCGCTGTGTGCAGAACGCGCAGATCTCCCTCACCGACGTCCGCGTACCGGCCGAGAACCGCCTGGCGAACGTCAGCACCTTCCGTGACACCGAGAAGGTGCTGCTGGCCTCCCGCTTCTGCGTGGCCTGGGAGTCGATCGGAGCCGCCATCGCCGGCTATGAGACCGCTCTGGCCTACGCGATGCAGCGCAAGCAGTTCGGGATACCGCTGGCGGCCTACCAGCTCATCCAGTACCGCCTGGCGCGCTTGCTGGCGGACATCACCGACATGCTGTGCATGCAGTACCGGCTCAGCCAGCTCATGGACGAGGGCAAGTACTCGATGCCCCGGGTCGCCCTGGCCAAGATGCACTACACCGAACGCGCCCGTGCCATCCTCGCCGACGCCCGCGACATGCTCGGCGGCAACGGCATCGTCCTCGACTACCACGTCGCCCGTCACCTGTGCGACATCGAGGCCATCGACACCTACGAGGGCACCGACACCGTCCAGGCGATGATCGTCGGCCGGGACATCACCGGCTACAACGCCTTCGTGCCCATGGCTCCCGGCCAGTGACCTCACGCGGCACGCGTCCGCGGATCGAGCCGAAGAAGGACCAGCCATGGAAGACACACCACTGCTCCAGGGACTGCACGTCGTCGACCTCGCCAGTTTCATCGCCGGACCCGCCGCGGCCACCGTCCTCGGTGACTTCGGCGCCGACGTCGTCAAGGTGGAACCACCCCATGTCGGCGACACCTACCGGGCCTTCAGCCGCATCCCGCCGAACCCCAGGGTCGACGGCACCAATTACGCGTGGCAGCTGGACAACCGCAACAAGCGCAGCATCGAGCTGAACCTCAAGTCCCCTGGAGCCCGCCCGGTCCTCGAACGGCTGGTGCGGTGGGCGGACGTGCTGGTGACGAACTTCCCGCCGTTGACGCGGGCCAAGCTCGGTCTGGACTACGAGGACCTGGCTCCGTTCAACAGCCGGCTGATCTACGCGGACATCACCGGCTTCGGCGAGACAGGGCCGGACGCCCACCTGCCCGGGTTCGACGCCACCGCGTACTGGGCGCGCAGCGGCCTGATGGACCTCACGCGCCAGCACGGCGCGCCACCCGCGATCAACGTCTCCGGCGCGGGCGACCACTCGACGGCGATCACACTGTTCGCCGGGATCATGACCGCGCTCTACCGTCGCGAGAAGACGGGCCAGGGGGCGCGGGTCTCCGCGTCACTGGCCGCCGAGGGCGCGTGGGCGGCGGGTGTATGGCTGCAGGCCATCCTGGTCGGCGCGAAGAATCCCCACGCGGTGGACCGGTTCCACCCGCCCAACGCACTGACGAACGTGTACCGCACCGCCGATGACCGCTGGCTGCTGCTCGCCTTCGTCAACGAGGACAAGCAGGTGCCCCTCTTTCTCAGGGCCATCGGCCATCCCGAGGCCACGGAGGACCCGCGTTTCAAGGACTCCGCGAGCCGGCATGTCTACTCCGCCGACATCGTCGCGCTGCTGGACAAGTCCTTCGCCACGAGGTCGCTGGCCGAATGGCGCGAGACGCTGGACGCAGCCGGCCTCACCTACGGCGTGGTCCAGACACTGGAGGAGAGCGCCCACGACCCCCAGCTCACGGCCAACGGGGTTCTCGTGCCGATCGACACCGACGGCACCTCCTCTCCCCTCACCATCGACAGTCCCGTGCGGCTGGACCAGGAACAGAAGGTCCGCGCGCGGCCCGCTCCCGACCTCGGCGAACACACCGAGGCCATCCTCGGCGAACTCGGCTTCGACGCCGCCGGAATCGAGGAACTGCGCGCCACGGAGGCCATCCCGGCCGCGCGGTGAGGGGCAGCGGGTCAGCCCCCGCCTGCACAGAACCTCGCAAGACCCTGCGCACAGAACCTCGCAAGACAAGGAATCACCGTCATGCCGGACACCCCCACCACCGACGCCGCCACGGTGCGAACAGAGGAACGCGAGGGCATCCTCGTGATCACCATCAACCGCCCGGCGGTCCGCAACGCCGTCGACGGAGCCACCGCTCGTGCACTGGCCGATGCCTTCGACCAGCTCGACGCCCGTGACGACATCTCGGTCGGCGTGCTCACGGGCGCGGGAGGGACCTTCAGCGCGGGCATGGACCTCAAGGCGTTCGCGGCCGGGGACAGCCCCGTCATTCCCGGCCGGGGCTTCGCCGGGCTCACCCGCTTCCCGCTGCGTACCCCGCTCGTCGCCGCCGTCGAAGGCTATGCACTGGGCGGCGGCACCGAGATGGCACTCGCCTGCGATCTCATCGTGGCCTCCCGCGAAGCCACCTTCGGCCTCACCGAGGTCACCTTCGGACTCGTCCCTCCGGAAGGCGGGATCGTGCGCCTTCCCGAACGGATTCCGCGGAACATCGCCCTGGAAATCCTCCTTACCGGTGACCCCCTGCCGGCCGCACGAGCCGAGCAGTTCGGCCTGGTCAATCACCTCACCGAGCCCGGTGAAGCACTGACCCGCGCCTTGGAACTGGCCGACCGCATCGCGCGGAACGCCCCGCTGTCCATCATGGCCGTCAAGCGCGCGGTCGATGAGCGGACAGCATTCGACGACCAGGACGCCTTCCGGCAACAGGACCAGATCGTCGCGCCGGTCCTGACATCGCAGGACGCGCAGGAGGGCGCACACGCATTCACCGAAAAGCGCCAACCCCACTGGCAGGGCCGCTGACAGCAGCGGCGCGGGGTTCGCTCCGCCCCGCCATCAGCCCGACGAGCCGACACGGCCCGCCAGTCGGACTGACGAGCCGTCAAGAAATGCCGAGGCTCGGGCAGGCCCGGCAACCGCATGAGCCAGCGTGCTTTTGCGGTCCAGGTCGGCCAGGAGTCTTTCCATGTCGGTCATGAGTGAGCCGTAGACGTGCCATGCGCCGGGCTTGGTGAGGGTGCCGTGGCCGATCAGGGCGGTCATGGTTTCGTGCCAGGCCAGCGCTCGGTCGATCGCTTCACGCAGTCGCTCGCGGGGGGCCGCGCCAGGAGAGCTGGTCGCCGCGTGCGCCGCCGCGCTTTCCTGGAGGGCTTCTCCGGCCAGTTGCAGGGTTTCGGCGTACCGGTCGAGGAACTGATGCCCCAGGTGGTGGTCGGCGTGGCGGTCATGTGCGTTGTCGGCCAGGGGCCGGGCGATTCCGCGGACCTGGAGCGAGACCCCGCGCAAGGCTTTGAATGCCTCACTGTGGGTCACCTCCTTGCGCCGCCCGGACACCACGCACCGTGTGTTCCAACGCAGGCTCTCGTCGGCGTTGCGCACCTGTTCCTCCGCGTGTGTCAGGCGCTGCTCCAGGCTGCGTGCCCGGTGCAGCCAGGCGTGGGCCTTGGAGGTGAGTTGCTGCTGTGCGAGGCCGGCGCCCATGTCGCGAAGCAGTGTTCCCATGGCATGAGCAAGGTCGCGGACCGCGGAGTCGGATTCGTTCAGGTACAGCGGCGGCAGGACGAGGGCGTTGACGGCGATGCCCACGACGGCGCCGGTCAGTGTCTGCAGCACGGGGGACACAAGGCCGCTCATGGGACCGGTTGCGGTGGCGGTCAGCGAGATGACCGCGGTCGACGCGATCTGGAGACGGTCGTCCGTGCTCCGGCGAGGGCCTGCCAGGACCGCGACGAGCGCGATGACGGCCACGGCGGCCGCGGTCGGCCCCAGCAGCCGGACGGTCGCGAGGGCGAGGACCAGCCCGGCCATCTTCGCGCCAACGCTTCGTGCCGCCTTCGTCACGGATCGGTACACCGTGGAGGCGTTGACCATGAGAAGAGCGGTGGCGACCGCAAGGTAGGGGCGGCCCCCGGAGGACCAGGGGGCCGCGATGCCCCAGGCGAGCAGGGCCGCGACCACAGCCTTGGCGCCGTGCACCACGTGCCCGGTCCGCTCGGCGCGCAGCCGGCCGCCCGGCCGCCGTATCGGCGCCGCCGCGGTCGCCGGAGTGAGCCCCGAGCGTGTAGTTGAAACTTGCATAAATTGGATGATGGCACCTTCGACCCGGCCGGGCCGCGTGAAGTCCGCCACGGCGACCTGGCCCACTTCCGGCCGGCGGCACGGCGGGAGCCTCACGCACGGCGACCGGCACGCAGGTCGCAGACCGCCGCCGCTCCCACCTGCTCCTGCACATCCGAGTGATTCACTTCACGCAAGTAGTTTATTGTTCAACTAGAAATCAGTGCGTAGCTTCGGTGGTGTCGAAAGCCCGGCGGGATTCATCGTCTGCAATCGCAGACCGGCGGCCCGCGCAAGGAGGAAAAGTCATGAAGAAGGTCATGCGTCACCTAGCGACCGCGGGCGTTTCCGCCACGCTCTTGGGAGCCGCTTTGCTCGCCGCCGGTGGCTCCGCCGCGGCGGCCACCCCGCAGGTGCACGGGCACGTATCCGCCCCGGCAGCTATGCCTGAGGACACGAAAACCGTCACCGCCCACGACCCACGGTCCGGCCGTGGCGACGTCCGACACAGCTACCGTCTCGACGGCAGGAACCACGGCGCGCACGAAATCAGTCATCACGCTCACCCTGTCGACTCCTGGGTCGCGGGCCAGCGGGCAGCGTTCGACCCCTGGATCAAGGATCAGCTGATTGATTTGGCGGCCACCCACCCGGCCGTCGGTACGCTCTGATCGACTGACGCGTCAGCCTTCGCGCTTCCCGACCGGACGGGCGCGCACCCCGCGACCAGCCCGGGCCACCGGAAGCCTCCAGGCTCCGGTAGGGGCGTCCGAGGGCTGCGCTACGGGGGCTGGCTGCCGACGCTCGATAGCGCCTCCCCGCCGATGCGGCCGCCCAGGGAAGCGGATCCCGGTACAAGCCGCAGGCCCACGGCGGTCGCGCCGGCCGGACCGGCCGCAGGCGCCGCGCGGTGTCATGCGTCCACTCGCGCGGGCGGGATGACGATGTCGATGAGCCCGGTGGCCACGTCGTAGACGAGCCCTGAGACGAGGACTCCGGCCGGAAGCTTCCGCTTGAGGATTCCGACGTCGACGCGGACGGCTGCGACCGGGTCGGTGACCGCCTTGGCGTCCAGCTCCCCGGCCGGAACTTCGAAGTAATCGGCCAGCAGCTCGGGGAACGCGGCCAGGTCCGTGATCCCGCAGTCGGTGTGGTGCAGGACCGCATAGTGGACATCGCCCGGCGGGCGAGGGCCGCCCGTGCGGGCCTGGACGACCTTCGAGAGCATCTCCAGCGTCCGGAGTGTCGCGGGCGTGACCCGCCCTCCGACGTTGCGGATCACCGCTGCCTCGCCGAGTTTGAGCCCCAGCACGTCGGACGGCTCGACACGAGGGTCGACGCATCCGATGACCGTCAGACTGCCACTGGGCATGAGCCTGAGGTTGGCGAATGATCCGCCGTCGGCGAACCCGGCGTTCCGCTTGGCCAGCTCGTCCGTGTCGATCACTGTGACGGCAACCCCTTGGTGCTCAGAGCCTGACCCCCGGTGACGCCGACGGCGACCTCCAGTTGCCGCCCATCTTGGCCCGCCGCCGCCTCCCATGCCACTCGGCGTTGCGGCACATCGTGATCACGCAGGTCAACGCCTTGCGTGACCCAACTCTTCCTCCCCGCGCACGCCACTCTCCGGCCGGCACTCGCGAACGGCGCCTCCTCCATTTCGGAGCCTGAGCGCCCCCGCCGGAGGCTCGTGCACATCAGTGAGCCCCCTCCCGGTCAGGGAGGGGGCACGGTTCCATGCAGTCACCCAGAAGCAGGAACGAGCCTCAGACCCGCTCCACCTCGGAGGCGGCCCCCGTGGCTTCCCCGGGGCCCGGCAGCGGCGTCCGAGGAGACGCCGCCTGCGCCTCGATCACCCGATCGGGTGCCTCACTCACGTCAGTGGGTGTGACCACTCGCCGCGGGCGTCGGACCCGCGTTCTTGACCGTCAGAGGCAGCAACTTCTTGCCGGTCGGGCCGATTTGGATGGACGTATCCATCTGCGGGCAGACACCGCAGTCGAAGCACGGGGTCCAGCGGCAGTCCTCGACCTCCGTCTCGTCGAGGGCGTCCTGCCAGTCCTCCCAGAGCCAGTCCTTGTCGAGGCCGGAGTCGAGGTGGTCCCAGGGGAGGACCTCCTCGTAGGTCTTCTCGCGGGTGGTGTACCAGTCGACGTCCACGCCGAAGGCGGGGAGGGTCTTCTCGGCGCAGGCCATCCAGCGGTCGTACGAGAAGTGCTCGCGCCAGCCGTCGAAGCGGCCGCCGTCCTCGTAGACCGCGCGGATGACGGCGCCGATGCGGCGGTCACCGCGGGAGAGCAGGCCCTCGACGATGCCGGGCTTGCCGTCGTGGTAGCGGAAGCCGATGGAGCGGCCGTACTTCTTGTCACCGCGGATCTTGTCGCGGAGCTTCTCCAGGCGCGCGTCCGTCTCCTCGGCGGAGAGCTGGGGCGCCCACTGGAACGGGGTGTGCGGCTTGGGAACGAAGCCGCCGATCGACACCGTGCAGCGGATGTCGTTCTGGCCGGAGACCTTGCGGCCCTCGGCGATCACGTTCATCGCCATGTCGGCGATCTGCAGGACGTCCTCGTCCGTCTCCGTCGGCAGGCCGCACATGAAGTACAGCTTCACCTGGCGCCAGCCGTTGCCGTACGCCGTGGAGACAGTCCGGATGAGGTCCTCCTCCGAGACCATCTTGTTGATGACCTTGCGCATGCGCTCGGAGCCGCCCTCCGGCGCGAAGGTCAGACCGGAGCGACGGCCGTTCCTCGTCAGCTCGTTCGCCAGGTCGACGTTGAAGGCGTCCACACGGGTCGAGGGGAGGGACAGACCGATCTTGTCCTCCTCGTAGCGGTCGGCCAGGCCCTTGGCGATGTCGCCGATCTCCGAGTGGTCGGCGGAGGAGAGGGACAGGAGGCCGACCTCCTCGAAGCCCGTCGCCTTCAGGCCCTTCTCCACCATCTCGCCGATGCCCGTGATCGAGCGCTCGCGCACCGGGCGGGTGATCATGCCCGCCTGGCAGAAGCGGCAGCCGCGCGTGCAACCGCGGAAGATCTCCACCGACATCCGCTCGTGGACCGTCTCGGCCAGGGGGACCAGCGGCTGCTTGGGGTACGGCCACTCGTCGAGGTCCATGACCGTGTGCTTGGACACACGCCACGGCACACCCGACTTGTTGGGCACGACACGGGCGATACGGCCGTCGGAGAGGTACTCGACGTCGTAGAACGCCGGGATGTAGACGTTGCCCGTCTTCGCCAGGCGGAAGAGGACCTCCTCGCGGCCGCCCGGGCGGCCCTCCGCCTTCCAGGCCCGGATGATCTCCGTCATGTCGAGCACGGCCTGCTCGCCGTCACCGATGATCGCCGCGTCGATGAAGTCGGCGATCGGCTCGGGGTTGAACGCCGCGTGGCCGCCGGCCAGGACGATCGGGTCGTCGAGGGTGCGGTTCTTGGACTCCAGCGGGATCCCGGCCAGGTCCAGGGCCGTCAGCATGTTCGTGTAGCCCAGCTCCGTGGAGAAGGACAGACCGAAGACGTCGAAGGCCTTCACCGGGCGGTGACTGTCCACCGTGAACTGGGGGACCCGGTGCTCGCGCATCAGCTCCTCCAGGTCCGGCCAGACGCTGTACGTGCGCTCGGCGAGGACGCCCTCGCGCTCGTTCAGCACCTCGTAAAGGATCATGACGCCCTGGTTGGGCAGCCCGACCTCGTACGCGTCCGGGTACATCAGCGCCCAGCGGACGTCACAGGCGTCCCAGGCCTTGACCGTGGAGTTGAGCTCTCCGCCGACGTACTGGATCGGCTTCTGCACATGCGGGAGCAGAGCTTCGAGCTGTGGAAACACCGATACAGCGGCTTCGGCAGGCATCTCGCGAACCTTCGTGAGCTGGGAGGTACTGACAGGGGTGACTGACAGGGGTGACCATCCAGCCTAACGCGGCCGGAGCCGACTCCCGTCCGCCTCAGACGGCGCCCTTGTCCTCGATCGCCTCCCACTCCCCCGGCAGCTCCGCCTCCACCGCCGCCGCGCGCTGCTCCGCGCGGCCGTACAGCACCCCGTACGTGAACCCGTTCTCGCCCGCCTCGTGCGCCTCGGACGCCACCTCCCGCAGGGCCCCGCGGACCATCACGCTGTCCTGGTGGTCGCCCAGCAGCGTCTGCAGGGACTTCATCGACTTGACCAGGTCGGCGGAGGGCATGCCGAGGGCGGGGGTGGCCGCCTCGGCCGCGTAGCGCGTGCGCTTGGCCTTCTTGCGCGCGTCGTGCATCGCGAGGTCGCGCTCGGAGCCGGGCGGCAGTTCCAGTGCCTCGCCCACGAGGTCGGCGACCTTCTTGAAATCCTTCCGTACGGCCTTGGCGATCACCTTCTCGGGCTTCTTCGAGGCCGCCTCCCGCAGGGGCGGGCCGGCCACCAGGGTGTCCAGTGTCGTCAGCAGGTCCAGGTAGCGCTTGCCGTCCAGTACGGCGATCAGGCGCTGCCGGGAGCCGGAGCGGCGGGCCCCCGACCAGGTGCTCAGACGGGCCTGGACAGGGCCCGTGACCAGGTCGGACGGGAGGTCGTCGAGCGCCGCCGTCAGGTGCTCGGTGAGGACCTCCTGGTCGCGGTCGACGCCCAGCTCGGCGGCGAGCCACTTCAGCTCGACGCCGACCGGGTCGGTGACGGTGCGGTCGAGGACCTTGCCGAACGAGCGGAAGGTGCTGCGGAGGCGGCGGGTGGCGACGCGCATACGGTGCACGGAGTCGGGCACGTCGCGGCGGACGGCGGGGTCCAGCTCGACGATCGCGTCGCGCTGGGCCCGGACGTAGGTGAGGATGTGGTCGCCGGCGGTGTGCGGGGGCGAATCGGGGGGTTCGGGCTTCGCGGCCGTCGTCGTCGCTTTCGACGCGTCAGTGGCCTTGTCGGGCGCCGCCGCCTTGCCTGCCTTCCCGGGCTTGCCTGCCGTCTCCGCCTTGCTTGCCGTCTCCGGCTTGCCTGCCTTCTCCGGCTTGCCTGCCGTCTCCGGCTTGCCTGCCTTCTCCGGCTTGCCTGCCTTCTCCGGCTTCTCCGGCTTGCGGGGGGCCGTGTCGTCCAGTGCCTTGGCCAGTTTGGACGCGGAGGCGGAGCGTTTGATGCCCGCCTTGCGGAGCTTCTTCTCGACCTTGTCGAGGAAGGCCGGATCGCCGTCGTCGGCGAGTTCCACCTCGATCTCGGTCCATTCCGCGCTGCCCGCGCCGCCGCTGAGGCGCTCCGCGCGGACACGGTCGATACTGACCTCGGCCAGGAGGGTGCCGGAGGCGTCGACGAGGTGGCGGATGTCGCGGGCCGACAGGAGACGTACGACGGGGACGAGTTCGGCCTCGCGGATGCGGGAGCGGACGAGGGCGGTCAGGTCTTCGGGGACGGTGTCGGAGAGCGGGGCGCGGATTTCGTCGCGGACGCCCTCGGAAACGGGGAGTTTGAGGTGCCAGCCCGCGTCGTCGCCGCCGGTGCGGCGGCGGAGGGTGAGGGAGGCGGTGGCGAGCCGCTGGTCGGCCGTGTCGTAGTAGGTGGCGTCCAGTTCGGCCACGCCCTTGTCGATGACGCCCGAGACTCCTGGGACGTCGGTCAGGTCCGGGAGTGGCGCGTCGCCGCCGGCCGGGGGACCCTCGTACTTTCGCTCGATTTCGCGCTTGGTGTCCGCCATGAACTGAATCTAGTGGCTGTCGGGCCGGGATGGCAGTACCAGCCCCTTCCGGGACCTCCGGGAACGACCGGATCTCGCCCCCGCCGCCCCTACCCGTCCCATCCCCAGGGGCTCCGCCCCTTCAACCCCACCGCGGGCTACGCCCCCGAACCCCCGCGGGGCTGCCGCCCCCGCACCCCACCAGAGGCACGCCCCCCACGGGGCTCCGCCCCCGAACCCACCGGGGGCTGCCGCCCCCTGCACCCCGCGTGGCTCCGCCCCTCCGCCCCAACCGTGGGCTACACGCCCCCGAACCCCCCACGGGGCTCCGCCCCCGAACCCACCCGGGGGCTGCCGCCCCCCGGCACCCCGCGTGGCTCCGTGCCTCCGCCCCAACCGTGGGCTACACCGCCCCCCAATCCCCGCGGGGCTCCGCCCCTGCACCCCGCCGGGGGCTGCCGCCCCCTGCACCCCCACAAAGCCCCGCCCTTGGACCCCGGCGGGACTGCGGCCCCGACACCCGCCGGGGCCGCGCCCCAGGCCCCGGCCCCGGCCTGTGGATGCCGGCCCGGCGGGTGGGACGAGCGGGGTGGGTGAGGCTCGGGCTGAACGGCCTCGTTCTCAAACGCCGGACGGGCTGAAAGGTGCGCACCGGGGTGAGCGGGCCGCCTCGTCCTCACGCACCGGAGGCACCGGAGGCACCGGAGGCATGCGGGCCGGGGTGAGTGGCATGGCCGACTCGGCCGCGTCCTCATGCGCCGGACGCGCGAGGTGCTCCGAGAGCGGGACCGGCTCGGGCACACCCCTCGAACACCGAACGCCCAAGGCTTTCAGCGGCGCGAGGAACTGCGCGACCAGGGGCCAACCCCCGGTTTCAGGGGCGCGAGGAACTGCGCGACCAGCCCCCACCCACCCCACACCCGAAGAACCAACCGGAACCAAGGGCCAACCCCCGGTTTCAGGGGCGCGGGGAACTGCGCGGCCCGCCCCCAGCGGGCCGCACCCGAAGACGTACCCCCTCCCGCCCAACCGCCGGAGGCCTACGCCGACATGGGGCGTTGGACTCTGATCGACTGCAACAACCCCACCGCCACCCACACCGCGAACATCGACGAACCGCCGTAGGAGACGAAGGGCAGGGGAAGGCCCGCGACCGGCATGATGCCCAGCGTCATGCCGATGTTCTCGAAGGCCTGGAAGGCGAACCAGGCGATGATGCCGGCGGCGACGATCGTGCCGTACAGCTCGGTGGTCTCGCGGGCTATGCGGCAGGCCCGCCACAGGACGACGCCCAGCAGGAGCAGGATCAGGCCGGCGCCCACGAAGCCCAGTTCCTCGCCCGCGACCGTGAAGACGAAGTCTGTCTGCTGTTCCGGGACGAACTGGCCCGTGGTCTGGGAGCCGTGGCCCAGGCCCGTGCCGAAGAGGCCGCCGGAGCCGATGGCGATACGGGCCTGGTTGGTGTTGTAGCCGACGCCTGCCGGGTCGAGGTTGGGGTTGGCGAAGGCGGCGAAGCGGTTGATCTGGTACTCGTCGAGGATCTTGAGCTGCCAGACCGCCACCGCGCCCAGCCCACCGGCGCCGAGCAGACCGAACACCCAGCGGTTGGAGGCACCGGAGGCGAGCAGCACACCGAGCACGATGATGACCGCGACCATGATCGTGCCCAGGTCGGGCATGAGCAGCACGACCATCAACGGGACGGCCGCGAGGCCCAGCGCCTGCAGCACCGTGCGGTGGTCGGGGTACTGCTTGTCGCCCGCGTCCACCCGGGTGGCCAGCAGCATCGCCATGCCCAGGATGATCGTGATCTTGATGAACTCGGCGGGCTGGAGCGACAGACCGCCCGCGACGAGCCAGTTGCGCTGGCCGTTGATCGTCGCGCCGAGCGGGGTCAGCACCAGCAGGATCATGAAGACCGAGAGGCCGTACAGGATCGGGACCGCCGTGCGCAGGGTGCGGTGGCCCAGCCAGATCGTGCCGACCATCAGGCCGAAGCCGATGCCGGTGTTCATGACGTGGCGGATGAGGAAGTAGTACGGGTCGCCCTGGTTGATCTCGGTGCGGTTGCGGGTCGCCGAGTAGACGAGGGCCGAGCCGATCAGGGAGAGCGCGAGGGCCGAGAGCAGTATCGGCCAGTCGAGGCGACGGGCCAGGGAGTCACGGGCGAAGAGCCGTGACATCCCGCCGCGGGCGGGGCCGTAGCCGGAGACGGAGAAGTTGTTCGCTCCGGTCATGTCAGGATCCTCGTCCCCCGCCGCTTCTTCGGACGTTCCGTACGCCTGCGGGTGTTCCGGTTACTGGCTGTCGGAGACGGCGTGGTGCCCGCGGGCAGCTGCTGGTCGGTGGCCCCGGGCGAGGGCGACTCGCTGGCCTGGAGGTCCTTGACCGGGTCCTTGGAGATGTCCGGGGTGTCGATCGAACCGTCGGTCTGGATCTTCGGGAGGCCCTTCTGGGGGGTGGGGAGGAGGGCCTTGGAGTTGTCGATGGAACCGTCGGCCTGGACGCCGTACAGCGCGTTGTAGATGTTGCGCACGGCCTCACCGGAGGCGCCGGAACCCGTACCGGCCTGAGCGATCGTCATGACGACCGTGTAGTCCTTGCTGTACGTGGAGAACCACGACGTGGTCTGCTTGCCGTAGACCTCGGCGGTACCGGTCTTGGCGTGCAGCGGGATCTTGTCCTGCGGCCAGCCGCCGAACTTCCAGGCGGCGGTACCACGGGTGACGACGCCCTCGAGCGCGTCGTCCATGCCCTTGATCGTGGCCTTGTTGATCGGCAGCTTGCCGCTGACCTTGGGCTTGATCTCCTGGACGGTCTTGCCGTCGGCGCTGACGATCGCCTTGCCGATGGTCGGCGTGTGGATCGTGCCGCCGTTGGCGATCGCCCCGTAGATCATGGCCTCCTGGATCGGGGTGACGAGGGTGTCGCCCTGGCCGATGGAGTAGTTGATCGAGTCACCCTCGCGCATCTTGTTGCCCTCGAGGCAGTTCTCGTACGCGATCCTCTGGACGTAGTCGCCGTCCTTCTTGCCGCTCTTGCACCAGGCGTCCTTGTTGGCCTTCCAGTAGTTCAGCTTCCACTGGCGGTCGGGGACGCGGCCGGTGACCTCGTTGGGCAGGTCGACGCCGGTCTGCTTGCCGAGGCCGAACTGGTGGGCGGTCTTGTAGAAGTAGTCCTTCGGCTCCCCCTTCTTGGGGTTGATGCCGCCGTCCTTCTTCCACTCGTTGTCCGCGAGGCCGTAGAAGACGGTGTCGCAGGAGACCTCGAGGGCCCGGCCGAGCGAGATGGGGCCGAAGTTCTCGCCCTCGAAGTTCTTGAAGACCTGGCCGCCCACCGAGTACGAGCTGGTGCAGGGGTAGCCGCCGTCCCACTCGTAGCCGGCCTCGACCGCGGCGGCCGTGGAGACCACCTTGAAGGTCGAACCGGGCGCGGACTGACCCTGTATGGCCCTGTTGAGCAGCGGGTAGTCCGAGCTCTTCCCGGTGAGTGCCTTGTAGTCCTTGGCGGAGATGCCCCCGACCCAGGCGTTCGGGTCGTACGTCGGGGCGGACGCCATGGCGACGATCCGGCCGGTCTTGGCCTCCATCACGACGACGGCGCCTGAGTCGGCCTTGTAGTTCTCGCCGGTGATCTTGTCGAACTGCTGGCGGGCGGTCTTCATCGCCGTGTCCAACTCGTACTCGGCGACCCGCTGGACGCGGGAGTCGATGCTGGTGACGAGGTTGGAGCCGGACTGGGCCGCGTCGCTCTTGGCCTTGCCGATCACGCGGCCGAGGTTGTCGACCTCGTAACGGGTGACGCCTGCCTTGCCGCGCAACTCCTTGTCGTACTGGCGCTCGAGGCCGGAGCGGCCGACCTGGTCGGAGCGGAGGTAGGGCGAACTGCTGTCCTTGGCCTGGGTGATCTCGGCGTCCGTGACGGGCGAGAGATAGCCGAGGACCTGAGCGGTGTTGGCCTTGCCGGGGGCGGCATAGCGGCGTACGGCCTCGGGCTCGGCGCTGATGCCGGGGAAGTCCTCGGAACGCTCACGGATCTGCAGGGCCTGCTTGGCGGTGGCCTCGTCGGTGATGGGGATGGGCTGGTACGGGGAGCCGTTCCAGCAGGGCTGCGGTGTCTTCGCGTCACACAGCCGGACCTTCTGGATGACGTCCTCGGGCTTCATGTCCAGCACGTCGGCCAGCTTCGTCAGGACCGCCTTGCCGTCGTCCTTCATCTTCAGCAGGTCGGTGCGCGAGGCGGAGACCACGAGCCGGGTCTCGTTGTCGGCGATCGGCACCCCACGCGCGTCGAGGATCGAGCCGCGTACGGCGGGCTGGACGACCTGTTGGACGTGGTTGCCGGAGGCTTCCTTGGCGTACTCCTGGCCGTTGCGGATCTGGAGGTACCAGAGACGGCCGCCGAGGGTGCCGAGGAGGGAGAGGACGAGGATCTGGATGACGACGAGTCGGATCTGTACCCGTGGGGTCCTGCCGGTCTCGGGAATGTTGGTCACTGGTGCTGCCTCCCCCTCTCAGAGTGGGTACGGGACACGGGCGCGCGAGCCGTGTGCGTACGGGGCGCCACATGCGTACAAGTCATACGAGTACACGGCGAACCTGGGGGCCTCGACCCCGGGGTGGGTCAACTGAGGTGCGCTCACAGACGCTTGACCCCCTTGATGCGCCCCGCGCGGGCGACGCGCGCGCGGGCGGCCTTGACCCGGTGGCCGCGCTGGCTGCCGATGCGCAGGCCGGTGCCGGAGGCCAGCCAGCCCGAGGAGACGTCGGCGGCCTTGGCGCTGTTGGAATCGGCGAGCGGATTGTTCTCGGAGCGCCGGGCCAGAGCCATCAGCCCCGGGACCACGAACGGCGCGAGCAGCAGGTCGTACAGGGCGGCCGTGAACAGCAGGCTGCCCAGGCCCACATGGCGGGCGGCGGTGTCACCGACGAGGGCGCCGACACCGGCGTACAGCAGAGTGGAGCCGACCGCGGCGGCGACGACCACGGCCATCGGGCCGGTCGCCGACTTGAGCTGGCCGTTCTCCGGCTTCGCCAGCCCCGCGAGATAGCCGATGACGCACAGCACGAGGGCGTAGCGCCCGGCGGCGTGGTCGGCGGGCGGGGCGAGGTCGGCGAGCAGGCCGGCAGCGAAGCCGATGAGGGCGCCGCCGACATGGCCGTAGACCATGGCGAGGGCCAGCACGGTGAGCAGGACGAGGTCCGGGACGGCACCCGGGAGATGGAGACGGGCGAGGACGCTCACCTGGATCACCAGGGCGACCACCACCAGAGTGGCGGAGAGCAGCATCCGATTGAAACGCATGGGGATTCAGCTCCTACGGCGTCTGGCCGGTGACGGGCTCGGACGCCGAGGGGGTGACCGTCACGGTCACGGTCGGCGTGGGCGTCGGTTTGGGCTGGGCCGGCAGGACCGTGTCACGTGGGTCCTTGCGGGGGGCCTCCACGACGACACCGACGATGTCGAGCTTCGAGAACGCGACGTACGGCGTGACGTAGATCGTGCGGGTCAGGTCGCCGCCCGACGGGTCGACACGGGAGACCACGCCGACCGGGACGCCGGGCACGAAGGGCTTGTCGGCCTGCGAGCCGAAGGTGACCAGCCGGTCCCCCTTCTTGATCTTCGCCTTGCCGTTGAGCATCTCCACCCGCAGCGGGCGGTCGCCCTGACCGGAGGCGAAGCCGAGCTCGTCGCTGGCCTCCATCCGCGTACCGACGGTGAAATCGGGGTCGTTGGCGAGCAGCACCGTGGCGGTGTCCGGACCGACGGTGGTCACGCGGCCGACGAGCCCGTCGCCGTTCAGGACCGTCATGTCGCGCTGGATGCCGTCGTTGCTGCCGACGTCGATGGTCACGGTCCAGGAGAAGCCCTGGGCGGATCCTATGGCGATGACCTCGGCGCCCTTGATGCCGTACTGCCCGGCGCCGGCCGTCTTCAGCATCTTGTCGAGCTGGGTCAGACGGCTGCGATTGCGGTCGTCACTGCCGAGCTTGGCCTTCAGCGCCGTGTTGTCGTGCTCGAGTTGGGCGATGCGATCGTGTCGGCTGTCCGAGTCACGGACCGCGGCGATCGCGTTGCCGACGGGGTCGACCGCGGAGGACACCCCGTTCTCGATCGGGCCGAAGACCGTCGCGGCGGCCTGGCGGGCACCCTGGACCGGTGAGTCCTGTCCACCACGGATGTCCAC
This sequence comes from Streptomyces sp. NPDC107454, assembly GCF_055582885.1. Taxonomy (NCBI): domain Bacteria; kingdom Bacillati; phylum Actinomycetota; class Actinomycetes; order Kitasatosporales; family Streptomycetaceae; genus Streptomyces; species Streptomyces sp. NPDC107454. The sequence continues at coordinate 307,661 of NZ_JBVJPA010000001.1, read as the reverse complement.
CGTGATCAAAGCGAACGCGATGGCGATCAGCAGCACCAGGAGCAGCCGGCTCTCTCGTGTGTCCCTCACGTGCGGCGGCCGTGCCTTCCTCGTCGGTGTCAACAGGAACGCACCCCGAGCGAGTGCTGACGCCCAAGGGTGTTATGGGGGAGCTTATGCCTCGATATCAACGATCCGCCGTACGAGAAGCGATCATCCCGTACGGCGGAATCGAAGAGTTACCTCATCTGCGCGGCTGGGCGTCAAGAACCTGCTGCAGCGCCTCGAATTCCTCGACGCACTTGCCGGAGCCGAGCGCCACGCTGTCCAGCGGATCCTCGGCGATATGGATCGGCATACCGGTCTCACGGCGCAGGCGCTCGTCGAGCCCGCGCAGCAGCGCCCCGCCGCCCGTCAGAACGATTCCGCGGTCCATCACGTCACCCGACAGCTCCGGCGGGCACTTGTCGAGCGTCGTCTTCACGGCGTCGACAATGGCGTTGACCGGTTCCTCGATCGCCTTGCGGACCTCGGCCGCGGAGATGACCACGGTCTTGGGCAGCCCGGAGACGAGGTCCCGGCCGCGGATTTCGGTGTGTTCGTCGTTGTCCAGGTCGTACGCCGAACCGATCGTGATCTTGATCTGTTCGGCGGTGCGCTCACCGAGGAGGAGGCTGTACTCCTTCTTGATGTGCTGGATGATCGCGTTGTCCAACTCGTCGCCCGCGACGCGGATGGACTGGGCGGTGACGATGCCGCCGAGCGAGATGACCGCGACCTCCGTGGTGCCGCCGCCGATGTCCACCACCATGTTGCCCGTGGCCTCGTGGACCGGCAGGCCGGAGCCGATGGCCGCGGCCATGGGCTCCTCGATGATGTGCACCTGGCGGGCGCCGGCCTGGGACGACGCCTCGATGACGGCACGGCGCTCGACACCCGTGATGCCCGAGGGCACGCAGACCACGACACGGGGACGGGCGAGATAGCGCCGCTTGTGGATCTTCAGGATGAAGTAGCGGAGCATGCGCTCGGTGATCTCGAAGTCGGCGATGACACCGTCCTTCAGCGGGCGCACGGCAACGATGTTGCCGGGGGTCCGCCCGATCATCTTCTTCGCCTCCGCGCCGACCGCGAGGATGCCACCGGTGTTGGTGTTGATCGCGACGACGGACGGCTCGTTGAGTACGATCCCGCGACCCCTGACGTACACCAGCGTGTTGGCGGTCCCGAGGTCGACAGCCATGTCACGGCCGATGAACGACATTGAGTTCCCCATCAGGATTCGTCTGGCCTTCCCAAGCGGAGCTTTGACGGCTTTTTAGGAACGGCGAGGTGGGTGCAGTGACGTGAAGGTCTCCATCGTAGACGCGCCTGCACGAACACTGCGCGAGGGTCTTCGCCATTGTCAGCATGCGTGGCGCCGCCTCGCTTGTGGAGACGACCCAACGGGGGCACGCGTTCCCCCGATCGGCACGCATATGCCGCGGGACGGCCGGAATTTCCACGGCCGTCCCTGGTCGGACATCAGGCTGGGGACGCAAGTCCTTTACAAGCCTTTACAAGCCGTTACAAGAACATCTTGGAATCGTGATGTCTGCGCGGGTCTGCCGCCACTTGGAGGCGACTTGGACGCGACTTCGACCTGACTTGGACCTGGCTTGAAGGCGACTGGGAAGCGACTCGGCGGCGACCTGGGCGCAGTTCGGACGCGACTACGAGGAAGGGTCAGACGCGGCCGGGGAAGAAGATCTTCAGCTCGCGCTCTGCGGACTCCTCGGAGTCGGAGGCGTGGATCAGGTTCTCGCGGACGATCACACCGTAGTCGCCGCGGATGGAACCGGGGGCGGCGGCGATGGGGTCGGTGGGGCCGGCGAGCGCGCGCACGCCCTCGATGACCCGCTCGCCCTCGACGACCAGCGCCACGACCGGGCCGGACGCCATGAACTCCACCAGCGGCTCGTAGAACGGCTTGCCCTTGTGCTCGCCGTAGTGCTGTTCCAGCGTGTCCTGGTCCAGCGTGCGCAGCTCCAGCGCGGTGATCTGCCAGCCGGCCTTGCGCTCGATACGGCTGATGATCTCGCCGGTCAGGCCGCGACGGACGGCGTCGGGCTTGAGGAGGACGAGGGTGCGCTGGCTCACGGTGGTGGCTCCTTCGGGTCACAAGTGTGCGGGTGACCGAGGCTACAGGGCGTGTCTGGGTGGGTGTTACGCAGAGTCAAGTAGGCGGGGGGGTTCGGGGCTGTTCGCGGCCGTTCGGGGCCGTTCGACCGGGCGCGGAGCCCCAGCCACAGGTGGGACGGGGGAGCCCCGGCCACGGGTGGGACGGGGCAGAGGTGGCGGGGGCGAAAAAGCCTACGCCGGGTTCCCGCCCGCCTCCGCCTGCGCGGCGAACCTCGCCTTGGCCTCGTCGATCTTCCGCCCGTAGTGCACCGAGGCCCACCACAGTGCGGCGAAGATCGCCCCCAGGAAGAACATCGACCCCACGAAGAACCCGCTGGCGATCAGTGCGATCTGCAGGGCCCAGCCGAGTTGGACACCCCCGGGCCTGGTGATCATCCCGCAGAGCAGCACACTCACCGCCATGAAGATCCCGCTGACCGTCCACACCGTGGTCGTGGACAGATCGGGATTCTTCATGGCGACGAGCCCGGCGAAGCCGATGACGAAGAACTCGCCGATCAGAGTGGAAGCACAGAGCGTACGCACAGCGGTCAGCCCCTCCTCAGGAGCAGTCGGGCCTCGCCGACGGTGATGACGGAGCCGGTCACGAGGACGCCGCCGCCCGCGTACTCGCCCTCCTCCTCGGCCAGCGTGATCGCCGCCTCGATCGCGTCGTCGAGCCGCGGCTCCACCTGCACCCGCTCGTCGCCGAAGATCTCGACGGCGATCGCGGCGAGCTCGTCGGCGTCCATCGCGCGATGGCTGGAGTTCTGGGTGATCACGACCTCGGCGAAGATCGGCTCGAAGGCCTCGAGCAGCCCCTGTACGTTCTTGTCGCCGCTCGCGCCGACGACCCCGATCAGCCGGCTGAAGTCGAAGGCCTCGCCCACGGCCTCGGCGGTGGCACGGGCGCCCGCCGGGTTGTGCGCGGCGTCCAGGACGACGGTCGGCGAGCGCCGTACGACCTCGAGGCGGCCCGGCGAGGTGACGGAGGCGAAGGCCTTCCGCACGGTGTCGATGTCGAGCCGCTGGGCGTGCGCCGCGCCGACACCGAAGAACGCCTCGACCGCGGCGAGCGCCACGGCGGCGTTGTGCGCCTGATAGGGGCCGTGCAGCGGCAGGAAGATGTCCTCGTACTCGCCGCCGAGCCCGCGCAGTGTGATGAGCTGCCCGCCGACGGCGATCTGCCGGGCGACGACCCCGAACTCCAGGCCCTCCCGGGCCACGGTCGCGTCGACTTCCACGGCTTTCTTCAGTAGCACCTGAACGGCGTCCACCGGCTGCTGCGCCAGGATCACCGTCGCGTCCTGCTTGATGATGCCGGCCTTCTCGGTGGCGATCTCGCCGGGCGTCTCGCCGAGCCGGTCGGTGTGGTCGAGGTCGATGGGGGTGACGACGGCGACGTCCCCGTCGATCACGTTGGTGGCGTCCCAGCTGCCGCCCATGCCGACCTCGACGACGGCGACGTCGACCGGGCTGTCCGCGAAGGCGGCGTACGCCATGCCGGTGAGCACCTCGAAGAACGACAGCCGGTACTCCTGCTGGCCGTCGACCATCTCGATGTACGGCTTGATGTCGTTGTACGTCTCGATGAACCGCTCGGCGGAGATCGGGGCGCCGTCGAGGCTGATCCGCTCGGTGATCGACTGGACGTGAGGGCTGGTGTACCGGCCGGTGCGCAGGTCGAAGGCGCCGAGGAGGGCCTCGATCATGCGGGCGGTGGAGGTCTTGCCGTTCGTGCCCGTGATGTGGATCGAGGGGTACGCGCGCTGGGGCTCACCCAGGACGTCCATCAGCGCGGCGATCCGGCTGACGGAGGGCTCCAGTTTGGTCTCGCCCCAGCGGCTGGCGAGCTCGGCCTCCACCTCGCGCAGCGCCTTGTCGACCTCGGGGTCGGCCGGGCGCGCGGGCACGTCGGCCTGACGGCCCGCGTCGGCGCCCTGGGTGCGAAGGGTGCGGCTGCCGGCCTCGATCACGGCGAGGTCGGGGTCGCGGTCGGTCTCGGCCGCGATGATCTCGTCGAAGAGACCGTGCGGGTCGCTGGGGTCCGGCTCGTCCGGCTCGCTGCTGTCGTGCGGGGGGAGCTCACTCACGCTGCCAGTCTACGGAGCCGAGCCCGCCCCGGGTCTCTCGCCCCCGCCGCCCCTACCCGTCCCATCCCCGGGGGCTCCGCCCCCAGACCCCCGGGGTGGGTTCCTCGGGTGCGGGCGAGTGGGGGCCGGTCGCGCAGTTCCCCGCGCCCCCGGGCACGGGGCTGCGCCCCGGCGCCCCAGGCTTGCCAAGCCTCCACCGGCCCGCGGCCGGACGAATCCGGGCGAGCGGGAGATGCGGGGCGAAGCCCCCGCCCGCCCGCAGCCGATGGACGTCGAAGGCCCCCGGGGCCAGTGAGTCCCGGGGGCCTTCGTTCACCTACGGCAGAGCCGTTACGCCTCCGGGAGGCGTTCCAGTTGGGCCTGGATGCGGGCGATGTCCTCGTCCGCCTTGGCGAGCCGCGTACGGATCTTGTCCACGACCTGGTCCGGCGCCTTGGCGAGGAACGCCTCGTTGCCGAGCTTGGCGTTCGCCTGGGCCTTCTCCTTCTCCGCGGCGGCGAGGTCCTTGGCGAGCCGCTTGCGCTCGGCCACGACATCGATCGTGCCGGAGAGGTCGAGCGCCACCGTGGCCCCGGCGACGGGAAGCGTCGCCGTGGCCGCGAAGGCCTCACCCTCCGGCTGCAGCCGCAGCAGCTGGCGGATGGCCGCCTCGTGCGGGGCGAGGGCGGTGCCGTCCAGCGTGAGGCGGGCCGGGACGCGCTGGCCGGGCTGGAGACCCTGGTCGGCACGGAAGCGGCGGACCTCGGTGATGACCTGCTGAAGCGTCTCGATCTCGCGCTCGGCACCCGCGTCGCGGAAGCCGGAGTCGGTCGGCCACTCGGCGATGACGACCGACTCGCCGCCGGTCAGCGTCGTCCACAGCGTCTCGGTGACGAAGGGGACGATCGGGTGCAGGAGGCGCAGGGTGACGTCGAGGACCTCGCCCAGGACACGCCCGGAGACCTTCGCCGGCTCGCCGCCCGCCATGAACGTCGTCTTGGACAGCTCGACGTACCAGTCGAAGACCTCGTCCCATGCGAAGTGGAACAGGACGTCCGAGAGCTTGGCGAACTGGAAGTCGTCGTAGAGCGCGTCGACTTCGGCGACCGTCGCGTTGAGACGGGAGAGGATCCAGCGGTCGGTCGCCGACATCTCCGAGGCGTCCGGCAGCGGGCCCTCCACCGTCGCGCCGTTCATCAGCGCGAAGCGGGTGGCGTTCCAGATCTTGTTGGCGAAGTTGCGCGAGCCCTGGACCCAGTCCTCGCCGATCGGCACGTCGACGCCGGGGTTGGCGCCGCGCGCGAGCGTGAACCGGAGCGCGTCCGAGCCGTACTTGTCCATCCAGTCCAGCGGGTTGACCGCGTTGCCGAAGGACTTCGACATCTTCTTGCCGAACTGGTCGCGGACCATGCCGTGCAGGGCGATGGTGTGGAACGGCGGGGTGCCGTCCATCGCGTACAGGCCGAACATCATCATCCGGGCGACCCAGAAGAAGAGGATGTCGTAGCCGGTGACCAGCACGGAGTTCGGGTAGAACTTCGCGAGCGACTCGGTCTGTTCGGGCCAGCCGAGGGTCGAGAAGGGCCACAGGCCGGAGGAGAACCACGTGTCGAGGACGTCGGTGTCCTGGTGCCAGCCCGCGCCGGTCGGGGCCTCGTCGTCGGGGCCGACACAGACGATCTCGCCGTTCGGGCCGTACCAGACCGGAATGCGGTGGCCCCACCACAACTGCCGCGAGATGCACCAGTCGTGGAGGTTGTCGACCCAGTCGAAGTACCGCTTCTCCATCTCCTGCGGGTGGATCTTGACCCGGCCGTCGCGGACCGCGTCACCGGCGGCCTTGGCGAGCGGGCCGACCTTGACCCACCACTGCATGGACAGCCGCGGCTCGATGGTGGTCTTGCAGCGCGAGCAGTGGCCGACCGAGTGGACGTACGGCCGCTTCTCGGCGACGATCCGGCCCTCGGCGCGCAGCGCGGCGACGATGGCGGAGCGGGCCTCCAGCCGGTCCAGGCCCTGGAACGGACCCGGGACCGTGATGACCGCGTGCTCGTCCATCACGGCGATGTTCGGCAGGTTGTGGCGCTGGCCGATCTCGAAGTCGTTCGGGTCGTGGGCCGGGGTGACCTTGACCGCACCCGTGCCGAACTCCGGATCGACGTGGGTGTCCGCGACGACCGGGATGAAGCGCTCGGTGAGCGGGAGGCGGATGTTCTTGCCGACGAGGTGCTTGTAGCGCTCGTCGTCGGGGTGCACGGCGACGGCCGTGTCACCGAGCATCGTCTCGGCACGGGTGGTGGCGACGACGATCGTGTCGTCCCCCTCCCCGTACTTCATGGAGACCAGCTCGCCGTCGTCGTCCTGGTACTCGACCTCGATGTCCGAGATGGCCGTGAGACAGCGCGGGCACCAGTTGATGATGCGCTCGGCGCGGTAGATCAGCTCGTCGTCGTAGAGCTTCTTGAAGATGGTCTGGACGGCCTGGGACAGACCCTCGTCCATGGTGAAGCGCTCACGGGACCAGGCGACACCGTCACCGAGGCGGCGCATCTGCCCGGAGATCTGCCCGCCGGACTCGGCCTTCCACTGCCAGACGCGCTCGACGAAGGCCTCCCGGCCCAGGTCGTGGCGGGACTTGCCCTCCTTGCCCAGCTCCCGCTCGACGACGTTCTGCGTGGCGATGCCGGCGTGGTCCATGCCGGGCTGCCACAGCGTCTCGTAGCCCTGCATGCGCTTGCGGCGGGTGAGGGCATCGATGAGGGTGTGCTCGAAGGCGTGCCCGAGGTGCAGGCTGCCCGTGACGTTCGGCGGCGGGATGACAACGGTGTAGGGCGGCTTGTCGCTCTTCGCGTCCGCCTCGAAGTAACCCCGTTCTACCCAGCGCTCGTACAGCGCCCCCTCTACGTCGGCCGGCGCGTACTGGGTCGGCAGTTCGGGAGTGGGCTCTGATTGCGGCTGCTGAGAGTTCTCGGTCACGGGGTCAGTTTAGGGGCGTCACCGCCCTGTCCCGAAACACGGTTCTTTCGTAACGGTCCGCCCCCCACTGCCGTGGCACCCCAGGGGTTACGCCAGGATGTCAGGAACACATAAGCATCTGGAGGGGAACCCAGAGATGAGCTACAACCAGCCGGGCCCGTACGGCGGGCAGCCCCAGCAGCCCGGACCGTACGGTCAGCCGGGGCAGCAGGGGCAGCCGGGGCCTTACGGCCAGCCGCAGGCCCCCCAGCCCGGCTACGGCCAGCCGCCGCAGGCCCCCCAGCCCGGTTACGGCTACCCGCAGCAGGCCCCTCCGCAGCCCGGCTACGGCTACCCCCAGCAGGCTCCCCAGGGTGCGCCGCAGGCTCCTCCGTACGGTCAGCAGCCCGCGTACGGCCAGCAGCCCCCTTACGGGCAGCAGCCTCCCTACGGCCAGCAGCCCTACAACGTCCCGCAGCCGCCCGCGCCCGGCGGTGGCAAGAAGAAGACGGCGCTCATCATCGGCTCGGTCGCGGTCGTCGCCGCGATCGCCGTGGGGGCGTATCTCGTCATCGGTGGTGGCAGCGGCAGCGGTTCGGTCGCGGACGACGGCCCGCACAAGCTGACGACGCCCGCGACCGTCATCAACGACACCTACAAGAAGTCCGACAGCTCCAGCGACTCCCCCACGATGTCCGACAGCGACATCAAGGACTTCGAGAAGTGGGGCGTGAAGAACGCCAAGGGCGTCGGCGCGGGCTACGCGAACGGCACGGGCCTGACCGCGAAGAACCTGTCCTTCAGCGGTGTGTACGGCACGATCGCCGACCCGGAGGCCGTCGTCGACGCCATGTTCGCCAAGCTGAAGACGGAGTCCGAGAAGGATCAGAGCAAGGACAAGACCAAGGGCAAGCTGATCGGCAGCCCGCAGGAGTTCAAGCCCTCCGGCTTCAGCAACGGCATCCTGAAGTGCCAGGCGGCCGAGATCACGAACACCGACTCGTCGACCTCGACGGCGGGCGCTCCCAAGACCGTGAAGGTGCCCCTGTGCGTCTGGGGCGACCACAGCACGGTCGCCTCCGTCACCTCGGTCGACATCGCCGCCTTCCTCACCGGCAAGAGCGGCTCGCTGGACGACGCGGCCACGACCGCGGCCAAGCTCCGCAACGACGTCCGCGTGAAGATCTGACCGCACGCGTCAACCGCGAGCACAGCAACGGCGAAGGGGCCCCCGTCGGTTGACCGGGGCCCCTTCGCCGTACGTCCGTGCGGTGGCGGTTACGCCGTCTTCTGCTCGCCCGGGCCGCGCCCGCGGGCGTCGCGCGGGATCAGCGTCGGGTTGACGTTGGACAGGACGACGTCCGCCGTGATGACGACCCTCGCCACGTCCTTCCGCGAGGGAACCTCGTACATCACCGCCTGGAGGACCTCCTCCATGATGGCGCGCAGGCCGCGCGCGCCGGTCTGGCGGAGGATCGCCTGGTCGGCGATGGCTTCCAGGGCCTCGCGCTCGAAGTCCAGCTCCACGCCGTCGAGTTCGAACAGGCGCTGGTACTGCTTCACGAGCGCGTTGCGCGGCTCCACGAGGATCTGGAGGAGCGCCGGCCGGTCGAGGTTGTGGACCGAGGTGATGACGGGCAGCCGGCCGATGAACTCGGGGATCATGCCGAACTTCACCAGGTCCTCGGGCATGACGGCCTCGAACTGGTCCTTGGACTCGAGCTCGCGCTTGGAGCGGATCGTCGCGCCGAAGCCGATGCCCTTGGCACCCGCCCTCGACTCGATGAGCTTCTCCAGGCCCGCGAAGGCGCCGCCCACGATGAACAGGACGTTCGTCGTGTCGATCTGGATGAACTCCTGGTGGGGGTGCTTGCGTCCGCCCTGGGGCGGAACGGAGGCCGTCGTGCCCTCCAGGATCTTGAGCAGCGCCTGCTGGACGCCCTCGCCGGACACGTCTCGCGTGATCGACGGGTTTTCGCTCTTACGGGCCACCTTGTCGATCTCGTCGATGTAGATGATGCCCGTCTCGGCCTTCTTGACGTCGTAGTCGGCCGCCTGGATGAGCTTCAGCAGGATGTTCTCGACGTCCTCGCCGACGTACCCCGCCTCCGTCAGCGCCGTCGCGTCGGCGATGGCGAACGGGACGTTGAGCATGCGTGCGAGCGTCTGGGCGAGCAGAGTCTTGCCGGAGCCCGTGGGGCCCAGCAGGAGGATGTTGGACTTCGCCAACTCGATGGCGTCGTCCCGGTTCTGACCGCCGCCGTTCTCACCGGCCTGGACCCGCTTGTAGTGGTTGTACACCGCGACCGAGAGGGCTTTCTTGGCCGACTCCTGGCCGACCACGTACCCCTCGAGGAACTCGTAGATCTCGCGGGGCTTCGGGAGCTCCTCCCAGCGGACCTCGCTCGTTTCCGCGAGTTCTTCTTCGATGATCTCGTTGCAGAGATCGATGCACTCGTCGCAGATGTACACACCGGGGCCTGCGATGAGCTTCTTGACCTGCTTCTGGCTCTTGCCACAGAACGAGCACTTGAGCAGATCGCCGCCGTCACCGATGCGTGCCACGGTGTGCTTCCCCTTCGCCTGGGAGACGCCTAGGTCCAGCGGCTCCTGGTGCTGCCTTATGTCCGACGGTACCTTGCCGAGCCCCCCGTTCGGGCCCCCCTTGGCACGGTTCACTTTGTCGTGAACCGCGCCAACGGGCGACAGACGAGCGGCAGACGATACAGCGATACGTCAGACGATCGCGGAACTGTTCATCTTGCGGGTGGAGATGATCTGGTCGATCAGGCCGTACGCGAGCGCGTCCTCAGCGGTGAGGATCTTGTCGCGCTCGATGTCCTCGCGGATCTTCTCGATCGGCGTGGTCGAGTGCTTGGCCAGCATGTCTTCCAGCTGCGCGCGCATCCGGAGGATCTCGTTCGCCGCGATCTCGAGGTCCGAGACCTGGCCGCGGCCGGTCTCGCTGTACGGCTGGTGGATCAGCACACGGGCGTTCGGGAGCGCCATGCGCTTGCCCGGCGTGCCGGCGGCCAGCAGGATCGCGGCGGCCGAGGCCGCCTGACCCATGCAGACCGTCTGGATGTCGGGCTTCACGAACTGCATCGTGTCGTAAATGGCCGTGAGGGCCGTAAACGAGCCACCGGGGCTGTTGATGTAGACCGAGATGTCACGGTCGGGGTCCATCGACTCCAGGCACAGCAGCTGCGCCATGACGTCGTTGGCGGAGGCGTCGTCGATCTGCACGCCGAGGAAGATCACGCGCTCCTCGAACAGCTTCGCGTACGGGTCGTACTCACGCACGCCCTGCGAGGTGCGCTCGACGAAGCGCGGGATGACGTAGCGGGACTCCGCACGAGGACCGGTGTACTCGGCCTGCGTGCGGGCGTAGAGGCCGCTGCCGGGGAAGTCGTTCACTGTGTCTCCTGAAGAGCCTGTAAGAGCCTGGGGCGGTCGGCTGGGGGCGCTGGAGGGCCGTCTGCGCCGCTCCGGGGCACGGGGAGTGCCCGGAGAGCGGCAGAGGGGCCACGCGCCGCCCTGGGGGGCGCTGAGGGGCTTACGCCGCCCCGGTGCCGCCACCGCCCGGCATACCGGCAGCGGTGGGCATGATGTCGTCGATGAGGCCGTACTCCTTGGCCTCGATCGGGTCGAACCAACGGTCGCGGTCCGAGTCACGAGTGATCTGCTCGACCGTCTGACCGGTGTGGAAGGAGGTCAGCTCGGCCATCCGCTTCTTGGTGTGCAGCAGCCGCTCGGCGTGGATCTTGATGTCCGACGCGGAACCCGCGAGGCCTGCCGAGGGCTGGTGGATCAGGATCTCGGCGTTCGGCAGGGCGAAGCGCTTGCCGGGGGTGCCCGCGCTGAGCAGGAACTGACCCATCGAGGCCGCCATGCCCATGGCGATCGTCACCACGTCGTTCTTGATGTACTGCATGGTGTCGTAGATCGCCATGCCGGCCGTGATCGATCCGCCGGGGCTGTTGATGTAGAGGTAGATGTCCTTGTCCGGGTCGGAGGCAAGGAGCAGCAGCTGCGCCGTGATCTTGTTGGCGATGTCATCGTCGACCGCCTGGCCGAGGAAGATGATCCGCTCGCCGAGCAGTCGGTTGTAGACCTGGTCGCCGAGGCCACCACCGAAGGGTTCGCCGGCAGCTGTGGGCATCAGATTCGTCACGTATCCACCTGCTCGTCTTACGACGGCGCCGGGCCGTCTCACGTCTTCTGCTGGGGGCGTGGGACCCCGGTGCGACAACCGCCCGGGGCGGCTTCGGGGACTCCCCTGCCCTCGTATTCATGGACCCTAACGCGCGGGTCCCTCCGGGGAATCCCGCAGAAGGAACTGTTCGCTGTGAGCGCATGCGCTCCGCTGGGTTGGACAGGGGGTTTGGCGGGGCTGCGCCCCGTCGGGGGCGCGGGGAACTGCGCGAGCGACCCACCACAAGCCGCACCCGCCGATGGACCGTCCGTGGCAGACGCGCCTGCGGCCCTGTGGGGGCTGAGCGCGCAGTTCCCCGCGCCCCTGAAGGCCGACGGCCCCCGGGGACACAAGTGTCCCCGGGGGCCGTCGTACAGCTGCTGAAGCGCCGCCGGCTTACGCCTCGGGCTTCTCCTCGGAGGCCTCGTCACCGTCGGTGACCTCGGCGACGACCTCGGTGGCCGACTCGGTCTCGTCCTCCTCGTCGTCGAGGTCGACGACCTCGCCGTTGGTGTCCTTGACCGTGGCGGCCTCGACGACGACCGCGAGGGCCTTGCCGCGGGCGACCTCGCCGACCAGCATCGGGACCTGGCCGCCTTCGACGACCGCCTGGGCGAACTGGTCGGGGGACATGCCGGAGGAGGCCGCACGCCGCATGAGGTGCTCGGTGAGCTCCTCCTGGTTGACGTTCAGCTTCTCCTTGTTGACGAGCTCGTCAAGGACGAACTGGGTCTTGATGCCCTTGATCGCCGCTTCCTTGGTCTCGGCGTCGAACTCCTCCTCGGTCTTGCCCTGGATCTCCAGGTACTTCCCGAGGTCGAGGCCCATCTGGCCGAGCTGGTGGTGCTCGAGGTTGTGCTTACGGGTGTTGATCTCGTCCTCGAGCAGCTTCTCGGGGACCGGGACCTCGACCAGCTCGAGCAGCTTCTCCAGGACACGCTCCTGGGCCTGCGTGGCCTGGTCGTACTGCTTCATGTTCTCGAGGCGCTTGCGGCTGTCCGCCTTGAGCTCGTCGAGGGTGTCGAACTCGGAGGCGAGCTGCGCGAAGTCGTCGTCGAGCTCGGGCAGTTCGCGCGCGGCGACCTGGGTGACCTTGACGGTGACCTCGGCCTCCTTGCCGGCCGCCGAGCCGCCCTTGAGCTCGGAGGCGAAGGTGGCCTCGCCACCGGCCTCCAGGCCCTTCACGGCCTCGTCGATGCCGTCCAGCAGCTCGCCGGAGCCGATGGTGTAGGACACGTCGGAGGCGACGCCGTCCTCCAGCACCTCTCCGTCGACCTTGGCCTCCAGGTCGATCGTGACGACGTCGCCGTCCTGGGCGGCGCGCTCGACCGGCGAGGTGGACGCGAAGCGCTCACGGAGCTCCTCGACGGCCTTCTCGACGTCCTCGTCGGCGACCTCGACTGCGTCGACCTCGACCTCGATGCCGGAGTAGTCCGGGATCTCGATGGTCGGGCGGACGTCGACCTCGGCGGTGAAGTTCAGCGTTTCGCCGTCCTTCAGCTCCGTGATGTCGACCTCGGGCTGGCCGAGGACGTTCAGCTCAGCCTCGTTGACCGCTTCGGTGTAGAACTTCGGGAGCGCGTCGTTGACGGCCTCTTCGAGCACGGCGCCGCGACCGAACCGCTGGTCGATGACGCGCGCCGGGATCTTGCCCTTCCGGAAGCCCTTCACCGTGACCTGCTGGTTGATCTTCTTGTACGCCGCGTCGAGGCTGTCCTTGAGCTCCTCGAAGGGCACCTCAACAGTGAGCCGAACCCGAGTCGGGTTCAGGTTCTCCACGGCGCTCTTCACGGTTCGGTCTCCTTGTGGCTGACTTCTTGGGGGTACTGCTGCGGGGTTCTGCTGTTTGTTTCTGCCGAGATCAGGCAGAGCCTCAGCGGATTCGCGGCCCTTGAGAGACGTAACAGTGCAGACACACGGGCGCGCAACCTGCATAGTAACCGCAGGCGGTACACGCCCCAAAAGGCGATCTTGCGATCCCGGCCATCGACTGTCGGGCATCTGTTCGCTCGCCTGATCCGTCACCTGACGTGTCGCCGGAACCGGCTGGTGGTCGGGGTGGCGGGATTTGAACCCACGGCCTTCCGCTCCCAAAGCGGACGCGCTACCAAGCTGCGCCACACCCCGTCGGTGCGACACGTAGGGTACATGCCCGGAGACAGCGCGGCTGCCGCATTTCACGAGCGTCCGCGGGGCCGCGGAACGGGGTGTGCGGGGACGGGGTCCGACCCGCTACGATGCCTCCTGTGCCGGGGTCACTGACCTGCGGTGCTCCCTGTGCGGGCGTAGCTCAATGGTAGAGCCCTAGTCTTCCAAACTAGCTACGCGGGTTCGATTCCCGTCGCCCGCTCCATACGGCTCGGGGCCGGGCCGGAGGATCGCTCCTCCGGCCCGGCCCTGATCGTTTTCCGGGCGGGTCGGATCGCCGGTCGTTTTGTCCACCGGTCGGATCACCGATCGTTTTGCCGGTCGTTCCGCCGACCGGTCGGATCCCGAGGGATTTCCCGGTCGGCCGAATCGCTGATCGAGCCGGTGTGGAGAGCGCGGTCGACCCGGGGCGCGGCCGTCGGGTCCGCGTCCACGAATGGGGGCGGTGAAGGCGCCGGCCCGTCCCGCCCGGAGATCAGAACCAGGGATCAGAAACTGATCGAGTTGATCGTCTGTGCTATCGAGTCCAGGAACCGCTGGATGGACGGAGCCATTCCGGTCGATGCGAGGAAGAAGCCGAAGAGCACCGCGACGATGGCGGGCCCCGCCTTGATCGATCCCCCTCGGATCAGCACCACGAGGATGATCGCCAACAGCAGTACCACTGACAGCGAAATGGCCACAACTGATCACACCCTACGGTCGGTCCGCTCTCCCGGCCCGGGGGTGCAGCCCCACACACCCCCGCCAGAACCATCGTGCCACCAACGCGGCCCCCGTATGCCGCAGGTGACGCATCGTCGGCCAGGGCCGCCTGGGAACCGCACTCCCCCACCCTCCCGTGGCGGACCAACTGCGCGACCCCGTACGGTAATTCGACCGTACGCCCGCATGGGAAATTCCGAGGGATCGCTGCCGTGTCCACACATCCCGTTTGCAGGAATTTCCAATTGTTGCCACAGGCCCGGCGAGAAATCCCCCGAGGGCGCCCGGAAGATGACCCCGAAGACACCGAAGAATGGACATTTCACCAGAGTCGCCCGCGAGTGTTATGCACCAATTAGTCGTGACGAATACGGACAGAACGGCACCACAACTGTCGTGCGCGGTAAGGGGAAATCGTCAAATCCTGGGGTACTCGAAACGTTACTCACGGACGAACTCACACGTGATAGGCAGGAATAACGTCAGGAGTTTTACGAAGACACACAGACAACGCTAGGGTGCCTCAGATGTTCCACGCCGCCTCGTCCCCCGCAAGAGCAGCAAGGTCCTGGATCGTCTCCCCCGCTCCCTCCGCTCCCCGCGGTTTCTGGTGGGAGGCTTCGTGACGAACTCGCTCCACCCGAACGGTCCCCGTCGAACGCCGCTCCCCCCGGCAGAGCGGCCTGTGGAGGGGGTGCCGACCGCGCGCTCGGCCCCGAGCCTGCCGTCCGACCGGACTTCGAAGCCGGCCGGCGCCACGGCCGCCACCGCCCCCACGGCCGCCACCGCCACCCAGCCCGGCAAACCGCGCGACGCCTTCTTCGACAACGCCAAGTACCTGGCGATCGTGCTCGTGGCCATAGGCCATGCCTGGGAGCCCCTGAAGGGTCAAAGCCGCATCCTCGAAGCCGCGTACATGGTCGTGTACGCCTTCCACATGCCGGCCTTCATCATCATCTCCGGCTACTTCTCCCGCAGTTTCGACATGCGCGCCGACCGGCTCAAGCGCCTGGTCACCGGCGTCGCCGTGCCGTACGTCGTCTTCGAAGTGGCGTACGTCCTGTTCAAGCGCTGGGCCGACGACGATCCCTCGCTGCCGGTCAGCCTGCTCGACCCCTGGTTCCTCACCTGGTTCCTGTGCGCGCTGTTCATCTGGCGGCTGACGACGCCGCTGTGGAAGCTGGTCCGCTGGCCGCTTCCGCTCGCGCTCCTCGTGGCCATGCTCGCGACCACCTCGCCGTCCATCGGTGACGACCTGGATCTGCAGCGGACGCTCCAGTTCCTGCCGTTCTTCGTGCTGGGCCTGTGCATGAAGCCCGAGCACTTCCAGCTGGTGCGCCGCCGCGAGGTGCGCATCCTGTCGGTGCCGGTGTTCGCCGCCGCGCTGGTCGTGAGCTGGTGGGCGGTGCCGCGGATGAACCCCGGCTGGTTCTACCACCGCGACAGCGCCCAGGAGCTGGGTGTCCCCTGGTGGGTCGGCCCCGTGATGGTGCTCGCCCTCCTCGGCTGCTCGCTGGTGCTCACCGCGTGCTTCTTCGCCTGGGTGCCGCGCCGCAGGACGTGGTTCACGGCGCTCGGCGCGGGCACGCTGTACGGCTATCTGCTGCACGGTTTCCTGGTCAAGGGCGGCGACTACTGGGGCTGGTTCGACCACAAGTGGCTGCACCGGCCGCTCGGCGAGATCTTCGTGACCCTCGTCGCGGGCGTGGCCGTCACCCTGCTGTGCACGGCGCCGGTCCGGCGGGTCTTCCGCTTCGCGATGGAGCCCAGCATGGAGTGGGCGTTCAGGCGGGACGCCACGGAGCTGGCCCGCGAACGAGCCAGGACCCCGGCGTAACCACCGTCGGCCCGGTACGACCACGGTCGGCCCGGCACGGCCGCTGTCAGCCCGGCGGCAGTCCCAGCAGCGCCCGCAGCGCGGCGTACTTCTTGGTCAGCCGCGCGCGGGTGTGCTCGTCGAGGACCGCGAGCCGGGCCGGATCGGCGTTGTGCGCCAGGTCCGAGGCTTTTACCACGAGAGCTCCCGGAGTCGTACGAATGCGTTTCGCGTACGACTCCGGGGGCTCTCCCTCGCGTTTGGTCAGCGCGAGCACGATGTCCTTCGTCCGCCCGGTCAGCGCGGCCTCGCGCAGCCAGTCCTCGGAGAGCACGTCGTCCTCGACGGCGTCGTGCAGCCAGGCCGCCGCGATCTGCTCGTCGTCGCCCCCGCGCTCACGGACCCCGTCCGCGACGGCCTGCAGGTGCTCGGTGTACGGCCGCCCCGCCTTGTCGGTCTGGGCGGCATGCGCCGTACGGGCGAGGGCCTCTATTTCGGCCAGGGTCAGGAGAGTCTGCGTCACCCCTCCAGTGTCTCCCGCCGCAGCGCCGCGCGGGCGGGGACGGTGACCGCCGTCAGACCGAGCATGACAACCGCCCCGGCGAAGGACCCGTACAAAAGGGGCGGGATGTACGGTCCCTGCCCGGTCAGCCCCTTCATCATCGGCACCAGCGTGGCGAGCGCGATGGCCGTACCGAGGACGATGCCGGCCAGGGCGACCAGCAGGGCCTCCCAGCGGATCATGCGCAGCACCTGGCGGCGGGTGGAGCCGATCAGCCGGAGCGTGCCGAGTTCGTCGCGCCGGTCGAGGACCGTCATCACGAGGGTGTTGGCGGCGGCGACGGCCGCGAATCCGCCGAGCACCGCCGCCATCACGGTGTTCGCCCACGCGTTGAGCGCGCGGTCCCGGGACTCGGCGACGGTGTGGTCGGCGCGGCCGAGGACCGTGCCGAGCCCGGAGAGACCGGCCGCCGTGCCGCCCTTCGTCCAGATCTCGCTGTCGAAGGAGTCGGTCACGTGACGCGCCAGGTCGGCCCTCGCGAACGTGACCTGGGACAGCCCCAGGCCCCGGCCGTACGTCGCCACGAGCGTCGGGGACACCCTGGTGCCGTCGGGCAGGCGGAGCGCGAGCCGGTCGCCCACCTCGGCGTGGGCGCTGTCCGCGAGCGAGGCGTCCATCGCGACCTCGCCCGGTTTCAGGGAGAGGGCGCCCTGCCGGACGTCCAGGTCCTGGACGGCGGCGAGTTCCCGCACGGATCCGGTGACCCCTTGGGCGGTGGCCGACTCCAGTGAGCCGCTCACCGGCACCAGTACCGCCGTCTTCAGCAGGCCCACGGCCGAGGTCACGCCGGGCGTGCGGGCGGCCCGTGCCACCGCGTCCGGGGCGAGACCGGTGTCCGAGGTGACGATGTGATCGGCGACGATGCCGCGGCGCTGCTGCTCCTGGGTGGCCCGCTCCTCGCTCGTGTGCATGAACACGAGCACCGAGGAGAAGGCCATGGCGAGCACGATCGGGGTGATCGCGGAGGCCAGTCGGCGGGCGTTCGTACGGGAGTTGGCGGCGGCCAGCGCGGCGGAGGCGCCCGCGCCGCGCAGCGGCAGCCCGAACAGGGCGGCGCAGACACGCGCCACCAGCGGTCCGAGCAAGGCCACCGCCAGCATGAAGAGCATGACCACGCCGAGCGCCGCGTTGGCCGCGTCCTCGCCGGTCAGGGAGGCGGCGAGGCCCGCGCAGACGAAGCCGCCGGCCGCCGCCGCGAGCCCCAGCGGCGTACGGATCCAGCCCGGCCGCAGCCGTTCCACGGACGCTTCGCCGAGCGCGAGCCCCGGTTTGATCCGCGAGGAACGGCGGGCCGCCATGTAGCCCGCGAGCAGCGCGGTGAGCAGCACGGTGCCCACGGCGGTGAGCAGCGGGATGTACGAGACGGACAGTTCGACGGTCTCGGGGACCGCGCCCTTGTCCTTCAGCTGTCCGAACCACCAATGGGCGAGGCCGATACCGGGGAGGCAGCCGACCGCTCCCGCCGCGGGGGCCACGAGCAGGGCCTCGGTGGCGATCGTGCGGCGAATCTGCCGCGGGGTCGTGCCGATGGCGCGCAGCAGCGCGAACTCACGGCGGCGCTGGCCGACCGAGAGGGCGACGGTACCGGCCGCGGTGAAGACGGCGACCACGGTGGCGACGCCCCCGAAGGAGCCGCCGAGCCCGGTGAGCAGTTCCCTGGCCTCGGCGAGCGAGGCGTTCTCGACGGCGCCCCGGTCGTCGCCGGTGTGCACCCGCGCGCCCGAGGAGGCGCCGAGGGCCCGCGCCACCTGGGACTTCAGTGTCTCGGCGCGGACGCCGTCCTTGGGGAGGACGGCGATGGCGTCGACCCGGCCCGGGTACGCGGAGAGGCGTACGGCCTCGGCGTCGGCGAACCAGACGGTGGGCGTCGGCTGTGGGGCGGTCGTGCCGGAGACACGGAAGGTGTGGGGTCCGTCGGCGGTGGTGAGCGTGACGCGGTCGCCGACGGCCCTGCCCCGGGCGTCGGAAAGGACGACCTCACCGGGGCCGGGGGCGCGGCCGGACACGACCTTCTCGCCGGTGAAGGCCGTGGAACCCCAGCCATGCGCGGTACGGGCCTCGTGTGCGGTACCGGTCGTGTGCGCGGTACCGGTCGTGTCCGCGTCGGCCTGGACGGGGAAGGTCACATCGGCGACCGCCGTACGCGCTCCCGGTACCGAGGCGGCCTTCGCCACGAGGGAGTTGTCGAGGCGGGCCCGGTCCGGGACCTGGGTGGTCTCGTCCTCGCGGTCCTCGCCGTGGCCGCTGACGAGATGGGCGCGCTGGTCGGCGGCGACGACGACCGGGGCATGGGCGTAGCGCTGGGGCGGCACGGATGCCCGTACGCCCGTCTCCAGGAGGATGCCGCAGGCCGCGACGACGAGTGCGGCCATCGCGAGCGCGACGAACGTGCCCACGAAACCGGCGGGCCTGAAGCGGAGGGCGGCGCGGGCGAGACCGTTGGGGAGGCGTGCGGACCTGGTCATCAGGCTGCCGCTCGGGCGTACGCGGGGGTGGTGAGCGATGTCATGCGGGCGGCGATGTGCTGGGCCGAGGCGCGTTCGAGGTGGTCGGCGATCGAGCCGTCGGCGAGGAACAGGACGCGGTCCGCCCAGGCGGCGGCCGCCGGATCGTGGGTGACCATGACGACCGTCGAGCCGAGGCCGTCGACGGCTCCCCTGAGCAGGCCGAGGATCTCGGCGGCCGTGGTCGTGTCCAGGGCTCCCGTCGGCTCGTCCGCGAACACCACGTCCGGGCGGGTGACCAGGGCGCGGGCGATCGCGACGCGTTGCTGCTGGCCGCCGGAGAGCTGGCCGGGGCGGCGGCGGGCCTTGTCGGCGAGGCCGACCTGGGCGAGGACCTCGGCGGCGCGGTGGCGGTCGGGGCGGTGGCCCGCCAGGCGGGTGGGGAGGACGACGTTCTGTTCGACCGTGAGGGAGGGGAGGAGGTTGAAGGCCTGGAAGACGAAGCCGAGGCGGGTGCGGCGCAGGGCGGTCAGCTTGTTCTCGCTCATGCGGGTGATGTCCGTGCCGCCGAGGTGGACGGTGCCGGCGGTGGGGCGGTCGAGGCCGGCCGCGCACTGGAGGAACGTGGACTTTCCGGAGCCCGAGGGGCCCATGATCGCGGTGAAGCTGCCGCGGGGGAGGGCGAGGTCGAGGCCGCGCAGGGCGTGGACGGTGTTGCCGCCACGGCCGTACTGACGTCGTACGCCGCGGAGTTCGACGGCCCAGTCGGTGGTCGGACCCGGGTCGGCCGCGACCGCGTTCGCGTGTTCGTGGCGCTTCTTCCGCAGGCCCATGAGGGGTCCGTCCTTCCGCCGCATTCGTCTGTTCGCTCGGGTGATGTCTCGAACGTACGGATGTGGAGGGGGGTGGGACCATGAGGCGGACCGCCGACTCCTGGTGGGGAGAACCCCACCCGCCCGCGGGCGGGACGCGGAGTCGTCAGCGGATTGCCGTGGCGCCGTCCCGGCAGATCAGGAGGAGGGCTCGGTCGTCGTTGACGTCCTTGGCGACCGCCTCGATGAGGTGCCACGCGGCGCCGTGGAAACCGCCCGCGACATAGCGGTCGGCCTCGCCGGTGAGGCGGTCGATGCCCTCGACGATGTCACGGTCGGAGGTTTCCACCAGACCGTCCGTGAAGAGCATCAGGACGTCCCCAGGTCGCAGGGAACCCTTGACGGGGTCGAACTGGGCACCGTCGTACACCCCGAGGAGCGGCCCCTCCGCGGCCTTCTCCTCCCAGCGCCCGCTGCCCGCGCTGAGCTGAAGGCCCGGCGGGTGCCCGGCGGAGAAGAGTTCGTAGTCGCCGGAGTCCAGGTCCAGGACCAGATGGATCGACGTGGCGAAGCCCTCGTCCCAGTCCTGGCGCAGGAGGTAACCGTTCGCGGCGGGCAGGAAGGCGTGGGGTGGGAGCGATCCCAACAAGCCGCCGAATGCTCCGGAGAGGAGCAGGGCGCGCGACCCCGCATCCATCCCCTTTCCGGACACATCGGTCAGAACGACTTCGAGCGTTCGGCCGCTGTTCGTACGTGCGGCCACGACGAAGTCCCCCGAGAACGACTGACCGCCCGCCGGGCGCAGCGCCATCTCCCGGTGCCAGCCCAGCGGCAGGCCCGGCAGCTTGCTCTGCACCCGGATGCGTTCGCGCAGGTCGAAGAGCATGGTGCCGCCGCGCCGCCAGGGCACGCCGACCCGGCTGCGGAACTGGGCGATCAGCAGGCCGAAGAAGCCGCAGGCCGCGACCACCAGGACCACACCCGGGGTGACCCGGGAGGGGCCCTCGGTGTACGGGCCCAGCTTCACCGACTCCACTATCAGCGCGGTGGCGGCGGCCGCGTACAGACCGAGCAGGCTGGCGGGGCGCAGCAGAAGGCCGCCCGCGACGATCGGCAGGACCAGCGCGGCCGGGGAGCACCAGACCGAGTTCATCAGCGTCGTGGCCGCGATCACGGGGATGGTCAGCAGCAGACCGGCCAGTGCGATCCAGTCCGAACCGTCGCCGCGGAAGTAGTCGACGGCGGATCTGCGCACGCCGGTGCGGGCCCGGTGCCACTGCTTCTTCAACCGGGCCGTGAACGTCTCGGCTTCCGCGCGCCGCTCTCGTCCTGCTGCCATTAGTTCGGGACCCTATCCATCGGACCAGGTGCTTGGCACGGGAGGTCCCACTTGTCCCCCGTCCGAGCGCTCAACATCACAGTGCACGCCGCCTCCGGAGGTGGGGGAAATTCCCTCGCTCGTACCGCATTGCCCTGGTAGTCATGGCGTATGACGACTGACTTGCGGGTGTTGCGGCAGCCCGAGTGGGACACGTGGTACGACAACCTGGTCCGCGCGTTCGGGGGCGTACCGGAGTCGTCCGAGGAGCGCGAGGTGATGAACGCGCTCACAGAGTACGACCGTTTCCTGGGGATCTGGGACGGCGACCAGTGCGTGGGCACCGCGGGGGCGTTCTCCTTCCTGGTCACCGTCCCCGGCGGCACCTCCGTACCGGCCGCGGGCATCACGATGGTGAGCGTCGCGGCCACCCACCGGCGGCGCGGGCTGCTCAGTTCGATGATGCGGCGGCAGCTGGACGACATCCGCTCATGGGGCGAACCGCTGGCCGTACTGACCGCGTCGGAGCCGGTGATCTACGGCCGGTTCGGCTACGGCATCGCGACCCACCAGTACAACGTCGAGATCGACACGACCCGGGTACGTCTGTCCGTACCGCCCGGCACCGATGACGTACGTCTGCGGTACGCCGCGCCCGCCGATGTGCTCGACGCCTGCGAGGCGGTGTACGCGCGGCTGGTCCCGGGCCGGCCCGGGATGCTGGCGCGGCGGCCCGACTGGGACCGGGCGATGCTGCTTGACCCGGAGAGCGAGCGGGACGGGGCGTCGCCGTTGCAGTGCGTGGTCGCCGAGCGGGACGACGAGGTCGTGGGCTACGCCCGGTTCCGGATCAAGCAGGACGGCGACCACCGCGGGGCCGGGTTCACCGTCCGCCTCGACCAACTGGAGGCGCTCGACCCGGCGGCGCACGCGGCGCTGTGGCGGTTCCTCTTCGAGATCGACCTGACGTCCACGCTGCACGCGTACGGTCGCCCCGTCGACGAGGCGTGGCAGTACATGGTGTCCGACATCCGCCGCTGCGCGGTGCGGATGCGGGACGCGCTGCATGTGCGGCTCGTGGACGTCGGTGCCGCGCTGGAGGCGCGGACGTATCAGGCGCCGGTGGACGTGGTGTTCGAGGTGGAGGACGTGTTCTGCCCCTGGAACGAGGGGCGTTGGCGGCTCACCGGGGACACCAAGGGCGCGACCTGTGTGCGTACGTCGGACACCGCCGATCTCGCGCTGTCCGTACGGGAGTTGGGGGCGGCGTATCTCGGCGGGGTGTCCCTGGCCTCGCTCGCGGCGGCGGGGCGGGTGCGGGAGTTGCGGCAGGGCGCGCTCGCGGAGGCCTCGGTGGGCTTCTCGTCGACGGTCGCGCCCTGGTTGCCCCACGGGTTCTAGCCCCAGGGGGTCGATCCCAAGTTCAGCTCTTCTGGCAGGCCGGGCACCAGAAGAGGTTGCGGGCGGCGAGACCGGCGGTGCGGATCTCGCCGCCACAGATGTGGCAGGGCAGGTCGGCCCTGCGGTACACGTACACCTCGCCGCCGTGGTCGTCCACGCGCGGTGGGCGGCCCATGGCCTCCGGGGTGTGTTCCGGGCGGACGGTGTCGATGCGGTTGTTGCGGACGCCCTCGCGCATGAGTGCCACCAGGTCCGTCCAGATCGCGTCCCACTGCGTCGGGGTGATGTCCTTCCCCGTGCGGTAGGGATCGATGCCGTGCCGGAAGAGGACTTCTGCGCGGTAGACGTTCCCGACGCCCGCGATGATCTTCTGGTCCATGAGGAGGGCGGCGATCGTCGTACGGCTGCGGGAGACGCGGTGGTACGCCGCCGACGGGTCCGCGTCGGCGCGGAGGGGGTCCGGGCCGAGGCGGGCGTGTATCGCCTGCTTCTCGTCGTCCGTGATCAGGGCGCAGGTGGTGGGGCCGCGGAGGTCGACGTACGACGTGGCGTTCGCGAGGCGGAGGCGGACCGTGTCGGTGGGGGGCGGGGCGGGGGCATCGCCGAAGTTCACCTTGCCGAAGAGGCCGAGGTGGATGTGGATCCAGTCGGCGGCGCGGAAGGCGAGGAAGAGGTGTTTGCCGTGGGCGTCGGCGTGTTCCAGGGGGGTGCCGTCGAGGAGGGCGGCGGCGTCGGTGAACTTGCCCTGGGGGCTGGTGACGCGGGTCGGCCCGCCGCCGAATCTGGCCTCGTAGTCCTCGGCCAGCCGGTGAATCGTGTGCCCCTCGGGCACGGGGTCCTCCTCGTGCGGCAGTGTCTTCCACGGCGTCGACGGCTCGGGGGTTGTTGTTCCGCCCCCGCCGCCCCTACCCGTCCCATCCCCAGGGGCTCCGCCCCTTCAACCCCGAACCCCCGGGGGCTGCCGCCCCCTGCACCCCTGCGGGCATCCGCCCGGACCTCCCCCATCGGCCTGAACGGCCTCGTCCTCAAACGCCGGACGGGCTGAGTGATGCGGGCCAGGGTGAGGGCTTTCAGGGGCGCGGGGAACTGCGCCACCAGCCCCACCGGCCCGCGGCCGACGAACGAAGGACGGCCGGGGAACCGGGGCGCAGCCCCGATCCCCCAGGGGCGCGGGGAACTACGCGAACAACCCCCACCCACCCGCGGCCGACGAACGACGCGCGACCGGGGAACCGGGGCGCAGCCCCGATCCCTCAGGGGCGCGGGGAACTGCGCGAGCAACCCCCACCCACCCGCGGCCGACGAACGACGGACGGCCGGGGAACCGGGGCGCGGCCCCGGGCCTGTAGAGGCGTGGGGAAGCCCCGCTCGCCCTCGGTCGAAGGCTCAGGCCTGCTGGGGGTGGTGGGGCGGGATGGGCGGGAGGTCGCCGGTCTTTTCGTACGCCGACAGCATGTCGATGCGGCGAATGTGGCGCTCGTCACCGGAGAACGGCGTGGAGAGAAAGACCTCCACGAACTTCGTCGCCTCCTCCTGGGAGTGCATCCGCGCACCCACCGCCACCACGTTGGCGTCGTTGTGCTGCCGCCCCAGCGACGCGGTCTCCTCGCTCCAGGCGAGCGCGGCACGAACCCCGTCCACCTTGTTCGCCGCGATCTGCTCCCCGTTCCCGGAGCCGCCGATCACGATGCCGAGCGCCTCGGGATCGGCCGCCGTACGCTCCGCCGCGCGGAGGCAGAACGGCGGGTAGTCGTCCTGGGCGTCGTAGATGAGGGGCCCGCAGTCGACGGGCTCATGCCCGGCGGCCTTGAGCCACTCGACGAGGTGGTTCTTGAGTTCGAGACCGGCATGATCAGAGCCGAGATACACGCGCATGGTCCGAGTGTGACACGGCCGTTTCGGACCGACCTCGCCGGGTGTCGCCAGCGAAAACTGTGAGCAAGGCTACAAACCTCAAGGAAACCTCAAGTAACGATCTGGATTCAAAGGTTCACGAATTCCTTTGCCTCCGATTCACTGGACCGGCTCGTTACAGGGTCCCTACAAGGACCCGCTCGGGCCCGTACACCGCTCGTACGGGAATCTGCTCACCCGGCGCAAAGGAATCCCCCTCATGACCTCGCAGCCGACCCCCACAAAGGCCGCAAGCGGCCCCGGAGGCCCCGGAGAACCCGGTTCGGGCCTCCAGGCAGGCCTCAAGAACCGTCATCTGACCATGATCGCCATTGGTGGCGTCATCGGAGCCGGCCTCTTCGTGGGCTCCAGCTCCGGTATCGCCACCGCGGGCCCCGGAATCCTCCTCTCCTACGCCCTCGTCGGCACGCTCGTGGTGCTGGTGATGCGGATGCTCGGCGAGATGTCCGCCGCGAACCCCACCTCCGGTTCGTTCTCCGCACACGCGGACCGCGCGCTCGGGCGCTGGGCCGGTTTCTCGATCGGCTGGCTGTACTGGTTCTTCTGGGTGGTCGTGCTGGCCGTCGAGGCGACCGCGGGAGCCAAGATCCTCGAAGGGTGGATGCCCGGCGTACCGCAGTGGGGCTGGGCGCTCATCGTGATGGTCGTGCTCACCGCGACCAACCTGGTCTCCGTCGGCTCGTACGGCGAGTTCGAGTTCTGGTTCGCCGGGATCAAGGTCGTGGCGATCGGCGCGTTCGTCATCGTCGGCGGACTCGCGATCTTCGGCGTGCTGCCGGGTGTCGACGCCCCGAAGGCCGGCCTGGGGAATCTGACCGAGCACGGCGGCTTCCTGCCGCACGGGCCCGGCGCGATCCTCACCGGCGTGCTCCTCGTCGTCTTCTCCTTCATGGGCAGCGAGATCGCGACCCTCGCCGCCGGTGAGTCCGAGGACCCGCAGCGGGCCGTCACCAAGTCCACCAACAGCATCATCTGGCGCATCGGCGTCTTCTACCTGGGCTCGATCCTCGTCGTCGTGTCCCTGCTGCCGTGGAACGACCCCTCCATCAAGGACAAGGGCTCCTACGTCGCAGCCCTCGACTCCCTCGGCATCGCGCACGCCGGTGAGATCATGAACTTCATCGTGCTGACCTCCGTGCTGTCCTGCCTGAACTCCGGCCTCTACACGGCCTCCCGGATGGCGTTCTCGCTCGGCGAGCGCGGCGACGCGCCCAAGGTGTTCGCGAAGACCACCTCGCGCGGTGTCCCGATGGCCGCGATCGTCGTCTCGGTCGTCTTCGGCTTCGTCGCCGTCTTCTTCAACTACAAGTTCCCGGACTCGGTCTTCCTCTTCCTCGTCAACTCCTCCGGCGCGGTCGCCCTGTTCGTCTGGCTGGTCATCTGCTTCTCGCAGCTGCGGATGCGGAAGATCATCCAGCGCGAGGCGCCGGAGAAGCTGGTCGTGAAGATGTGGCTGTACCCCTACCTGACCTGGGCGACGGCCGCGCTGATCGTCTTCGTCCTCGGCTACATGCTGACCGACACGGAACACGACGGACGCGAGACCGTACTGCTGTCGCTGCTCGTCGCCGCGGTCGTGCTCGCGATCGCCGTCGTGAAGCAGAAGCTCGGCGGCTCCGCGGCGACCGAGCCCGCGGGCGTCGGCGCGCCGGTGGGCGCCAAGGAGCCGGTCGACGCCGCGTCGGAGGCCTGAGCACGCGGACGCGGATTCCGGCGGAATCGGTAACGGGGAGGGGCCCGGCGGCAGCTGCCGCCGGGCCCCTCCCCGTTCACAGGGGCGTGAAGCTCTTCTTGACCGCGTCGTAGACGGGGAGCGCGGTCGCCTCGATGTCGGGGTGGTACCAGGTGCTGATCTCGTACGACGTGCCGCCGGAGCGGAAGCCGAGCAGCCGGACGTGCCAGAGCCTGCCCCTGGCCGTGACGGTGTACTCCCAGACGACCGCGGGCGCGCCGCGGAACGTGGTGCGCTCCAGGCGGATCCGGCGGTAGTTCAGACCCTTGCTGGTGCCCACCTCCGCCTGCTGCCACTGCGCCAGCAGGTCACCCCGGGCCGGGGTCGCGTTGGCCACGATCTCCTGCGCGCGGTCGGGCGAGGTGTAGTGCACCTCGGAACCGCTCTGCGCCACCCGCTGCCAGCCCTGCGGCGGCACCCACGCGTACAGTCCGGCCTCCTTCCGGGCGCCCGCCGGCAGGCTCGGCGGGCGTGACGTGCCGTCGACGGTGGGGGGTGGGGAGGAGGGGTCGGTGGAGGAGGTCCGCGTGGAGTTCGGCGACGTCGACGAGGCCGATGGCGAGGTCGAATCCGAGGTCGAAGTGGAGGCGCCGGTCGTGTCGTGGGAGGAGCCGCCCGTCTGCGTCATGACGAGCCCGACGACGGTTCCCACGATCACCACACCACCGGCGGCGGCCAGGCCCATCCGGCGCCGGCCCCGCCGTGGGACGGAGGGCACGGCAGGGCCGGGGAACTCGCCCGGCGGCATGACCACCGCGCGGGAGACCGTGGTGTGCGTGGCGAGGGAGGGGGGTTCGGGAAGCGGTGAGGGTGCGCTGGGCTCAGGGGCGGGGGCGGGTGTGGGTTCGGGGGCGAGGGTGGGCGCGGGTGGGGGTGGGGGTTCGGGGGTTGGATCGGGTAGGGGGGCGGGCTCCGGGATGGCGTCCTGTACGGGGTCCGGCTCGGAGGCTGGTTCGGGGGGCGGCTCGGGGGCTCGCCGGGGCGGAAGGTGTTGCGCCGCGCGTATGAGGCTCACATCCAGGAGCGCGCGCGTGGGCGACTCCTGGTGGAACGGGGGGACGGGGGGCGGCGTGGCTTCCGGTGCCTCAGGCATCCCCGACGTCCCCGGTACCTCCGGCATCCCCGGCGACCCCGGAGTCCCCGGCAACCCCGGAGTCCCCAGTACATCCGGAGCCTCGGCCGCCCCTCCCACCTCCGACGTCTCGGATGCCTCTGACATCGCGGATGCCTCTGGCGACTCGGATGCCCCCGGTGCCTCCGTTATCTCCCGCGCCTCTGCCGCCACCGATGGTTCCCGCGCCTCTGGCACTTCCGGTGATTCCGGTGATTTCGCTGATTCCGCCGCCGGTTCGGGTACGAACCCCGCTTCCGGGGACTCGGTCTCCTCCGGTCGGGGGAAGGCGATCGGGCGCAACGCCGTCTCGAGCTCCGCCAGACCCGGTCGGGTCGACGGCTCCTTCTCCAGCAGGGCGGCCAGGATCTCCCCCAAGTCACCAGCCGTGGAGGGGAGTTCAGGCTCCTCGTACAGGACCGCGTGCAACGTCGCCAGGGTGGTCGAACGGGAGAACGGAGAGCGGCCGCCGAGGGCCGCGCAGAGCGTCGCCCCCAACGACCAGACGTCGGACGGCGGACCCTGGGGGCGTCCGGAGACACGCTCGGGTGCCATGTAGTCCGGAGAGCCGACCAGCATGCCGACCATGGTGAGCGCCTCCGCGTCCTGGAGCGCGGCGATGCCGAAGTCGGTGAGGACGACACGATGTCCGCGCCGTTCGACCAGAACGTTGCCCGGCTTGATGTCCCGGTGGAGTACTCCCCCGGCGTGCACCTGGCGCAGGGCCGCGACCAGTTCGAGTCCGATACGGGCCGCGGCGGGCGGGTCGAGCGGTCCGTCGTCGACCACGAGTTGTTCGAGGGAACGGCCGGCGACGAGTTCCATGACGATCCACAGCCGCTCGCCCTGGTCCACGACGTCGTAGATGCGCACGACGTTGGGATGGTCGATCCGGGCCGTGGCCCTGGCTTCGCGCAGGGTGCGTTCGCGGCGGGTTCGGGTGTCCTCCGGGTCGAGTCCGTCGATCCGCATTTCCTTGACGGCGACCTGCCGGTCGAGCATTTCGTCGGTGGCTCGCCACACCCGCCCCATTCCCCCCTGGCCAATACTCTCGGCCAGCCGATATCGACCCGTCACCAATAATCCCGGAACACCGCCACTCGTATTCCCCGTCAATCCCCTGCACCCCCTCAACACCCGCCACAATCGTCCACCACAGCAGAAACACAATGGTCACACTTCATGCCGTACCAGCATAGTGCGGAGAAATCTTGTGGTACCTCTTCAAGTACTGCGAATTCAGGCGCAGCCAAGGGGGGCGAACATGAGTTCTCGTCACACGACGACCATCGCGGGATCGCTGCTCACGGCATCTTTCTCGGCCGTGATGATCCTTTCCTTCACCGCCGTCGCGGACGACCAGGGACCGGGGAGCAGCAAGGGGGGAAAGGCCATGGACCCGGCGCCTGCGGGGGTGAAGCTGACCACGCTGCTGCCCGAGAAGATCTCGGTGGACAACAGCTCGCACGAAACGGCGCTGACCGCCACGGTGAAGAATGAGGGAACCAAGGACAGCGGAAAGATCCGGCTTTTGGTGGTCGGATTCGACGGCCTACAGGTCAAGAGCGTCAAGGGTTGTTCCGCCATGGCGGACAAGGATCTGCCCAAGGGTTCGAACAGTGGATTCGTGTGCGATGTCGGCAATCTCGCGGCCGGAAAGTCGCAGTCGTACGCCGTCGCCGCGACCTTCGATCTGAGCAAGACCGGAAAGATCTGCCTGCCGGTGCAGGACAGCGCCGGAAAGAAGACGTTCTGGCAGCAGGGCCCGGTGCCGTTCGGTACGACGAACCCGTCGCCGAACGCTCCGGCCACTCCGCTGCTGCTCGACACCGAGAACAAGCCGGTGACACCGGGCGGTGACCAGTTGCCCAAGACCGGCGCCGGGAGTGACCTGCTGCCGCTCGGCGCGGCGGGGGCGGCGCTCGTCTCCGTCGGGGCGGCGGGAATGTGGTGGGCCCAGCGGCGGCCCCGCCGGCAGCCGCAGTCGTGAACGCAAGAGGCTCGCCGGGTCGTACTGGGAGTACGACCCGGCGAGCCTCTGGCGAGGGGACTACGGCCTCAGCGGTCGAGGAACTTCCAGGCGGTCGGCAGGACGCCCATCGCCAGCGCCGCCTTCAGGGCGTCGCCGATCAGGAACGGGGTGAACCCCGCCGCGAGGGTCGCGCTCAGCGACATGCCGGTGGCGGCGGCCAGGTACGGGAGGCCGGCCGCGTAGATGATCGCCTCGCCCAGCAGCATCGTGCCCGCGGTGCGCAGGAACGAGCGGTCGGCGCCGCGGCGGGCGAGGGCGCCCACGGCGGCGGAGGCGAGCATCATGCCGAGGATGTAGCCGAGGGACGGGGCGGCGGTGCCGGAACCGCCGTCGGCGAACCACGGCATGCCGGCCATGCCGACGAGGGCGTAGAGCGCGAGCGAGAGGAAGCCGCGGCCCGCGCCGAGGGCCGTGCCGACGAGGAGCGCGGCGAAGGTCTGGCCGGTCACCGGGACCGGGGAGCCCGGCACGGGCAGGGAGATCTGCGCGGCGAGGCCGGTGAGGGCCGCTCCGCCGAGTACGAGGGTGATGTCCCTGACGCGGGAGGCCGGGAGCAGGTCGGCGAGGACCTCGCCGGGGCGGATGCCTTGGCGGGGGGTGGCGGCAGCGGTGCTCATGGGGACTCCGGCGGGTGACGGGGGGGTCGGGACACGGTGACGCTATCCCAGGGGGGCGGGTGGATCACCGTGTGCGATCGACAAAGCGGGGATCCGGGACTTGGTGGAGCCCTTACAAAGGAGGCCGCATACACCTATCGGGGCGTGATGCTGGTCACTGAGGTGGGATGGTTTTGTCCGCGGAGAGGTCCGAGCGCGGCCTGTAGGGTCCCGCCAATTCGCGCCGCTGGGCGTCTTCGTCCGTCCGCGGGTGGGTGGGGCCGGTCGCGCGGTTCCCCGCGCCCCTGGGAGCTCGGGCGGACCGACGGTCGGGAGACGGCTCCTCTGGCCGGAATCGGGGGGAGACCTACTCTTCAGGGCATGGTTGCCCAGGCTGAGAACTTCGCGTCGCGTCGCCATGTCGACCTGCGACGCCAGGGCACCGCCACCTGTCGCCCCGGGTAGGGCGGGCGGAGCGCATCCGGCTCGCCACGACGCGACCGTTTCGGACACGCTCCCCAGGAAGCGCCATGCCTCGTACCTCCCTGGCTCTCTCCCCTCCCGCGACACCCCACCGCGCCACCGCCGGAGACCGCCGCCGCACCAGCGCCGGCGTCATCCTGCGCTCAGTCCTGGAACACGGCCCGGTGGCGCGCAGCACCGTCGCCCGGCTGACCGGCCTCTCCCCTGCCTCGGTGACCGACTACTGCGCCCGGTTCACTCCGGCGGCGAGGCCCAGCGCGCGGCCCTGGCCCGCTCGCTCGTCCGTGAGCTCGAACTCCTGCTGACCGACGAGCCGTTCGGCACGCTGGACGCGCTGACCCGGATCCGGATGCACGTCCTGCTGCGCGAGCCGTGGGAGCGCCACCGGCCCTCCGTGCTGCCAGGCCTTCTGCGCGGACCTCAAGTCCCGTACGGCGGCGGCCGGCCGGTACCCCGAGCACATCAAGGTGCTGCCCGGCATCGTCCCGGTGCTCGGCTCGACGCGGGCCGAGGCGCGGGCGAACGAGCAGATCCTGGAGGACCACATCGTGTACACGCACGGCGTGGACCGTCTGGAGCACCTGCTGCAGCTGGAGCCCGGAACGCTGGCGTTGGACGCCCAGCTCCCCGCGGACCTGCCTCCCGAGGACGTCATCGAGGGCGCCAAGAGCCGCTGCACCCTCGTCGTCGAACTCGCCCGCCGCGAACGGCTCACCGTGCGGCAGCTGATCGGGCGGCTCGGCGGCGGGCGCGGGCACCTCACCTTCGCCGGCACGCCGGAGCAGGTCGCCGACGCGATCGAGGAGTGGTTCACGCGCGGCGCCGCCGACGGCTTCAACATCATGCCCGCCGTACTTCCCTCCGGCCTCGGTCTGTTCGTCGACCACGTCGTCCCGGTCCTGCGCGCCCGCGGCCTGCTCCGCACGGAGTACGGACCGCGCCGGACCCTCCGGGAGCGCTACGGCCTCCCCCGCCCCGCCAACCAGTACCTCCAGCCCGCGCTCGCCTGAAAGGACCCCGCAGGTCCCTCGAGATCAGCAAGGTCACCGCGCACACAGGCGCCCGGGTCTCCGGCGTAGACATCTCCAAGCCGCTCGACGACGAACAGGTCACCGCGATCCGCGAGGCCCTCGACGTCCACAAGGGCGAGCGCGGGCGCGCCAACCACTGGCACACCGACGTGACCTTCGTCCCCAACCCGCCCCAGGCCAGCACCCTGCGCAGCATCACGATCCCGCCGTACGGCGGCGAGACCCTGATCGCCAGTTCGGCGGCCGCCTACCGGGACCTGCCCGCCCCGCTGCGCGCGCTCGCCGACACCCTGTGGGCCGAGCACACCAACGACTACGACTACGCGGTGCCCGACGAGCAGATCGACGAGGAACAGGCCGCCCAGCGCGCCCGGTTCACGTCCATCAGGTTCCGTACCGCCCATCCCGTCGTCCGGGTCCGCCCTCCCCCAAGCTCTCGGCTTCGCTCGAGCAGGGGGGACCCCATCCGGTGAGCGCGGGCTGTTCATCGGCGGGTTCGCGCAGCGGATCGCCGGGCTGTCGGTGGGCGAGTCCCGCAAGCTGCTCGACCTGTTCCAGTCGTACGTCACCCGGCCGGAGAACATAGGGCAAGGAGAGCTACTCGATCGAGGGCGACACCTCGCACTACACGTCCGTGGCCGAGTAAAGGAAATCTCACGCTCCGTACCACGGGTGTCCGCATAGTGGGCAGCCTCTCCCGCTGAGCGGAGAGGCTGCCCAGACTGTGGGCGCTTTTGCCCACTCGCACGTAAGGGACCACCCGCTCTCATGTCCCGCACCACCCTCGACACCCCACCCACCGCTCCCGACGCACCCGCTGCGCTGTCCCACGGCCTCAAGCAGCGCCATCTGTCGATGATCGCCCTCGGCGGTGTGATCGGCGCCGGCCTGTTCGTGGGGTCCGGCGCGGGGATCGCCGCCGCCGGACCGTCGATCGTGATCGCGTACGCGGTCTCCGGTCTGCTGGTCATGCTGGTGATGCGGATGCTCGGCGAGATGTCCGCCGCGTATCCGTCCTCGGGCTCGTTCTCGGCGCACGCCGAGCGGGCGATCGGACCGTGGGCGGGCTTCACCGCGGGGTGGTCCTTCTGGGTGCTGCTCTGCACGGCCGTGGGGCTGGAGGGGATCGGGGCGGCGAAGATCGTCACCGGCTGGCTGCCGGGTACGCCCGAGTGGGCCTGGGTCGCCCTGTTCATGGTGGTCTTCTGTGTCGCGAACCTCGCCGCCGTGAAGAACTTCGGCGAGTTCGAGTTCTGGTTCGCCGCGCTGAAGGTCGGCGCGATCAGCCTGTTCCTGGTGCTGGGTGTGCTGGCCGTCGCGGGCGTGCTCCCCGGCACAGACTCCCCTGGCACCTCGAACCTCACCGGCCAGGGCGGCTTCCTCCCGCACGGCAGCGAGGGGCTGGTCGTCGGTCTGCTCGCGTCGGTCTTCGCGTACGGCGGTCTGGAGACGGTCACCATCGCGGCGGCCGAGTCGCAGGACCCGGTCCAGGGCGTCGCGCGCGCCGTCCGTACGGCGATGTGGCGCATCGCGCTCTTCTACATCGGCTCCATGGCGGTCATCGTCACGCTGGTCCCCTGGGACTCGAAGGAGGTCGTCGAGAAGGGCCCCTACGTCGCCGCCCTCGACCACCTGGGCATCCCCGGCGCCGGTCAGCTGATGAACGTGGTCGTGTTCGTCGCGCTGCTCTCGGCGATGAACGCCAACATCTACGGCTCCTCGCGCATCGCCTATTCGCTGGTGGAGCGCGGCCAGGGCCCGAAGGTCCTCGGCAGGGTCTCGGCCGGGGTCCCTCGGGTCGCGGTGCTCGTCTCCTGCGTCTTCGGCTTCGTGTGCGTGCTGCTGAGCTACTGGCGGCCGGACGACGTCTTCCCCTGGCTGCTGAACATGATCGGCGCGGTGATCCTGGTCGTGTGGATCTTCATCGCGGTCTCGCAGCTGCTGCTGCGGCGCCGGGTGGAGCGCGAGGCACCGCAGAAGCTGGTCGTGCGGATGTGGCTGTTCCCGGCGCTGACCTGGGTGGCGCTGGCCGGCATGGCCGCGATCTTCGTCCTGATGGCCCGGCAGCCGGACACCCGGGTGCAGCTGTACTCGACGGGCGGCATGACGCTGTTCCTGGCGGCCGTCGGATACGCCTGGCAGCGGGCACGCGCGGCCCGCTGACCGTTCCCGCTCCCCCGAAAGACCCTCGTGCGACCTGCACGAGGGTCTTTTTGTTGCTAACGTGCAGTTGCAAGTTATGTGCAATAAGGTCTTACGAGGCCGGAGGGGACCCCGACATGCCCGTCTACACGCTCCCTGAGCTGCCGTACGACTACGCCGCGCTCGCACCCGTGATCAGCCCCGAGATCATCGAGCTGCACCACGACAAGCACCACGCGGCGTACGTGAAGGGGGCCAACGACACGCTGGAGCAGCTCGCTCAGGCGCGTGACAAGGAGTCGTGGGGGGCGGTCAACGGTCTGGAGAAGAACCTGGCCTTCCATCTCTCCGGCCACATCCTGCACAGCATCTACTGGACGAACATGAGCGGGAACGGCGGCGGTGAGCCCCTCGCCGTGGACGGTGTGGGAGAGCTCTCGGACGCGATCACCGAGTCGTTCGGTTCCTTCGCCGGGTTCAAGGCGCAGCTGACGAAGGCCGCCGCGACCACCCAGGGCTCCGGCTGGGGCGTCCTCGCCCACGAGCCGCTCAGCGGTCGCCTCGTCGTCGAGCAGATCTACGACCACCAGGGCAACGTGGGGCAGGGCTCGGTGCCGATCCTGGTGTTCGACGCCTGGGAGCACGCCTTCTACCTCCAGTACCGCAACCAGAAGGTCGACTTCATCGACGCGATGTGGCAGGTCGTCGACTGGCAGGACGTGGCCCGGCGATACGAGGCGGCCAGGTCCCGCGCGAACGTCTTGCTGATCACCCCCTGAGGCAGATGAAAAACGTCCTGCTCGTGATCGTCTTCTCACCTTTCACGTGGCAGGCGGAGAAACGGAGGGCCCCCGCGAGGACGTGACTCGCGGGGGCCCTCCTGTGTACCCGGCCCGCGTCACTCGCAGGGCACGTTGAGCGACAGCAGCGCGGCGGCCCCGTCCGTCATGCGCAGTTCGGTGACCGCGGCGTTGCGCAGCCGCGGGAGGACCCTGCGGTACTCGCCCAGCGGGATGGACAGCAGCGAGCAGAGCACCAGCCGGAGCAGCGTGTTGTGGGCGACGACCAGGACGCGTTCGCCGTGGTGCGCGGCCTCGATCCGGCGCAGGACGGCCGCCCCGCGGGCCGCCGCGGTGCGCGGGTCCTCCGCCTCCGGGAAGGGGTACGACACCGGGTCGACCCGGAACGCCTTCGCCCGGGCCGGGTTCTCGGCCTCGAACTCGGCGAGAGTATGGCCCTCCACCACCCCGAAGTCGCATTCGCGCAAGGCGGGTTCGCGGTGCGCGGTGAGACCGAGGGCGCGGCAGGCGGGCTCGGCCGTGGCGACGGCGCGCGAGAGGGTCGACGTCCAGACGGCGTCCACGGGGTGCGCGGCGACCCAGCGGCCCAGCGCCTCGGCCTGGGCGTGGCCCTCGTCGGCGAGGGGGACGTCGCTCACTCCGGCGTAGCGGTTCTCGGCATACCAGACGGTCCGGCCGTGCCGGGCGAGCAGCAGGGTCGTGCTCACTGAGGTTGCGGGACTCACGGCGCTGTGGGTCATGTTCGTCGTACTCATGACCCGCCAGTATTCCCGCCGGGGCGCGCTCGCGTGCGCGCTCCGGCGGAAGCCCGCCGTCCGGGTCTGTTCGGCACTGCCGCGAAGGCCCCGTGAGGAGCGAAAAGGAGCCTCACGGGGCCTTACGGTATGCGGGCTTCCGGGGCATCGTTGCGGGATGCCGAGCGAGAAGCCGTACTACTGCCACACCTGCGACTCGAACGAGGGGCACCGTCCGCTCGTCGCTGACGAGAAGCAGTGGCTCAAGAACCGCCTGGTCAAACGGAACGTCGACAATTACTTGATGTGCGTGGCGCCGGGCTGCCGGCATGTCCGCACCGGGTTCACCAAGTGCGCCGGAACCCCTGACCACCACATCCGGATCCCCGAACCCGAGTAACTCCTACAGGTTGCTGAAGTCCGGGCCCTTCGTGCGGGTCCGCTTGATCTCGTAGAAGCCGGGGGTCGAGGCGACCAGCAGCGTGCCGTCCCACAGCTTGGCCGCGGCCTCGCCCTGCGGGGTGGGCGTGACGACCGGGCCGAAGAAGGCGATCTGCTCGCCGTCGTCGCCGGGGAGCGCGATCACCGGGGTGCCGACCTCCTGGCCGACCTTGTCGATGCCCTCCTTGTGGGAGGCGCGCAGCTCGGCGTCGAACTCGAAGTCCTCCTGGTCGGCGTAGTCGAGCAGGGAGGCCGGGAGGCCTACGTCCTCGAGCGCGCCCGCGATCGCCTCGATGGTCGGGCCCTCGCCCTGGTTGTGGATGCGGGTGCCGAGCGCGGTGTAGAGCGGGCCGAGGATGTCCTCCCCGTGCTTCTGCCAGGCGGCGGTGACCACCCGGATCGGCTTCCAGGCCTTGGTGGCCAGCATGTCCCGGTACTCCTCGGGCAGCTGGTCCAGCTTGTCCTCGTTGAGAACCGCGAGGCTCATGATGTGCCAGCGGACCTCGATGTCCCGGACCTTCTCCACTTCCAGCACCCAGCGCGAGGTCATCCAGGCCCAGGGGCACAGCGGGTCGAACCAGAAGTCGACAGGGGTCTTGGTGGAGGCGGTCTCGGGCATGGTTCTCCTCGGAAAGCGGTGTTTCCCGCAGCAACGCCGGAGGCCGCTCGCCTCATTCCCGGGTGTCACGCCTCGTTCCCGGCTGTCCCGCGTCAGGGGCACATGGCAGGATCGCTCCTGTCCGTTCCGCAAAATCCATGTCCATCCCATGACGCCCCGAGGGAGTGCCGCCCGTGCCCGGTGAGAATCTGACCCGCGACGAGGCCCAGGAGCGGGCAGCGCTGCTGTCCGTGGACGGCTACGAGGTCTCCCTCGACCTGCGCTCCGCCCTGGGCGACATCGAGGCCGAGCCGCGCACCTTCCGCTCGGTGACCACGATCCGCTTCCGCTGCGCGGAGCCGGGCGCCGCGAGCTTCGCCGACCTGCTCGCACCGAGCGTCACGGCCGTGTCGCTCAACGGCAAGGACCTGGACCCCGGCGAGGTCTTCGACGGCTCCCGCATCCGGCTGGAGGACCTCCGGGCCGACAACGAGCTGGTCGTCGACGCGCAGTGCGCCTACTCCCGCACCGGCGAGGGCATGCACCGCTTCGTCGACCCCGAGGACGGCGAGGTCTACCTCTACACCCAGTACGAGCCCGCCGACTCCCGGCGCGTCTTCGCCAACTTCGAGCAGCCGGACCTCAAGGCCCCCTTCCGCGCCGAGGTGCGGGCCCCGGAGGGGTGGACGGTCTGGAGCAACGGCGTCGGTGAACTCGTCGACGGTGTGTGGAGGTTCGCCGAGACCAAGCCGATCTCCACGTACATCACCGC
This sequence comes from Streptomyces sp. NPDC107454, assembly GCF_055582885.1. Lineage (NCBI taxonomy): Bacteria > Bacillati > Actinomycetota > Actinomycetes > Kitasatosporales > Streptomycetaceae > Streptomyces > Streptomyces sp. NPDC107454. Next base: position 270,708 of record NZ_JBVJPA010000001.1, on the reverse strand, counting down.
GTTCGCGGCGGGCCCGTACCACTACGTCACGGACAGCTACACGCGCACCTTCGACGACGGTACGACGCTGGAGATCCCGCTCGGCGCGATGTGCCGCAAGGGCCTTGCGCCCCACTTCGACTCCGACGACGTGTTCCTGGTGACCAAGCAGGGGCTCGACTTCTTCCACGACCACTTCGACTACCCGTACCCGTTCGGGAAGTACGACCAGGCGTTCGTGCCCGAGTACAACCTCGGCGCGATGGAGAACCCGGGGCTCGTCACCTTCCGCGAGGAGTACATCTTCCGCGGCAAGGTCACCCAGGCCTCGTACGAGGGCCGGGCCAACGTCATCCTGCACGAGATGGCGCACATGTGGTTCGGCGACCTCGTCACCATGGAGTGGTGGGACGACCTGTGGCTCAAGGAGTCCTTCGCCGACTTCATGGGCGCGTTCGGGCTGGTCGGGGCGACCCGCTTCGAGAACGGCTGGATCACCTTCGCCAACCGCCGCAAGGCCTGGGCGTACCGCGCCGACCAGCTGCCCTCCACCCACCCCATCACGGCCGACATCCACGACCTCCAGGATGCCAAGCTCAACTTCGACGGGATCACGTACGCGAAGGGGGCGAGCGTGCTCAAGCAGCTCGTCGCGTACGTCGGCCAGGACGCGTTCCTGGAGGGCGCGCGCCGCTACTTCAAGCGGAACGCCTACGGCAACACGCGCCTCGGCGATCTGCTGTCGGCGCTGGAGGAGACCAGCGGGCGCGATCTGGCCACCTGGTCGCGGGCCTGGCTCCAGACGGCCGGGGTGAACTCCCTCACCCCGCAGGTGATCCTGAGCGCCGAGGGCCGCGTCACGGAGCTGGCCGTGCTCCAGGAGGCCCCCGAGTCGCACCCCGAACTGCGCCCGCACCGCGTCGCGGTGGGCCTGTACCGGCGTGAGGACGCCGACGGCTCTCTGGTGCGGTACGCGCGCGCCGAGGTCGACGTCGTCGGCCCCCGTACGGTGGTCGAGGAGCTGGTCGGCGCGGACGCCCCCGAGCTGGTCCTCGTCAACGACGACGACCTCACGTACTGCAAGATCCGCTTCGACGAGAACTCGCTGGCCACGCTGCGCGAGAGGCTCGGCGACATCACCGACCCGCTCGCCCGCGCGCTGTGCTGGTCGGCGCTGTGGAACCTCACCCGGGACGCGCTGATGCCGGCCCGGGACTTCGTGGGCCTGGTGCTGCGCTTCGCGGGCCGCGAGTCCGACATCGGCGTCCTGCAGATGCTGCACGCCTGGGCGCACTCGGCGCTCGTCCACTACGCGGCCCCCGACTGGCGTGCGGAGGGCGGCCGGCTGCTCGCCCAGGGCGCCCTGAAGGAACTGCGGCTCGCCGAGCCCGGCAGCCAGCACCAGCTGACCTGGGCCCGATTCTTCGCGACGGTCGCCTCCGACCAGGCCGATCTGCAACTGCTGCTGCACCTCCTGGAGGGCACCGCCAAGGTCGACGGCCTGGACGTCGACCAGGAGCTGCGCTGGGCGCTCCTGGAACCGCTGGCCGCGCACGGCGTCGCCGACGAGTCCCTCCTCGCGGCCGAACTGGCCCGCGACGACACGGCCTCCGGCAAGCGCCACCAGGTCCGCTGCCTCGCCGCCCGCCCCTCGGCGGCGGTCAAGGCCCAGGCCTGGGCGCAGGTCGTCGAGTCGGACGCGCTGTCCAACGCGCTGGTCGAGGCGACCATCGCGGGCTTCGCACAGCCCTCCCAGCGGGATCTTCTGGCTCCCTACGCCGCGAAGTACTTCGCGGCCATCGAGCGCGTCTGGGCCGAGCGGTCCATCCAGATCGGCATGGATGTGGTCAAGGGCCTGTTCCCGTCCCTGCGGGACTCCCAGGAGACCCTGGACGCGACGGACGCCTGGCTCACCGCCCACGAGGACGCGGCACCGGCCCTGCGCCGGCTGGTCCTGGAGGCACGGGACGACCTGGCGCGCGCCCTGCGGGGGCAGGCGTGCGACACGGCGGCGGGCTCGTAGCGACAACGGCCGGGAAACGACGGGGCTCCGGGCCGCCCGTGCGGCCGCCCGGAGCCCCGTTACCGAACCCGCGCACCGGGCCCCGTAACCCCGATCCGGACCAGCGTCTTTCGGCAGTCGAACGCCCGTACTTTAGGGCGAGCTTGTCCGGATTTGTCGACGGGCGTGTAACAGCGGTTAGGGGACGGATCGGGCGCGGGAAACCCCCGGTCATGAACCACAACACCCCACTGTTCCCCCGCCCCCTCCGTCACCTGTCCCCCACGCGGCGGCGGGTCCTGACCGCCTCTCAGCTGCGCAGCCACGGCATCACGGCCGCCGACACCACCGAGCGGTGCCGGCCGGGCGGTCCCTGGCAGCAGATCCTCCCCGGCGTCTTCCTCCTCCACCCGGGGCCGCCCACCTCCGAGGAACGCCTGCACGCCGTCCTGCTGTTCGCGGGCCGCACCCCGGCCCCTGAGCCGGCGCCGGGCATCCCCGTCCAGCCGGGCGCCGAGGAACCGCACGCCCCACGGCCGTACGCGGACGCGCTGATCACGGGCCTGGCGGCGCTGACCCTGCACGGGTTCACCTCGTCGCCCCCGCTGACCGCCCTCGACAAGATCGACGTCCTGGTCCCCCGGCTGCGCCGACTGCGCTCGCACGGCTGCGCGCACATCGTCCGTACGCCTTCGCTGCCCGCCCCCTCGTACCTCACGGGTGTCCCGGTCGCCCCGGTGCCGCGCGCCCTCGCCGACGCGGTGGCGGAGTTGTCGGACACGGGCACGGTACGGCGCCTGCTGACGGAGGCGGTGCGCGCCGGGCACTGCGAACCGGCCGCGGTGGTGCGTGAGTTGACGCAGGCGCGGCTGCTGAGCCGGCCGCATGTGGTGGACGCGGTGGACTCGCTGCTGGCGGAGGGCCGGGCGATCGCGGAGGACCGGCTCTACCGGATGGTGCGGGAGTACGGCCTGCCCGAGCCGGTCTGGAACGTCGACCTGCGTCTGCCGGGCGGGCCCCACCTGGGCGGCCTCGACGCGTACTGGCCCGAGCAGGCGGTGGCCCTGGAGCTGGACACCCGGGCGCCCCGGCCGGGACATCGGCAGGACGACGACGCCCTCTGGTCGGAGTACGCCCGCAAGCGCGAGCATCTGGAGCGGCTGGGCATCACGGTCGTCCACGTCACCCCGCGCAAGCTGCGCGACGCGAGGGAGCAGCAGGCGGCGGTGGTCCGCACCGCGCTGATGGCGGCGAACGACCGGGATCCGGCCGCGTATGTCGTGGTCCTGCCCCGGTAGCAACGGACCGGGGCGGTACCAGGAGGGGAGAGGAGGGGCCGCCGGCGATCCGGCGGCCCCTCCTCGTGCGGGTTGCCCGTGGGGTCCGGGCACCCCCTGTCCGCCGTCATGATGGCGCAGTGGGCCTCGAACCGTACCGAGGTGAGCTGGTGGCGTACTGCTACCGGATGCCGGGCTCGTTCCACGAGGCCGAGGACCTGATCGACGAGTACCTCTGGAGTGCCGATCGGCCGAAGGCTGCGGTGACCTGCGTCAAGAAGGCCGTTCGGAGGTCTACTTGTGGCAGAACTCGCCCTCGATCACCGCATCGCTGTCCCCCGACCAGTCCCCGTTGAAGTTGAAGGCCAGGGAGTGGCGGCCGTCCGCCGTCGTCACGGCGGAGGACGTCGAGCCGTGGATGCCGCCGTCGTGGCCCCACACATGGACCCCGCAGCTGAGCTTGCGGTCGATGAGACCCAGGCCGTAGCGGGCGCCCGGGATCTCGTCGGCCTTCACCGTGGTCTTCATCTCCTTCAGTTGCTTCGGCGGAAGGAGCCGGCCGCCCAGCAGGGCCGCGTAGAAGCGGTTCAGGTCGGCGGAGTCGGAGATCATCTCTCCGGCGGAGGAGGCCAGGGAGGGGTTGAGCCGCGTGACGTCGTACGTCGGGCCCGTCGTCGTCCGGGCCAGTTTCGAGTACGCGTGGCTGCTGGGCCGTGGGAGCGTCGTCCTGGTGCCGGGGACGGACGTGGCGCGCAGGCCGAGCGGTTCGATGACGCGGCGGCGGATCTCCGTGGCGTAGGAGTGGCCGGTGACCTTCTCGATCACCATGCCGGCCAGCACGTAGTTGGTGTTGGAGTAGCTCCATGACGTGCCCGGCGCGAAGAGCGGCTTGTGGATCATCGCGATCGCGACGAGTTCCTCGGGCGTCTTCGTGTCGTAGCGGTGTTCGAAGAAGCCGTCCTTCAGGAAGTACGTGCGGGCGAAGTCGTCGTCCGCCGTGTAGTTGAAGATGCCGCTGGTGTGGTTGAGGAGCTGACGGACGGTGATCCGGCGTCCGTCGTGGCCATGGCCCCGGACCACGCCCGGGAGCCACTTCTCCACCTTGTCGTCCAGCGACAGCCGCCGCTCCGCCTCCAGCTGCAACAGCACCGTCGACACGAACGTCTTCGTGATGCTGCCCACGCGGTAGTGGTCGGCCGTGCCGCGCGGCGTGTGCGTCCGCACGTCGCCCACGCCCGCCGTGGCCGACCACGTGCCGTCGGCGTCCCGCGCCGTCGCTGTCACGCCCGGCACCCCGGCCTTCACCGCGGCGTCCATGGCGGCGCGGGTCGCGCCGTGGTGAGCGGCTCCGGCGGGAGCCGCCACCGCGGGCCCCGCCAGAGTGGCCGCGAGCGCCACCGCCGTCGCCGCCACCAGTCCCGTACGCACTGACATGCCGTTCCCCCTTCACCGGTGAACCCTGGTCGGGGGGAGGGACTCGGCGGACCGATGTGAAGGTTGCCCGCCTGTACGCCGGTTGAGTGGATTTCGGCCGTTCTTCGGGTTTCCTCAGGCCTTCTTCAGTACGAGCTCCGTGTTGCGGTCCCGCGAGGCGCCGGCCAGTTCGGTGCTGCGGCCCGGGGAGTTGAAGGCGAGCTCGCGGTAGAGGGCCGCGAGGCCGGTCTGGCTGAGGTCGGAGAAGTCCGTGCGGTGCGGGGCCGCGGACTCGATGAGGGTGGTGAACAGGGAGAGCGTGCCGTCCTTGTTGTCGACGACCTCGATGATGCGGGCGAGGTGCGGGAAGTCGACGTGGGAGGCGGTGTTGATCTCCCAGAAGGAGCCGTGGTTCGGCGCGGAGTGCGCGATGATCTCGTTCTTGTGGGTGTGGCCGTTCACCCAGGCCAGCACGTTGCGGTGCTTGGCGAGCGTGGCGACCACGTCCTCGCCGCCGTGGCGCTTGTCGCTCGGGTGCGCGGGGTCGACGCGGCGGTTGGTCATCGACTTGCTGGTGTGGTGGCTGAAGACGATGGCGTACGAGTCCTTGTTGTCGCTCAGCGTCTTGTCCAGCCAGCGCAGCTGGGTCGTCCCGATGGAGCCCATGTAGTGGCCGCCCGGGTCGGTGGTGTCGATGCTGATGCCGATGATGTCGTCGGAGATGCGGAAGGCGTAGTACTGGGTGCCCGCGGCGAGGTTGGCCTGTGAGTAGCCGTGGCCGATCGGACCGGGGCCGGTGTGCGCGGGGTCGAGGTGCGCCTTGAGGTAGTCGGCGGGCGTGAAGGGGGCGCGCGACTCGTCCGGGGTGACCGAGCGCAGCTCCCGCGCGTGCGTCTTGAGGAGGTCCCTGAGCTGGGTGCCCTTGGGGTCCTTGTCGTTCTTGATGGCGGCGCGCAGGGCGACGCTCGCCGAGGCGGGCAGCGTCATCAGCTTCTTGCCGCCGACGGCGAACTCGGCGAGGAAGGAGTCGCCGTGCCGGTAGCAGCCCAGCGGCAGCGCGTCGTGGTTGCCGACCGTGGAGTACCAGGGCAGGCCGAGGCCGGGGCTGCGCAGCTCACGGATGGCGGCCGCGAGGAAGCCGTGCAGGTGCGGGAAGCCGCGCTGCTTGTCGGCGTCGCGCAGGGCCGCGTCCGGCTGCCAGTACAGCTTGAGGCCGCTGTTCTGGACGCCCTCGTAGTGCCGCGGGTCGCCACTGTTGGGGCTGATCCGGCCGCCGCTCATGACCTTCAGGAACCAGTCCAGCTCCGTCTTGGAGTTGTTGTCCGTGTTGTCCCCGGTGGTCATGACGAAGTGCAGCGGGGAGCCGGTGACGGGGGCGCCCCGCAGCGCGTTGACCCGCTCGACGAGCGAGACGGCGCCGGCCACGGTCAGCGACTCGTGCGGACGCCAGGCGTTGGCGGCGCCGGTGCGCAGGTACTCGAGCCGCAGCGGGTGCTGGACGTCGATCAGGTGCAGGTCGGTGAACTGCACGAACGCGGCGAGCGCGGTGCGCCGGTCGGCCCGGCCCGACTTGGCCGCGGCCAGGTCGCCGCGAACGACCCGCTTCCAGGCGGGGCCGTCACCGAGCCGCCGGTAGCCGCCCGAGCCGGAGCGCGGCGCGGCCACGCTCTCCAGGGTGGTGCCGCGCTCGTAGGGAGCGAGGGGCGCGGCGGGCGCCTGCCGGGACACGGCGACGGCGGACTCACCGGTGCCGGTGGTGGCGGCGTGCGCCTCGGAGTCGGGGCGCAGGGCGTAGCCGATGCCCGCGGAGAGGGTCACCGCCCCGGTGGCGGCGAGCAGGGTACGGCGGTTCATGGCGGCGGAAGTGGCGACAGAGCGTATGCGCGACATGGCGCGATCTCCCCGAGTGCGAACGCGTCGGCAGTGGTCGCGGGGGGCTCGTTGCGGTAACTCCCCGCTCATACTGGATCGTTGGCACCGGGGGTGACCTGGACGTTAACGAGGCGGCAACGGCCGACGCCGATCACCGAACGTGGATCTTGGAACACCCTGCGCGTCCACGACCCCTCTCCGAACGGCCGGGACGCGGTCACTCCGTGTTCATTTTCCGGGGTAGGGCCCCATTCCCGGCGGTCCCCGCCGGTACTCTCCCGCCTCTCAGGAGCCGACGCGGCCGAGGGGCGGTCGTTCCCGCCACAGCCGCAGTCCCACGTCGACCAGCGCGACCCGGTCGAGGGCGGGTACCTCGTCGAGCGGGTGCCAGGCCGCCATGTCGGTGGAGCCGTTCGTCTCGTGGCGCAGCTCGCCGCCGGTGACACGGGCCTCGTAGACGATCCGCAGGGCGTGGAAGTCGTTGGGTGAGCCGAGTCGGCGCGGGTGCGAACGCAGGACGGAGTCGACGCCGAGCAGCGCGAGGGGCTCGACGGCGTAGCCCGTCTCCTCCTCGGCCTCGCGGATCACGGTGTCGTAGGGGTCCTCGCCGTGGTCCATGCCGCCGCCCGGCAGGGTCCACCGCCTGCTTCCGTCACCCGCGACCCAGCGGGCCAGCAGCATCCGCCCGTCCCGCACGCATACGGCGTAGGCCGCCACCCTCAACTGCTTCGGCATGCCCAGACGTTACGGCACCGGGGCGGGGCAAGTCGCCTACGGCGGGGACGGGTTGGCCGGCGAGTACTCCGGCGGCGACCAGCGGATCGGGCTGGCGGCAGGTGTCTGGACGACCTCGGTGACGGTGAAGCCGACCGTGCGCTCCCCGTCGGCCGCGTACTCCGTGCGTGCCGTGCCCGTCAGTTGCAGCACCGTACCCACCGCCCAGTCCAGGAAGAGCAGCCCCGCCCGCGGGTCCGTCTCCAGGTTGCCAAGGGTCAGGAACATGGAGTTGCCGGGGTAGTCGCGCCAGTACAGCTCGTGCGGTGAGATGACGTGGACGAATCCTGGGTTGCCGCCCCGGTGGCTGGCGTCGGCGCCGTGCGCGTGGACGGTGGCCAGGAAGAAGGTGTCGGCGCACTCGACGAACCGCCGCTGCCCGGGGGAGAGTGCGGTGGACCTGCGGGGCATGCCGGGCGGACGCTCGGCCTTCTCGTACGACTCCCTCTTCTGCAGGTACTTCGGGCAGTTGGAGAAGACCTGGTCGGCCTCGACGGCGAAGCCGCGGGGGGTCGGGCGGGCCCGGCCGTTGAGGCGCATACGGCGGCGGGTGCGCGGGTCGAGCGCGATCGTGCCGACGGAGGTGCCCGGGGTGGCGAGCGCCCGCGCCAGTGGGTCGCTCTCGCGCGGACCGCCGCCCGTGACCGAGATCTGCCGCACACCCGTCGCCCGTACGAACCCGGGCTCGCCGGTGAGCAGCGAGGCCCACACCGCTCCGCCCACCGGGTCGGCCGCGCCCACCACCAGCATCGGCTGGAGTTCGAGGAAGGCGGCGGCCACGGGGCGGATGCCCTGTCCGACGGACCGCCCCACATGGTCGGCGGCCTCGCGCACCCCCACCCGCTCCTGTACGGCCCGTGAGCCGCGGTGGTACGTCATGACATGCCCCGCTCTCCACAGACCCTAGAAGAAACCGCAGGTGGGGGCGGTGTCGGAGGGCACCGGGGCCCCCTCCGACCCACTCGGCGCGTAGATCTCGAGGCGGGTGCCGTCGGGGTCGTGGAAGAAGATGCCGCCGGACGCCGAGCCCTCCCGGTGGGCAACCACGCCCTCGTACGCGAAGTCGACGCCGTAGTCCCGCAGGGCCGTCTCGTACTCCCTGACCTGGTCGACCGAGTCCACTTCGAGGGCGAGGTGGTGCAGGCCGGCGCGGGCCTTGTCGTACGAACCCCGCGCCTGCTGCCAGAGCGTGAGCACCGGGCTGCCGTCTCCGGCGAGGGAGCCGAGGAACGCGTACCGCCGCTCCTCCTCCTTGCCCTCGGCGATCACTCCGAAGCCGAGGACGTCGCGGTAGAAGGCGAGCGAGCGGTCGAGGTCGGTGACGTTCAGGCCGATGTGGCCGGTGCGCAAGGTCATGACGGTCCCGTCTGTCATGGGCCGCCCCCAGAGAAGGGCTAACCCCTGTCATTGAGGTTAGGGGTTAGATTGGGGAGCGTCAACCAGTGACTTACCCTTGAGCGGTTAGCACCGAAGGGAGCTCCCCATGCCCACCACCGCCGATCCCCGTCCGCTCACCGGCGAGCCGGTCTCGCTCGACCTGCTCAACACCCGCTGGAACCGCGAGGGAGTGACGCAGGACCTGCTCACGGACACCGGGGGCCTGGCGGTGTGGCTGGCGGCGAACGGGCTGGACTTCCCGGCCGACGACGCCGTGCTGCTGCATGTACGAGAAGCCCGCGACGCCCTGCGCTCGGCCGTCGACGGCACCCTGGAGGAAGCCGCCGCCCGGATCGACGCCGTTCTCGCGCACGGCCGCGTCCGCCTGACGCTGACCGGCCGGGGACCCGGCGAGGAAGCGGAGTTCGGCGACCCGTCCTGGGGGCCCGCCTGGCTCGCCGCCCGCGACTACCTCGGACTGCTCGACACCGCCCCCGACCGCATCCGCCGCTGCGCCCACGACACCTGCATCCTGCATTTCTTCGACACCTCGCGGAACGGCACCCGTCGCTGGTGCTCGATGGCGGCCTGCGGTAACCGCGCGAAGGCGTCCCGCCACTACGCGCGCACGCGGGAGGCCTGAGCGGCCGGGAGCGGGCGAGGGGCGGCCGGGGATTGGCCGACCATGCTTGTCGATGCTTGTTGATGTCCTGTCATATTGCGTTTTGACCGTCGTGACGTATGGCGGAAGTACGCCATGGCTCCATCCCGCCCCGGTCAACTCTCCCCAAACAACTGCCCCTTAGGTAAAGCTGAGCGGTCATCCGGGTCCACATACCGGACTGATGTGATCGCGTCCCGTGGGAACGTCGGGACCGGTCACTCCACGCTCGTTCCTTTACCTACAAGGGATGCTGATGACCGATCCTCAGCGCGCACCGATATCGGGCGCGAGACGCGTGGCCCGCATCGCCGTGGCCGCGGGCCTGGTGGCCGCGCTCTCCGCGGCCGGGCCGATACCCATGGCCTTCTCCGCGGACCACGCACCCGCCACGCCCGATCCGGGCACCAAGTCCGCGAGCGCCAAGCTCGGTTCGGACGACGCGGACCTCCTCGCCGAGGCCAAGGCCGACGGCGCGAAGAACGTCACGATGATGATCGCCACCGCTCCCGGGCAGACCGAGCAGGTCGCCCGGGAGATGGACGCGGTCAAGGGCGGCTCCGTCGGCCAGACGTACGACAAGGTCGGCTACGTCCGGGCCACCGTCCCGACCGCCAAGGCCGACGCTGCCATCGCCGCCGCCACCAAGCTGACCTCGGTGCACGGCATCGACCTGCGCCAGGACATCGCGCTCGACGACCCGACGCCGAGCGCCGACACGGTCAAGGGCGCTTCTACGAAGGCCACGAAGACCTACGCCGCGCCCGACAAGAACACCCCCGCCGAGAACCCGTACAACCCGTCCTTCGAGACAGGCGCCGTCGACTTCGTGAAGAAGAACCCGAAGGCGGACGGCCGGGGCGTCACCATCGGCATCCTCGACTCCGGTGTGGACCTGAGCCACCCGGCGCTGCAGAAGACCACCACCGGCGAGCGCAAGATCGTCGACTGGGTCACCTCGACCGACCCGATCCTCGACAACGACCTGAGCTGGCGGCCCATGGTCAGCGCGGTCTCCGGGCCCGCCTTCACCTACGGCGGCCAGAGCTGGACGGCCCCGGCGGGCTCGTACGAGATCAGCACGTTCCGGGAGTCCGCGACCGCCGGCGGCGACGCCGCGGGCGACGTGAACCGTGACGGCGACACCACCGACGCGTGGGGCGTCCTGTACGACCCGGCGGCCGGCACCGTCACCGTCGACGTGAACAACAACCACGACTTCAGCGACGACACCGCGATGAAGCCGTACAAGGACGGCTACCAGATCGGTCACTTCGGGACCGACAACCCGGCCACCGACGTCGTCGAGAGCCAGCCGTTCGTCGTGCAGATCCGCAAGGACGTGCCGATGGACCCCTACGGGGGCGACTGGGTCGGCAAGAAGGCCGACTTCGTCAACATCGGTCTGATCGCGAGCGAGCACGGCACGCACGTCGCCGGCATCACGTCCGCGAACGGCCTGTTCGGCGGCAAGATGAACGGCGCCGCCCCCGGCGCGAAGATCGTCTCGTCGCGCGCCTGCGTGTTCGGCCCGAGCTGCACCAACGTCGCGCTCACCGAGGGCATGATCGACCTCGTCGTCAACCACGGCGTCGACATCGTGAACATGTCCATCGGCGGCCTGCCCGCGCTGAACGACGGCAACAACGCGCGCTCCGAGCTCTACACGCGTCTCATCGACACCTACGGTGTCCAGCTGGTGATCTCCGCGGGCAACTCCGGCCCCGGCGCCAACACCATCGGCGACCCCGGCCTGGCCGACAAGGTCATCTCGGTCGGCGCGTCCATCTCCAAGGACACCTGGGCCGCCAACTACGGCTCCGTCGTGGAGAAGAAGTACGCGATGATGCCGTTCTCCTCGCGCGGTCCGCGTGAGGACGGCGGCTTCACGCCGACGCTGACCGCGCCCGGCGCCGCGATCAACACCACGCAGACCTGGCTGCCGGGCTCCCCGGTCGCCCAGGCCGGCTACTCCCTGCCGGCCGGCTACTCGATGCTCCAGGGCACCTCGATGGCCTCCCCGCAGGCCGCCGGCGCGTCCGCGCTGCTGCTGAGCGCCGCCAAGCAGAAGGGCATCGCCCTGACGCCCGCCAAGCTGCGCACGGCCCTCACCTCTACCGCCGACCACATCAAGGGTGTGCAGGCGTACGAGGAGGGCGCGGGCCTCATCAACATCGTGGACGCGTGGAAGTCGATCAAGGACGACGCGACCGCCCACGACGCTGCGCCTTCCAACTACGTCGTCAAGGCCCCCGTCGACACCGCGATCGACTACGCCCTGAAGACCCCGGGCTTCGGCACCGGCCTCTACGACCGCGAGGGCGGCCTCAAGGTCGGCGTGAAGAAGTCGTACGACATCACCATCACGCGTACGTCCGGCCCGGACAAGGCGATCCGCCATGAGCTGCACTTCGAGAACAACGCCGGTGACACCTTCCGGATCGTCGGCTCCGACGAGGTCAAGCTCGAACTGAACAAGCCGGTCACCGTCAAGGTCGCCGCGAAGGCCTCCTCGACCGGCATCAAGAGCGCGATCCTCGAGGTCGACGACCCGCGGACCGAGGGCATCGACAAGCAGATCCTGACGACGGTCGTGGTCTCCACGCCGCTCAAGTACAGCTACTCCGCGTCGAGTTCGGTGCAGCGCAACAGCACGAAGTCGTACTTCCTGACCGTGCCCGAGGGCGCGAAGGCGCTGGAGGTCGCGATCGGCGGGCTGAAGGACCTGAGCCAGACCCGGTTCATCTCCATCCACCCCTACGGTGTCCCGGTCGAGGACACCGGCACGCCGTACTGCTACAGCAACTACCCGAACACCAACGGCTGCAAGCCCGACGTGCGCTCGTACGCGGACCCGCAGCCCGGTGTCTGGGAGGTCGAGGTCGAGGCGCGCCGTACCTCGCCGCTGCTCGACAACCCGTACAAGCTGGAGGCCACCGTGCTCGGCGCGGCCTTCGACCCGGCCGTCGTGACGGTCCCCGAGGCCAAGGTCGGCACGCCGGTCACCGCCTCCTGGAAGGTGACGAACGGCTTCGCGGCGCTCGACGGCACCCTCAAGGGCGGCCCGCTCGGCTCCTCGAAGACGGCCCGGCCGACCATCGCGGGCGGCGCCACGCAGACCAGCACGGTCGAGGTGCCGGCCGGCGCCGCGTCGCTCGACGTCGCCATCGGCAACGTCTCGGACACGGCCGCCGACCTGGACCTGACGGTGTACGACTCCGCGGGCAAGCAGGTCGCGCAGTCCGCGGACGGCGACTCGGAGGAGGCCGTCTCCATCCCCAACCCCGCCGCCGGTACGTACACCATCGAGGTCGTGGGCTACTCGGTCCCGTCGGGCTCGACCGCGTACGACTACCGTGACGTGTTCTTCTCCTCCGCGCTCGGCTCGGTCAAGGTCGACGAGTCGGCGCCGGTGAAGCTCGCCACGGGCGGTACGGCGACGGTGTCCGGCGAGGTCACCGCGGCCGCGCCGGCCCCCGAGGGACGCGAGTTCTTCGGCCGGGTCCAGCTGGTGAACGCCCGCGGCACGGCCGCCGGCCTCGGCAGCGTGAAGATCGAGAAGGTCACCCCGTAGCAACCGGCTGACCTACGAGGGGCGGGCGTCCGGAAACGGGCGCCCGCCCTTCTTCACGGGCACGTGCCTTCCTCACAGGCACGTGCCCTCTTCATGGGCACGTGAGGGTGCGGGACGCGGGCAGCGCCTTCACGATCCACGCCCGTTCGTCGGCGATGGCCTTCTCCCCCGTGGTCCAGCCGGTCGGTGTCGCCGGATCGTCCTGGAGGGTGACGAGTACCCGCTCGCCCTCGCGCGGCCGGGGAGCCACGTCCTCGTCCAGGACGAGGACGACCTCGGCCTTCCCCTTCTCGGGCTTGTAGTAGCGGTCCACGTGGAGGGTGATCCGGTTCTCCGTGGTGCCGGGGAGCGGCTCGACGTCGGCGACCGTGCCCTCCGCCACGAGCCGGGCGCAGGCCAGATACCCGGGGGCGCTGAGCGAGGCACTGCCGCCCGCGGTCCCGCTGTCGGCCGCCTTGGCCCCGCTGGCGTCCGACGCGCCTGCCCCGTTGTGCGCGAGGAGCCAGCCCATGCCGACGACCATCGCGGCCACGGTGGCCGCGACGAGGGTGCCCAGGACCAGGGCTAGGGGACGGCGCCCGCGGTTCCTGGGGGCGCCTTCGGGGCGGCGGGTGCGCTTTCTGGGGGCCCGTACCGGGACCGGCTTCGCTTCCTCCGCACGGTCCGTCAGCGCGTCCCCGATGACCGCCAACTGCTCCCGCAGCAGCGCCACATCGGCCACCGCCTTCCGGTGCTCGGCCATGAACTCCGGGTCGTCGCCGGCCCCTTCCGGCAGCGCCTCGTCAGTGATCGCGGCCAACAGCGCGTCCACTCCCTCGTACTCGGCCACGTCACACCACCTCGTCCTCGTGCAGGCGGGCGCGCAGGGCGCGGACCGCCGAGTGCAGCCTGCTCTTGACCGTCCCCTCGGGGATGCCGAGCTCCTCGGCGATCCCGCGCACGGACAGATCGGCGTAGAAACGCAGGACGAGGACCTGTCGCTGGGCGTCGGGCAGCTCGTCCAGGCCCTGCGCCACGGCGAGCGAGAGCACGCTGGAGTCCTCGTCACGGGCGTCCGCGGGCTGGCGCAGCGAGGCCAGCCGCTCGCCGAGCCGCTCCTGGCGCCGCTTGGCCCGGTGCCAGTCCATCGCCAGGTTCGAGGCGACGACCGCCGCCCACGCGGACACGTCACGCGGCGCCTCGTCCCCCTTCGCCGCGCGTTCCAGCAACCGCAGGCGCACCTGCTGCACCCCGTCCGGCAGGTCCGCCTGCGGTACGCCACCGAGCGCGAGCACCGCCCGCACCCGGCGTTCCTGGGCCGCGTCCAGGGGATCGTCCGCCCCCTGGACCCGGCGTGCCTTTCTGCGCAGCACTCCGCCCCTCCCCTCCCGCGTTTCCTCTACGACGCCGGTGCGGGCCAAAACGTTCGGCCATACGTGAAGGAGTCGTACGTCACACCGGGCCGGGGCCGGTGAGGACGCCCACGCCGTACGGCTTGCGGTTCCCGGCGGCCGACGGACGGTTTTCTTTCGGATGCCGCGGCGATGCCGAAGGGCGGACGTGTCCCACTCCTCGGGCGGCACGGGCAAAGGATTGGACACGCGGGGACGGGTCAGACGCATGATGGAAGCGCTGGACCACGTAAAACGCACGCTAAGGGAGTCGCCGTGAGGGTCGGAATCGTCGGAGCCACCGGTCAGGTCGGCACAGTCATGCGCAGGATCCTCGTCGAGCGGGAGTTCCCGGTCGAGGAGCTGCGGCTGTTCGCCTCGGCGCGTTCGGCCGGGACGGTGCTCGACGGTGTGACGGTGGAGGACGCGGCGACGGCGGACTACTCCGGCCTGGACATCGTGCTGTTCTCCGCGGGCGGCGCGACCTCCAGGGCGCTGGCCGAGAAGGTCGCCGCGCAGGGCGCGGTCGTGATCGACAACTCCTCGGCGTGGCGCAAGGACCCGCAGGTGCCCCTGGTGGTCTCCGAGGTGAACCCGCACGCGATCGCCGACCGCCCCAAGGGCATCATCGCCAACCCGAACTGCACGACGATGGCCGCGATGCCGGTCCTGAAGCCGCTGCACGAGGAGGCGGGGCTCGAGGCGCTGGTCGTCGCGACGTACCAGGCGGTGTCCGGTTCCGGCCTCGCGGGCGTGGCCGAGCTGCACGGCCAGGTACTGAAGGTCGCCGCGGACGCCGACAAGCTGACCCATGACGGCGACGCGGTCGACTTCCCCGAGCCGGGGGTCTACAAGCGCCCCATCGCCTTCAACGTGCTCCCGCTCGCGGGGTCGATCGTCGACGACGGTCTGCACGAGACGGACGAGGAGCAGAAGCTCCGCCACGAGTCCCGCAAGATCCTGGAGATCCCCGCCCTCAAGGTCTCCGGCACCTGTGTCCGCGTCCCGGTGTTCAGCGGCCACTCCCTCCAGGTGAACGCCCGCTTCGCGCGTCCGCTCAGCGTGGAGCGCGCGACCGAGCTGCTGGCCGGCGCCCCGGGCGTCGCCCTCTCCGAGATCCCGAACCCGCTCGAGGCCGCCGGCAAGGACGCGTCCTACGTGGGCCGCATCCGCGCCGACGAGACGGCCGAGCACGCTCTCGCCCTCTTCGTCTCCAACGACAACCTCCGCAAGGGCGCCGCACTGAACGCGGTCCAGATCGCGGAGCTGGTGGCGGCGGAGCTCAAGGGCTGACGCCCGCACCACGCGCCTCGGGGGCGGTCACCGCACGGTGACCGCCCCTTCTCACGCCCGCCGCACCTCGTAGAGGAAGCACCCGTACTCCACGGCCCGCACGTGGACGAGCGCCACCTCCGGGTCGGCGAATGCCTCCGTGAAGGCCTCGTCGAAGGCCTCGGGGTTCTCGACCAGACGGCCGCCCAGGATGTGGCCCTCGGCGGAGTAGCGGCGGACCGTGCGACGGCCACCCGGGAAGGGACGGCCCTGCGGGTCGGGGCCCGGGCACTCGTCGGCGTGGATGAAGACCGGACCCTGTTCGTCGTACGCGCCCGGGTGGGCGCCTGTTTCGGCGGCCCAGCGGCGCAGCGGCGCGTAGGAGACGAGGGCGATGCGCTCGCCCGGTTCACTGCGCCGCAGACAGCAGCGCAGCGGCGCGTCGCCCTCCTCGTCCGTGAAGGGAACCATCGGACGGTCCGCATCGTCGGCTGTGCGGAGATCCTTCAGGACCGCCGGGTCGATGGGACGTGCCGTGTACGTCGTCATGTCGGTCGTCGTGTGCGTCGTCATGTCTCCAGGCTCGCGCCCGCGCGTGCCTGGCACCGGCGGGTAACGGACATCGCATCCGTGCAGGTCCCATGGAAGGATGGCGCAACCGTCACATAACGAGGAGATGACCGCGTGCCTGGCACAAACCTGACCCGGGAAGAGGCGCAGCAGCGGGCGAAGCTGCTCACCGTTGACTCGTACGAGATCGATCTCGACCTCTCGGGCGCGCAGGAGGGCGGCACCTACCGGTCCGTTACCACGGTGCGCTTCGACGTCGAGGAGAACGGTTCGGAGACATTCATCGACCTGGTGGCTCCCGCCGTTCACGAGGTGACCCTGAACGGGGACCCCCTCGACCCCGCCGCGGTCTTCGAGGACTCGCGGATCGCGCTTTTGGGGCTCCTGGAGGGCCGCAACGTCCTGCGGGTCGTGGCCGACTGCGCATACACCAACACCGGTGAAGGCCTGCACCGCTTCGTCGACCCCGTCGACCAGCAGGCCTACCTCTACACCCAGTTCGAGGTCCCGGACGCGCGCCGGGTGTTCGCGAGCTTCGAGCAGCCCGACCTGAAGGCCACCTTCCAGTTCACCGTGAAGGCGCCCACCGGCTGGACCGTGATCTCCAACTCCCCGACGCCCGAGCCCAAGGACGACACCTGGGTCTTCGAGCCGACGCCGCGGATCTCCACGTACATCACCGCGCTGATCGTCGGGCCGTACCACTCCGTGCACAGCGTGTACGAGAAGGACGGACAGAGCGTGCCGCTCGGCATCTACTGTCGGCCCTCGCTCGCCGAGTTCCTCGACTCGGACGCGATCTTCGAGGTCACCCGGCAGGGCTTCGACTGGTTCCAGGAGAAGTTCGACTACGCGTACCCGTTCAAGAAGTACGACCAGCTCTTCGTGCCGGAGTTCAACGCCGGCGCGATGGAGAACGCGGGCGCGGTGACGATCCGCGACCAGTACGTGTTCCGGTCCAAGGTGACCGACGCATCGTACGAGGTGCGGGCCGCCACGATCCTGCACGAGCTGGCCCACATGTGGTTCGGCGACCTGGTCACCATGGAGTGGTGGAACGACCTGTGGCTGAACGAGTCGTTCGCCACCTACGCCGAGGCGGCCTGCCAGGCCTACGCCCCCCAGTCGCGCTGGCCGCACTCCTGGACGACCTTCGCCAACTCCATGAAGACGTGGGCGTACCGGCAGGACCAGCTGCCGTCCACCCACCCGATCATGGCCGAGATCAACGACCTGGACGACGTCCTCGTCAACTTCGACGGCATCACTTACGCGAAGGGGGCGAGCGTCTTGAAGCAGCTCGTCGCCTACGTCGGCATGGACGAGTTCTTCAAGGGCGTGCAGGCGTACTTCAAGCGGCACGCCTTCGGCAACACGCGCCTCAGCGATCTGCTGGGCGCCCTGGAGGAGACCTCCGGGCGCGACCTGAAGACCTGGTCGGAGAAGTGGCTCCAGACCGCCGGCATCAACATCCTGCGGCCGGAGGTCGAGACCGACGCGAACGGGGTCATCACCTCCTTCGCGATCCGTCAGGAGGCCCCGGCGCTCCCGGAGGGTGCCAAGGGTGAGCCGACCCTCCGCCCGCACCGCATCGCGATCGGCCTCTACAACCTCGACGACGACAGCGGCAGGCTGGTGCGCGACGAGCGTGTCGAGCTGGACGTCGACGGCGAGCTGACGGCCGTACCGGACCTGGTCGGCAAGGGCCGCCCGGCGGTCTTCCTGCTCAACGACGACGACCTGTCGTACGCCAAGGTCCGCCTCGACGAGGACTCGCTCGCCTTCGTCACCGAGCACCTCGGCGACTTCGAGTCGTCCCTGCCCCGTGCCCTGTGCTGGGCCTCGGCCTGGGACATGACCCGCGACGGTGAGCTCGCCACCCGCGACTACCTGTCCCTGGTCCTGTCGGGCATCGGCAAGGAGTCCGACATCGGTGTCGTGCAGTCGCTGCAGCGCCAGGTGAAGATGGCGATCGAGCTGTACGCCGACCCGACGGCCCGCGAGGCGCTGCTGACCCGCTGGACGGACGCGACGCTCGCGCACCTGCGCGCCGCCGAGCCCGGCAGCGACCACCAGCTCGCCTGGGCGCGTGCCTTCGCGGCGACCGCCCGTACGCCGGAGCAGCTGGACCTCCTGGAGGGCCTGCTGGAGGACCGGGAGACCATCGAGGGCCTCGCTGTCGACACCGAGCTGCGCTGGGCGTTCGTCCAGCGGCTCGCGGCGGTCGGGCGCTATGACGAGGCGGAGATCGGCGCCGAGGCGGAGCGCGACAAGACGGCGGCCGGTGAGCGGCACGCGGAGACGGCCCGGGCCTCGCGTCCCACCGAGGAGGCGAAGGCGGAGGCCTGGGCCGCGGTCGTCGAGTCCGACAAGCTCCCGAACGCCGTGCAGGAAGCGGTGATCGGCGGCTTCGCGCAGACCGACCAGCGTGAACTGCTCGCCTCGTACACGGACAAGTACTTCTCCGTGGTGAAGGACATCTGGGACGCCCGTTCGCACGAGATCGCCCAGCAGATCGTGGTCGGTCTCTACCCGTCCGTCCAGGTCTCCGAGGAGACCCTCGCCAAGACGGACGCGTGGCTGGCCGCGGCCGAGCCCACCCCGGCCCTGCGGCGCCTGATCTCGGAGTCCCGCTCCGGGATCGAGCGCGCGCTGAAGGCTCAGGCGGCGGACGCGGCGGCAGTGTCCGCGTAGTCGGTCGTACGTGAGCGGGGGCTCCCGGCGTCGTGCCGGGAGCCCCCTTTCGCATGCGCGGGCGTGCGGGCATGTGGGGGCGCCCGGGGTCACACCAGGGCGCGGGCGAGTGCGAGCATCGTGCGGATCTGGAGCTCGCTCTGGTCGGCCACGGGGACCCAGCGGGCGTCGAAGGTGCTCGCCAGCTCCCGCGCCCAGGCCTCCACGAGGGTGTCCAGCGCGGGAGCGCCGCCCAGGGCCTGCCGCATCATGGCCGCCGCGCGCAGCGGGATCCGCCGGGCGGCGACGCCGAGCGAGACGGCGTTGCCCATCGTGGTGGCGAGTTCGGCGGAGTTCCAGGTGTCCACGACTCCGGGGCCGATGTCCATGAGCTCGCGGGCTGCGGTGAAGTGGGCGATCTCCTCGGGGGTACCGGGTGATCTGGGCCCCAGTTCCCCGACCACCGCCTCCAGTTGTTTGGCCCGGCCGAGCAGGATCTCGCTCGCCTCCGCGACCTCGCGCCGGGGCTCGGCGACGGGCCGGGGATCGCTGACGCCCGCCACGCTCCAGAAGGGCGCCTCGACGACCGCCGACACGGTGCCGTGCCGCATCGCGTACAGCCAGGTCGCCTGCGAGGTGAAGCCGGACGGGTCCCGTTCCTCGGTGGGGCCGCTGTCCGGCAGGACGAGCACGCCCGGACTCTCGGCCAGCCATCCCATGCCGTCGAAGGGCCGGTGTTCCAGGGGAATGCCGAGGTCCGCCGCGATCCCACGGTAGGTGGCCGCCGCCCCCGGCACCGCGCGAGTCAACTGCAGAAAGGATCCTCCCACTTCGACGCCGTGGAGCGAGAACTGCACGACCGGGCGCAGTTCGTCGATGAGCCGCACCAATGCCTCGGACTCCGGCATCACCGGACGCGGGTCACTCGCGACGGGCGGAAACTCGGGCTGCGCGGCGAAGGCGGGCCGGTAGAAGCGCCGGTAGTAGCTCCGGAGGGTCGGCGAGGCCTCGGCCGCGGGTCCCTCACCGGGCCGTCCCTCGGTGGGCAGCCTCTCATCAGGCCGTCCCTCGGCGGGTCGTGCGGTCAGCCATCGCCCGGCGAGGCTCGCGCCGTCGGGGTCGAGGCAGAGCAGGAAGTTCCAGGTGCAGCCGGACTCCTGGAGCAGCGCGGGCTCCCGCGCGAACCTCTCGGCCAGGGAGAGCGAGGTGACCCCGCCCACCGGTTCGTTGGCGTGCGCGCCGGCGACCGTGAGGATGTGCCGGGGGCCGTGTCCGGCCGACAGCAGCCACAGCGGCCGGCCGGCACGCGAGGTCCCGACGGCACGCAACCGCAGTGCACCGGGCCGTGCCGCCACCGTCGCGCGAGCGCGTCGCAGCAGCTCACCGAGGGTGGGATACGGGGTTCCCCGCATGCCGGGCTCCGGTCAGGTGCCGTTCGCGTTGCTGTCCCCGGTGGTCTCCTTCTTGTCCAGCGGACGGATCACGATCTTGGCGGCCATGTGGCCCCCTCTCTGTGTGCGCTCTGCGGTGGCCTGGGACCTGTCCGGCGAAACGGATCAGCCGCCGTTGCCTCCGCTGCTGTCGCCCGTGGTCTCCTTCTTGTCCAACGGGCGGATCACAATCTTGGTGGGCACCCCAACTCCTCTCGTCAGTAGGGACGTTGAGCGTTGCGGGCGCGATCGCCGACCGCGTCTTGTCAAGGCTCGACTCGGGGGACCAGAGTGTCAAGGCATGTACCTGTAACGGGAAGGGGTCCTGGTGACGGTGCCGGTCGACACGCTCCGCAGGCCCCGGATCAAGCCCGAGCACCGGCCGTACCGCACGATCGACGGCAACGTCCGCATCGGCAGCGTCATCCACGGTATCGGCGCCGAGATCGAGGACCCGCAGGGCTGGGTCTGGACGCTGGTCGAGACGATGGACGGAGCGCGGGAGCCGTCGGCGGTGGTCGGCGAGGTGCTGAGGGCGCATCGCGAACTTCCCGACCTCACGCCCGAGGACGTCCGGCTGGCGATGGCGGACCTGCTCGACGCCGGGTTCGTGGAGGACGCGGCGGCGCCCGTGCCGGTGTCCGAGCGGGAACGGCTGCGCTACAGCCGGGGGGTGCCGCTGCTGCGCTGGATGGACCTCGGCCCCCGGACGAGCCCCTGGGACGCCCAGCTCCGGCTGCGCCGGGCCCGGGTGCTGCTGGTCGGCGTCGGCGGCACGGGCGGGTACGCCGCGCAGAGCCTGGTCGCCTCCGGGGTCGGCCGTCTGCACTGCGTGGACCCGGACGTGGTGGAGCTGTCCAACCTCAACCGCCAGCCCCTCTTCCGCGAGTCGGACCTCGGCCGCCCGAAGGTGACGGCCGCGCTCGCCACCCTGCGGGCGCTGAACTCGGACGTGACGGTGACAGGGGAGCGCCGGGAGATACGGCACCCGGCGGACCTGGCGGAGCTGATACGGACCGGGGCACCCGAAGCCCCGAACGAACCGAAACGGGCCGGGCCACCCCAAGCCCCGAGCGAGCCGAAACAGGCCGGACCGTCCGAGGTCCCGAGCCGGCCGAACCAGGCCGGACCGCCCCAAGCCCCGAGCGAGCCGAAACAGGCCGGGGCACCCGGCGTCCCTCCCCCGGCGCGGGGCTCGTACGACCTTCTCGTCCTCGCCGCCGACCGTCCCGACGACATCCGTCGCTGGGCGAACCGTGTCTGTCTGGCCGCGGACCTGCCCTGGGTCGACGCCGGCTACCGCGGCCCGCTGGTGACGGCCGGGGTCCACGTACCGGGCCGGGGTGCCTGCTGGGAGTGTCTGCGGGCCGGTGAGGTGGCCCGCCGCGAGCTGCGCCTGGCGCCCGGCCAGGACGACGGGGTCGCCTCCCCGCACCTGCCGTGGAACCCCGCGACCGCGGTCACCGCGGGCCTGTCCGGCGGACTGCTCGCCCACGCGGCCCTGGCCCTCCTGACCGGCGTCCCGGCGCTCGACCCCGGCTTCCGCTTCGGGATGAACCTGATGCTGCCGGGCGACCCGGTGCTGCAGCGATTCCCCCGGCGGCCCGACTGCCCGGCGTGCGGCGACGGACCCGCCGACGGGGCTACCGGCACGAGCGGAGCCACCGGCGCGGCCGGGGAGCGCGCGTGAACCGCGTGCGCCTGCACGCCCTCGACTCCCGCCCCGACGGCGACGAGTGGATCGTCGGCCGGCTGGCGACGGGCCGGTTCGTCGCGCTGCCCGAGGTCGGCAAGCAGGCGCTGGACCTGCTCGGGCAGGGGCTGAGCACCGCCGAGGTCAGACAGCGGCTGCGGGAGACCACCGGCGACGACATCGACGTACCCGACTTCGTCGAGGCGCTGGTGGACCTGGGGTTCGTCGCCGAGGTGGACGGACGGGAAGTGGACTCGCCACCCCCGCCGAAGCCGACGCTCGCCCGGATCAGGCCCCGCCACGTGCGCTGGGTGCTCAGCCCGGCCCTGCCCGTCCTCATCGCCCTGCTGATCACCACCACCCTGCTCACCCGCCCACCCGTTCCCCTCAGCTACCACACCCTCCTCTGGAGCCCGCACGGCAGCGCGGTGATCGCGCTCGGCGCGGGCTTCGGCTGGACGCTCCTGCTGCTCCACGAGTGCGCGCACCTGGTGACCGCCCGGGCGACCGGCGTGCCCGGCCGGATGCGCCTCGGCACGCGCCTGCAGTTCCTGGTCATGCAGACGGACATCAGCGGCATCGAACTCGCCCCGCGCCGCCACCGGTTGACCGCCTACCTCGCCGGGATCGCGACCAACCTCACCGCCGCCTCCCTGGCCGCCCTCGCCGCGGGCGCCACGCACGGCACCCCCCGCCGGATCCTGGCCGCCGTCGCCCTGCTCGCCCTGCTCCCCCTCCCCTTCCAGCTCATGGTCTTCATGCGTACGGACCTGTACTTCGTGCTCCAGGACCTGACGCGCTGCCGCGATCTGTACGGGGACGGGGTGGCGTACACGAAGTACGCGGCACGGCGGGCGCTGCGCCGTACCACCGCCCCGGACCCCAGCCTCGAACTCCCCGCCCACGAACGGCGGGCGGTGCGCGCGTACAGCGTGGTGCTCGTCGTCGGCACCACGCTGTGTCTCGCGTTCCTCGCGACCGTCACCCTGCCCGCGGACATCACGCTGTTCGCCCGCGCGGTGGCGCACCTGGGCCCCGGCCACTCCCCCGCCGTGCGCCTCGACGCGACGGCCGTCGTGGTGGCGCTCGGCGGCGTGCATGTGCTGTGGGCCCGCACGTGGTGGCGCGACCGCCGCGGCCGTCGGTCGTCCTAGCCGATCGTTCCGGCCGATCGTCCTAGCCCGGGAACATCCCGCCGGTGACGTTGACGAAGGTGCCGGTGATGCCGCCCGCGTGGTCGGAGGCGAGGAAGGCGGCGGTCGCGGCGATCTCGGAGAGGGTGGGGTTGCGGCGGGTCATGCGCATTCCGGCCAGGTTCGCGAGCAGGCCCTGGAGGGCGTTCTCGTCGAGGGCCATGGCGCTGTCGACCGCGGCGAGCTTCTCGCGGGTCAGCGTCTCGGGCACACCGGCCGCCCACAGGCCCACGGCCCGCACCCCACGCGGCCCCAGTTCCATCGCCAGGTTGCGTACCAGCGTGTCGATCGCCGCGTCGGCCGGACCCGTTCCGCCCATCATCGGACTGCCGTGCGCCGAACCGCTGTTGAGCGTGAGGACCACGCCGGAGCCCCGCTCGGCCATACGGCGGGCGGCGGCGCGGGCGGTGACGACGTTGGCGCGGATGCCGGTGACGACCGGGCGTACGAAGTCGTCGACGGGCATGTCGAGCAGCGAGGCACCCTGCACATCACCCCGGGTGACGAGGTTGAAGGAGATGTCGACGGCGTCCAGCGACGCGATGTGCGCCTCGACCGCCGCCTCGTCGAGCGCGTCGACGACCGCCGTCCCGACGTGGCCGCCCTCCGCCTCGATGTCCTTGGCCACCGCGTCGAGCGTCGCCGCCGTGCGCCCCACGAGGTGCACGTGGGCACCCTCGCGGGCGAAGGTACGGGCGACGGCGCCGCCGATGGATCCGCCGGCGCCGTAGATGACCGCGGTCTTGTCGGTGAGCAGCATGGTGAACCTCCATGAGGTGGGTTGTCGGAGCGGCCCGTGCGAATCGGCCGGCCACGTCGGCCGTACGAGTCGGTCATGCAGACGTACGCGCCGTCTCTCACTCATCGGTCGGCGGGCAGCCGCAGCGGCAGTCCGAACGCCGGGAAGAGATGCGGCTCGAAGGAGGTGATCTCCACGATCCGGTCGCCCTCGATACGGAGGACGTCGAGGACCTGCGCGCGGTAGACGGTCGTGCCCGGGCGCCGGACGTAACCCCCCGCCGCGAGCTGTCCGTTGGCGCGGGCGGGCAAATGGCGCCAGTGGCCGAGGAACATCGGGGAGGCGGGGTCGAGGCTGACGGACAGGAACTCCACGAGCGCCTCGCGGCCGACGAACCAGAACGGGTTCGGCGGCATGGTGAGCGTGATGTCCTCGCTGAGCAGGGTGGCGACCTCGGTGAGGTCGAGGCGTTCGGCGGCGGCCATGTAACGCGCCAGGATCTCGCGCTCACGGACGTCCGCCTCCGCGGTCCACTCGGCGCGGCGGCGGGGCAGGTGGTCGCGCAGGGTGGGCCGGGCCCGTTGCAGCGCGCTGTTGACCGAGGCGACGGTCATGTCCAGTACCGCGGCGGTCTCCGCGGCGGCCAGCCCCAGGACGTCGCGCAGAACGAGGACGGCGCGCTGGCGGGGCGGCAGATGCTGGATCGCGGCGAGGAGGACGAGCTCCATGGTCTCCCGGGAGACGGCGAGCACGTCGGGCTGCTCTTCGGTCGAGGGCAGGTCGTCGTCGGGGTAGGGCTGGAGCCAGGTGACGCGGGCCGGGGGCTCGGCGCCGCCGTGGTTCATCCCGGGCAGCGGCTCGTACCGCTGTGGGCGGCGCGCCGTGCGCCGCTGGAAGTCCAGGCAGGCGTTGGTGGCGATCCGGTACAGCCACGTCCGTACGCTCGCCCGCCCCGCGAACCCGTCCCGGGCCCGCCAGGCCCGCAGGAAGGTCTCCTGCACGAGGTCCTCGGCATCGTCGTACGAGCCCGACATCCGGTAGCAGTGCACGCGCAGTTCGCGCCGGTACGACTCGACGAGCGCGGCGAAGTCGCTCTCCGCGAGGCCCACTTCCGTAACGGGACCGGTCGTGACGAAATCCACCGCACCGGGCTCGCCCATGACGCGCTCGTCCATGACGGGGTCCGCCGTACCGGGATCCGCCGTGTCGCGGGCCGTCCGGGCGATGCGCCGCAGCCGTCCCACGGAGGTGGCCAGCTCGCTCACCCCGGAGTAGAAGACGGCGGGCGGTGCCGGGACCAGCTCACGGACCTGCCGCCCGACCTCCTCGATGAGCCCCTGGGCGGTGTCCGCGGGCGCCGCCCGCCGCTCCCGGTACGCCCTCTGCCGACAGGCGGCCGAGCAGTACACGGAACTCCGCCCCTTGCGCCCGGTCCGCCCGGCCAGCGCCTTCCCGCAGCCAGGACACACACCGTCGACCACAGGAACCTCCAGGAATCCGGGAATGGGGGGATGGGGGATGAGGGGGGATGGGGGACGAAGGTCGGGGGACGGGGGACGGGGGACGGGGAATTACGTCACGCGCGGACGACGTGACGTTATCGCCGCTCCCCCAGCCCCGCAGCCGCCTCCCGCAAAGCCTCCAGCACCCGCCCCACCGCCGCGCCCTCCTGCGCCCGCGCCGCACCGCCACCACATGCCGGTGCGGGCGGTCACCGGTGAGTTCGCGCATCACGACGCCCTCCCGCCGCACGCGAGCCACCCGCGGCACCAGCGCCACCGCCATCCCCGCCTCCACCATGGCGAGAATGGCGGTCCACCCGGCCGCCGAGTGCCCCTGGTGGGGTGTGAAGCCGTGTCCCCGGGGCCCGACTACCGTCGCAAGGCGGGAACCGTCACGCCCATCGAATCTTTTCGATCACTCCTTTCAGAAGAACTGAACGATCCAGCGGGAGCCGGCCGCCCGCCCCGCGGCCCGAGCTGACGCGGCCCGAGCTGACGCGGCCCGAGCTGACGCGGTCCGACCTGACCGAACACCGTCGCCCCGAACGCCAGTACCATCCCCGCCACCTGCAGCGGCGTCAGCGACTGCCCCAGCGCCGCCCAGCCGATGACGGCCGCGGTCAGCGGCGACAGCGGGCCGAGGAAGGTGACCTGGGTGGCGCTGAGCCGGCCGATGCCCCGGAACCAGAGCCAGTACGCCACCGCCGTGTTCGCCAGGGCGAGGTAGAGGTATCCGCCGACCGCCCGGCCGTCCAGCGCGGGCGGCGCGCCCTCGACGAGGAGGGCGACCGGGACGATCAGCAGCCCGCCCGCCGTCAACTGCCAGGCGGTGAGCGCCAACGGACCGACCCCGTCCGGCCGGCCCCACCGCTTGGTGAGCACCGTGCCGGTGGACATCGACGCGGTCGCGGCGAGCGCCGCGAGGACCCCCACCGCGTCCAGCGCACCCGCCGCCTTCAGCACGACGAGGCTGACACCGAGGGCCGCGGCGATACCGGTCAGGAGCGTCCGCAGGGTCGGGCGGTCACCGAGCAGCAGCGCCGCGAGGCCCGCGACGAACAGCGGCCCGACCGAGCCGACGACCGCCGCCATGCCGCCGGGCAGCCGATACGCGGAGAGGAACAGCAGCGGGAAGAAGGCGCCGATGTTGAGCGCGCCCAGCACCGCCGCCTTCCCCCACCAGGCGCCGCGCGGCAGCACCCGGGCCAGCGCGAGGAGCAACAGCCCGGCGGGCAGGGCTCGCATCACCCCGGTGAACAAGGGGCGGTCGGCGGGGAGGAACTCCGTGGTGACGGCATAGGTGCTGCCCCAGGAGATGGGGGCCAGCGCGGTCAGGGCTATGAGGGCGGGACGGTTCGCGTTCGCGGCCATGAGGCACCCGATTCCAAAGTAGGTCAGTGGAAAGTAGCTTAGCTCTAAGCAACTTTTAGTCAAGCTACTTTCTTGCGGGCAATCGACCCCTCGGCGGATACTCGCCCCCATGAAGACGCCCCAGGACCCGGTCGACGCGATCATCGAGCAGTGGGCCACCGTCCGGCCGGACCTCGACACCGCCGCGATGGAGGTCTTCGGCCGCGTCTTCCGGCTCGCCCGCACGATGGGCGACCGGATGGAGAAGGCGTACGCGCCCTACGGGATCTCGCGCGGGGAGTTCGACGTGCTCGCGACCCTGCGCCGCTCGGACGCCCCGTACACCCTCTCGCCCCGGCAGCTCTCGGCGACGCTCATGCTCACCACCGGCGGAATGACCGGGCGCCTGGACAAGCTGGAACGCGCGGGGCTGCTACGGCGCTCCCCGGACCCGCACGACCGGCGCGGACTCCAGGTGACGCTCACGGACAAGGGGCTGCGGCTCATCGACGAGGCCGTCGGCGCGGGGCTCGCCGTCCAGACGGAGGCCCTGACCCACCTCGACGAGGAGCAAGCCGGTCAACTGGCGGCCCTGTTGCGCGAGTTGCTGATGGGCACCGGCGCCTAGGGTCTCGGCCGGGTCGGCCGAACCCGGCCCTGAGGACCTCAGCCCGCCGTGGCGACCCGGCTCGGCCTGACGCGTATCACGGCGAGCCGGCCCAGCACCTGAGCCAGTGCCATCAGCGGCAACGCGGCGGTCCAGGCGGCGGACCCGGTGATCGGATTGTCCTGGCTGAACCGCACCGGGCTCCCGGAACCGCCATGGGTGGCATGCGGGTCCGTGTTGCGGACGCGTCAACCGCATGGTCGCGATCGCCGTGAACCGTCACCATCGGTCATGATCGGTTCGACGACCGGTCCTCGCCCAGTGCCGCCGCCAACGCCCTCTCGACGGCCGCCGCGTCAGGGGATTCGGCGGCCCAGGCCGCATATCCGTCGGGCCGCACCAGCAGGGTCGTACGCCGGTCGCTCGCCCAGCTCTCCACGGTGAGACGGTCCTTGCGGCCGTTGAGGTCGTCCAGGCCGTACGCCCGGACGGCCGCCGTCGGTGCGACGAGGACGAACCGGCCGCCGCGCAGGGCCTCGTAGAGGCGGCCGTCCTTCAGGGCGACGTCGGGGACCCGGGTGCCGACGAGGGCGTGAGAACCGCGCGGGGCCCGGTAGGCGAAACCGATGCCGGTGATCTGACCCGCCGCCTTCCGGCCCACGGGGCCGACGCCGTTGAGGACCGTGGTGAGCGCGGAGCGCAGCGCCAGCGTCCAGGGGTACTTGGCCATCGCGAGCCGGACGATCCCGCCGCTGCTGCGCAGCACCGCCTTGCCGACGGGGTGACGCTCGGCCTGGTAGGTGTCCAACAGGTCCGTGTCCGCGTGGCCGTTGACGACCAGCGCGAGCTTCCAGCTGAGGTTCGCCGCGTCCTGGAGGCCGGTGTTCATGCCCTGCCCGCCGGCCGGGGTGTGGACATGGGCGGCGTCACCGGCGAGGAAGACCCGTCCGACCCGGTACGCGGGTGCCTGGCGCTCGTCGCTGTGGAAGCGGGACATCCAGCGGGCGTCGTGCATGCCGTAGTCATGGCCGAGGGAGAGCCGGACGATCTCCTTGACCTCGTCGAGTCCGAGCGGCGCGCTGTCGGGGACGTCACGGCCGCGGTGCCAGCCGATCACGCGGTAGTAGCCGTCGCCGAAGGGCACCATGAAGGCGAAGGCGTCGCCGACGGCGTTGGCGGTGAGGATCGACTCCGGCTCCTCGGCGAGCAGGACGTCGGCGAGGACCACGGACCGGATGACCGACTTCCCGGGGAACGGCAGCCCCACCGCCTCACGCACCGCGCTGCGCATCCCGTCCGCCCCGACGACGTACGCGGCCACCAGCTCCCCCGCCGCCCCGTCCGCAGCGCGGACCTCGAGCGTGACGCCCGCCGCGTCCTGGCGCAGTCCGGTCACCTCGGTCTCGTACACGAACCGCACTCCGGCCTCGACCGCCCGCCGCTCCAACGCCCGCTCCACCTCGTACTGCGGGATCACGAGCAGGTGGTTGAAGCGGGAGGGGAGCGTGTCGAGGGCGACGGAGAGCCGGCCGAAGAGGCGGATGCGGTCGACGGTCCGGCCGTGACTCTCCAGCTCGTCGGCGAGACCGCGGGCATCGAGCTGCTCCAGGGTACGGGCGTGCAGGACGAAGGCGCGGGAGAGGTTGCTGATCCCGTGCGGGCGCTTCTCGACGAGGGTGACGGGGACACCGGCGGCGGCGAGGTCTCCGGCCAGCAGGAGGCCGGTGGGACCGGAGCCGACGACGATCACGTTCCGGGACGTGGTGGCGCTGTTCGCCTTGCCGTTCACCTTGCCGTTCGTCTTGCCGTTCGTCTTGCCGTTCATGGCGGCCTCCTGATGCCAACACTTGTTGGTCAACGTTTGTTGGCCAACGCTTGTTTACCAACATAAGGAGCCCACTCTGGACTGTCAACAAGTGTTGGCCTACGGTTGTTGGCATGCCCGACAAGGAACCCCCCGCACCCGCCCCGTCCCCCGCGGCCCGCCGCTCGGACGCCACCCGCACCGCCATCCTCACCGCCGCGCGCGAACGCTTCGCCGCCGACGGATACGAGCGCGCCACGATCCGCGCGATCGCCAAGGACGCACGGATCGATCCGTCGATGGTGATGCGGTACTACGGCTCGAAGGAGGGACTGTTCGCCGCGGTCCTCGACGTCGACCTGCGGCTGCCGGGCCCGGACGGACTGGACCCGCACGAGGTGGGCCGCGTCCTGGTGGGCCACTTCCTCGACCTCTGGGAGGAGAACGAGGTCCTCACCGTGCTGCTGCGGGTCGGCGTGACCAATCCGGACGGCGCCGCGCGCATGCAGGGCATCTTCCGGGACCAGCTCCTGCCGGTCACGCTGCGCGTGTGCCCCGACCCGGAGCAGGCGCCGGCACGGGCCGCGCTGACCGCCTCACAGGTGCTGGGCATGGCGATGGCCCGCTACGTCCTGCGGTTCCCGCCCGCCGTCGCGCTGCCCCGCGAAGAGGTCGTGGCGTGGCTGGCGCCGACGGTGCAGCGGTATCTCACGGCGCCGCATCCGTGACGGGCCCCGAAAGAGCTTCCCCGAAAACACGTCGAGGGACTCCGAAAACACGTCGAGGGAGCCCCCGCACCCGGTGGGTGCGCGGACTCCCTCGATCGAGAAGGATCCAGGCCTCGGCGCGCGGCCGGGGCTTCAGGAAGCGAGCCGGAATCAGGTCCGCTTGGGCTGCTTGTCGGACTTGTCCAGGACCATCACGAGGCCCGCGATGACCAGGAACAGGACGATCGGCGTCACGACGTAGAGGCCGAGCGTTTCGATCACGCTCAGGCCCTTGCCGGGGTCGTCACCGTCGTCGCGGGTCAGCGCGAGCGCGGGGGACGACATGAGCAGCATCATCAGCGTCGTACCGGAAGCCAGGGCGCCGGCGCGCAGGGCGTTCTTCTTGTCCACGGTGCAAACGTAGCGAACACCTGAATGAGTCGCGCGCCCGGGGTGCCGTACGGAGACCGCACCCCCGCTCGGCCGCCCCGCTCACACCCCTCGGTCACGTCCGCTCACACGCCTCCGTCACGCCCACGCGCGCTCCCACCATCACCCCGTTCACCGCTCCCCCTTTCGTCGCTCCCCCGGTCATCGCTCGCGCGGCCATCACGTCCACCGCGACCCCCGGCCCGTCCCCGCAGCACGTCGATCAGCGCGTACAGCCGCGGCGAGGCCGCCAGCTCCTCCAGGGTCACCGGGCGGCCTTCCGCGTCGGCGATGGGCAGCCGCCAGTTCGGGTACTGGTCCCACGTGCCCGGCAGGTTCTGCGGCCGCCGGTCGCCGACCGTGTCCGGGAGCCACACGCCGATCATGCGGGCCGGGGTGCGCAGCAGGAAGCGGTGCACGGCCTGGATCTCGGCCTCCTCCGACACCGCCGAGCCCGCGTCGCCCGCCCCGTGCAGCAGCCCGAGGCGGGCGAGCAGCGCCAGCCACTCCCCCGTGTCCGCCGTGGCCGCGGTCCGCTCGTCCTCCAGGGAGCCGGTGAGCAGGCCGAGCCGGTCGCGGAGTTCGACGTGGTCGCCGGTGAGCCGCGAGGCCGTGGGCGGCAGATCGTGCGTGGTGGCGGTGGCCAGGCAGTCGGGGCGCCAGCGCTCGGGGGGCAGGGGCTTCCCGTCGCCGTCCCAGTCCCGTTCGAACCACAGCACCGAGGTGCCGAGCACCCCGCGCTCGTGCAGCGTCTCGCGTACGCCGGGCTCGACCGTGCCGAGGTCCTCGCCGATCACCAGGGCCCCGGCCCGCGAGGCCTCCAGGGCCAGGATCGCGAGCATGGCCTCGGCGTCGTAGCGGACGTACGTGCCCTCGGTGGGCGGCTGTCCCTGCGGCACCCACCAGAGCCGGAACAGGCCCATCACATGGTCGATGCGCAGGGCGCCCGCGTGCCGGAGGAGGGCGCGCAGAAGACGGCGGTAGGGGGCGTAGCCCGAGGCGGCGAGGCGGTCCGGGCGCCAGGGCGGCAGACCCCAGTCCTGGCCGCGTGCGTTGAAGGCGTCCGGGGGCGCGCCGACGGACATGCCCGCCGCGAAGTACTCCTGCTGCGCCCAGGCGTCGGCTCCGCCGGGATGCACGCCGACCGCGAGGTCGTGCACGAGGCCCACCGCCATCCCGGCGTCGCGCGCGGAGCGCTGGGCGATGGCGAGCTGGGCGTCGGTGAGCCAGGCGAGGCGGCTGTGGAAGTCGACGCGGTCCATCAACTCGCCGCGGGCGCGGGTGGTTTCGGGTGAGCGCGGGTCACGCAGGCCCACCGGCCACCGCTGCCACTCGGGGCCGTACGCCTCGGCGAGCGCGCACCAGGTGGCGTGGTCCTCCAGCGCCTCGCCCTCCTCGGCGAGGAAGTCGACGTAGGCGGCGCGCCGGCCGGGGCCGAGCGGCACCGCGTGCACCAGTTCCAGCGCTTCGCGCTTGAGTTCCCACACGGCGTCGCGGTCGATCAACGCGCCCTTGTGGAGCACGGATTCG
Source organism: Streptomyces sp. NPDC107454 (assembly GCF_055582885.1). Lineage (NCBI taxonomy): Bacteria > Bacillati > Actinomycetota > Actinomycetes > Kitasatosporales > Streptomycetaceae > Streptomyces > Streptomyces sp. NPDC107454. The sequence continues at coordinate 238,910 of NZ_JBVJPA010000001.1, read as the reverse complement.
CGCAGTCGCTCGGCGCGCTCCAGCAGCGCCCCTGCCCGGTCCGGGTCGTCGACGTAGGCGAACTCGGGGATGGCCTCGACCCGCAGATGGACCGGGTCGGGGAAGCGGCGGGAGGAGGGCCGGTACGGGGAGGGGTCGGTGGGGATGCCGGGTACGGCCGCGTGCAGGGGGTTGACCTGCACGAATCCTGCGCCGAGCGCCCGGCCGGCCCAGGCGGTGAGCTCGGCGAGGTCGCCGAGGTCGCCCATGCCCCAGGAGTGCCGGGAGAGGAGGGAGTAGAGCTGGACGAGGAGTCCGTACGTGCGTCCGGGCGGCGCGGGCAGCCGGGCGGGGGCGGCGACGAGGTGGGCCTCGGCGGTGCGGCCGTCGGGGGCGGTGGCGTGCAGGGTGTGGACGCCGGGCGGGAGCTGCTCGGCGGCGGCGCGGGTCTCGCCCTGTTCGGTGGTGATGCGCAGCCGGGTGCCGGTCGGCAGTCCGGCGAGCGCGGCGGGCGGGCTGTTTCCCCAGCACACCACCGTCGGCGGCAGCAGCCGCTCCCGTGTCTCGGCCTCCTTGGCTGCGAGGGCCGCGCGGACGGCGTCCGGGGTGCTCACGTCGACGCCGAGCGCCGCCAGGGCCAGGGCGACCGCGGTGTCCGTGGCCGCGACCGTACGGTCCGGGGAGGGGCTGTAGGAGGTGGCGACGCCGTGCAGTGCGGCGAGCCGCGCCAGCGGTGCGTGCGGGTCGGGAGGGCCGGCCGGCGAGGAACCGACGGGCGAGCGGTCCGCGGGCGGGCGAGGCGCCATCTATACCCCCGAGATGTCCGTGGCGGCGCCGGTGGAGACGGGCTCGCTGGTCAGGTGCGCGGCGTCGGCCAGCGGCGGTTCGCTGGTCAGCGGCTCGGCGTCGGGGAGGGGAGGTTCGCTGGTCAGCGGCGGTTCGGCGGAGGAGCCCTCGGCGCTGAAGACGCATACGTGGGGCTCGACGGAGGGCTCCGTCGGGCGTTTGGAGAGGGCCGAGAGCAGAAGGTGTGCCGATGCGGCCACGGGGGTCTCCTTGTCGTCGTACGGCGGGAAGCGGGTTACCGCAGCTCTACCCAGCGGACGCCGGGGCAGACGTACGAGGACGGACAAGGTGCGTTTGGTCACAGACCGTACCCGGCGCGGGAGCGCTCCACACGGCGCGCGGGCACGCGCGAGTGCCGGCGTGCGGGACGCGGCGTGCGGGACGCGGCGCGGGGGACGCGGCGCGCCGGACGGCTCGGCACTGCTCAGGACTGCTCGCGACGGCTCGGGACTGCCGTAAAGCGATGTGCCGTGGTGTGAACCGATGGGCTCGCGGGGGCCGATAGACAGGGTGTGAGACTGTTCCGCCCCATGGGGGGCCACCGGGAGGACGTGACGGACGCGGCGCTGCTGCGGGCCGTGGCGGACGGGGACTCGGCGGCGATGGCCGCGCTGTACGACCGGCACGCCGGGTGGCTGCACACACGGCTGACACGGCGGTGCGGCGATCCCGAGGTCGTGCGGGAGGTGTTGCAGGACACCTTCGTGACCGTGTGGCGGTCGGCAGCCGCGCACCGCGGCGCTGAGGCGGGCGGCTGGCTGTGGACGATCGCGGCACGACGGCTCGTCGACGCGCGGCGGGTGCAGGAGCGGGCCGAGCGCGTCGAGTACACGGCGCCCGCGCCCGCGCCCTCCGCCGAGGAGCGCGTGCTGGCGGGCCTGGAGTACGGGGACGTGGGCACGGCCCTGGACCGCATCTCGCCCGAACTCCGCGAGGTGCTGCGCGCCACGGTCGTCGACGGGCTGACCACCCGCGAGACCGCCCGGCTGCTCGGTATCCCGGAGGGCACGGTCAAGACCCGGGCGAGGCGCGCCCGCGCGGAACTCCGCGCGGCGCTCGCGCACCTGAATCCGCCCTCGGCCCCGTTCCTGGACCCCTCGCTGCTGGGAGGCACGGCATGACCGGCTGGCACGCGTCCGACGACGTCGTCGCCCGTTACTCGGACGGCTCCCTTCCGGAGACGGACGCCTGGTCCCTGGAGAAACACCTGGAAGGCTGCGGCACGTGCGCCGCGCGGGTCTCGCGCGCGGCCCGGGAGGGGGCGGCGGGGGCGGTGCTCGCGGAGGTGCGGGACGCGGTGCTGACGGCGGTACTCGAGTCGGCACCGGCCACGGCGGCCGGGCACGCGACGGCCGCCTCGCCCTCCGCGTCGGCGCCGACCCCCGCCGCCGTACCGACTGCACACTCCTTGCCGACCGCACCTTCCGTCCCCGCCGTACCGACCGCACCCCCCGTACCGACCGTACCGACCGCACCCGCCGCCGCAAGGCGCCCCCGAGCCGTCGGGGGGCGGCTCGGGCGGATCCTCTGGGCGGCCGGGCCCGCCCTGCGCGGCGCCTGGGCGGGGGCCGTCGCGCTGGTCGCCGTGGGGGCGCTCGCGCTCGCCTACGGCGGCGGCTTCGACGGCACACGGCCGTTGCTGCTGGCCGTGGCTCCGGTCGTGCCCGTGGCGGGGGTCGCCCTCTCGTACGGGCGGCACGCCGATCCACTGCACGAGATCGTCGCGACGTCGCCCTCCGGCGGCCTGCGATTGATGCTGATGCGGACGGCCGCCGTACTCGCGGTGAGCGTGCCGCTGCTGACGTTGGCGGGGCTGCTGCTCCCCGCCACCGACCCGCGCCTGCCACAGGCACCCGCGGCGGCCGCCTGGCTGCTGCCTGGGCTCGCCCTGACACTGGCCACGCTGGCGCTGTCCGGGTACGTGAGCTGCCGTACCGCCTCCGCGGTGGTCGGCGGCGGCTGGTTGCTCGCCCTTGCGGCGCCCCTCCTCACGGCCCCCGACCCCGGCCTGACAGCCCGTCTCGCGCAGCAACTCTCCCTCTACTTCACCGGAGCCTCGCCGCAGTGGGGCTGGGCCGCCGCGGCCGCGCTCTGTGCCCTCCTCCTCGCCGCGCGCCGTTCCGCGTACGACCGTCTGGAGACGATGTGAACCCCCGTGGCAGGCCCGGCACTTCGACGACGGACGACGCCATGGGCGCCGCGACCGCTTCCATACGAGTCTCGGGGCTGACCGTGCGGCACCGCAGGACCACCGCGCTGGACGCCGTCGACCTGGACTTCGGCCCCGGCGTCCACGGTCTGCTCGGCCCCAACGGCGCGGGCAAGACCTCCCTCATCCGGGTCCTGGCGACGATCGCGGAGCCCACCGCGGGCCGGGTGCGGATGCTCGGCAGCGACCTCCGTCACCGGCACAAGCGCGCTGCGGTCCGCCGCGAACTGGGGTACCTGCCACAGGACTTCGGGTACTACCCGGGGTTCACGGTGCGGGAGTTCGTGGCGTACGTGGCCTGGCTGAAGGAGGTACCGGCCGCTGCCGCCCCGGCCGCGGTCGAGCACGCCGTCGCCCGGGTCGGGCTCGCCGACCGTATCGACGCGAAGGTCAAAACGCTGTCCGGCGGCATGATCCGGCGCGTCGGCATCGCCCAGGCCGTCGTGAACGACCCCCGCGTCCTGCTCCTCGACGAACCCACCGCGGGTCTGGACCCCGAGCAGCGCGTGGAGTTCCGGGCGCTGCTGCGGGAGCTGGGCCGGACCGCCACGGTGATCGTCTCCACCCACCTGGTGGAGGACGTGGCCGCGGCCTGCACGGACGTCACCCTGATCGAGGCCGGCCACGTCGCCTACCGCGGGACACCCCAGTCCCTCGCCGCCCTCGGCGCAGACGGCCACGAGTCCGACGGCAACGCGACCGAGCGCGGCTACACCACGGTCCTGCGCGGCCACCGCGCCTCGACGGGGGCAGCCCGGTGAACGTACGCATCCAGCCCCACGGGGAGCACGCGCCGCCCCCGGAGGCGCCCGCCCGGAGAGTAGGTTCCGTCCGGAGAGCGGGTTCCGTCCAAAGAGCGGGTTCCGCCCCCCACCCCTTCCGGGTCGAGTCCCTGCGCGGGTTCGCCCCCTGTGCGGCCGGGGCGCTGCTGCTCGCTCTCGCCTGGACGCTCGCCGCCACATCGGCGCAGTGGCAGGGCAGTTGGGGTGTGACGACGGGCAAGCTGAGCACCGCGGCCGGCGTGATCGGCGTTCCGTTCGCGCTCGCGGCCGGCGCATGGCAGGGCGGCCGGGAACGGCGGCTGCGGATGACGGAACTGCGGGCCTCGACCGCTCGTACGCCGCTCGCCCAGCTCCTGACGGCCGCCCTGCCGCTCGCCTGCTGGCTGGCGGCGGCCTACCTCGTGGCGGTGGCCGGCGTGCTGCTCGCCTGCGCGCCGTACGCGTCGGCGGGCGGCCCGGTCCCGACCGTCTTCGCCGGGGCCGCGCTCTCGATCGCCGCGTGCACGCTGCTCGGTCAGGTGGCCGGGCGGCTGCTGCCCTGGCGGCTGACCGCTCCCACGCTCGCGATCTGCGGATACGTCCTGTACGGCACCCTCGGTCTCTCCGAGTCGGACCTCCACGGCCTCGCCCCCGCCTACCTGAGCCTGGTCGGCGACGACGACGTCCCGGTCTGGTGGTACCCGCTCGTATCGGCCCTGTGGCCGGCCGGGCTCGCCGCGACCGCGGCCCTGGCCCATGCCTCGTACCGCCGGGCCACCGCGCTGCTGCCGCTCGCGATCGCGGTCGGCGCCGCGGTCGTCCTGGTCCACACGGGCGACGGCATGCTGCGCGACAACCCGCTCGCCCACCGCCAGGTGTGCGACGACTCCACCACCCCGCGTGTCTGCGTCAACGCCGTCCACCCGGGCATGCTGCCGGACGTGGCCCACGCGCTGTCCGGTCTCACCGGCCGGCTGAAGGGCGTGCGGAACCTGCCGGTGCGCTTCGAGGACCTGCCGCGCTCCCCGCGCGAGGACGAGGCACAACTGCCGATGCTCACCCCGTTCGGCTGGAGCGCCGTCCGCGGCAAGGTGACCGATCCGCAGCGGTACGCCTGGGAGGCCGCCGTGCTGCTGGTCCGCCCGGAGTGCGAGGAGCCGCCGTCCGCGCAGCGGGTGCGGGTCACCGACACGGTGGTCCTGCGCTGGCTGGCCCCGGATTCCGGTCAGGAAGACCTGCGCAAGCACAGTGTGGCGGTCGCCCGGCGGCAGGGTGACACGAAGGAACTCGCGACGTTCCGCGCCGAGGACAAGGCGTACGCGCACCTCACCGCCATGACCGGCGACGAGCGCCGCGCCCTGCTCAGCCGCTACTTCGCCACGGCTCACGACTGCGACCCGAACCCGAGCGAGGTCCCGTCCCTGTGAACTCCCCGCGCAGCGTCACCCCGCCGACCGGGCTCGCCCTCTACGCCCGCTCCCGCGCCCTCCCGACCACCCTGGCCGCGTTCGCCTGTGCCGCCCTTCTCACCCTCTGGGTGGCGGGCCGCCCGGACGCCTTCCTCGACCCGTACCGCAGGGTCCCGCTGCTCTCCCTCGCCCCGCTGCTGGCCTCGGCGGCGATCGGGCTGAGCCTCCACTCCTACGCGCGGGACCTGGACGACACCGCCGTACGCCCCTGGTGGCCGAGACGCCTGGCTCATCTGCTGGTCCTCACCGCGCTCGCGGCGACGGTGCTCGCGCTCGCCGTACCCGGACAAGCACAGGTGTTCGGTTCGGCGGGGATGGTCCGCAACACACTGGGCGCCGTCGGCATCACGGCGGCCGGGGCGGTGCTGTTCGGCGCCCGGGCGAGCTGGATGCCGACGATGCTGTACTTCAGCGCCGTGTACCTGTCGGCCGCCTCGCCGCGCATGAGCGGGGAGACAATCCTCACCTGGCCCATGCAGCCGGGCCCACAGGCCGGCGCCTGGGCCGCCGCCCTCGCACTCTACGTACTGGGCTCGGCACTCTACGCGGTGCGCGGCGCCCGCCCCGAAGGACCCCGCGGCTGAGCGGGGCCGCACGGGGCGGACTACGGGTACCGGGGCCGGGGGAACACAAAGGCCCGGATCGTCAGGCGGAAATGCCGTCGATCCGGGCCATCGCATCCTCCGCGCCGTACGGCTGCAGGTAGGGCAGCCAGCGCGGGTCCCTATGCCCCGTTCCGATGATGCGCCAGGCGAGCCCCGTCGGCGGGGCGGGTTTGTGGCGCAGGCGCCAGCCGATCTCGACCAGGTGGCGGTCGGCCTTGGTGTGGTTGCAGCGGCGGCATGACGCCACCACGTTGTCCCAGGCGTGCTGACCTCCGCGGGAGCGCGGGATGACGTGGTCGACGCTGGTTGCGACGCCACCGCAGTACATGCACCGGCCGCCGTCGCGGGCGAACAGTGCCCGACGGGTCAGCGGAACGGGCCCCCGGTAAGGGACCCGTACGAACCTCTTCAGCCGGACCACGCTGGGCGCGGGGACAGTAACGGTTGCGCTGTGCATAAAGGCGCCGGATTCCTCGAGGCAGATGGCCTTGTTCTCGAGGACGAGGACGAGCGCGCGGCGGAGCGGTACGACGCCGAGTGGCTCGTACGACGCGTTGAGGACCAGGACGTGCGGCACGGATGCCTCCTTGTACGCCGGCGGCGCGTGGCTCGCGCCGGGACGATCTGCAGTCAGTCTCCCCTCTTGCCTGGTGGAAGCGCCACCATGTCCCGGTAACGGGCTGGGAGTGTTTTCGACCACACCCTCTTTCATCCCCAGGTGAGTACGGTCTCTCCCTCGAACATTGCAACGAGCCTCGCGCGTTGCCCCGTTAGTGTGGTGGTTCTGCCCGCCGCTGCCCTCACATGTCCCCGAGCCGCGGGCGGACCGCTACACCTGGAGGTACCTTCCGTGTTCTTGACCGCCCTGTTGGCCTCGGGGTCCACCCCGTCGCCGTCCCCCTCGGCGACGACGGACCCGACGACCGCCACGCTTCAGGACGCCCAGCAGAGCGCGACCAACGCCGCCAGCTGGGTCGAGCAGAACTGGTCCACGTGGCTGGCGATCGGTCTGCGCGTCCTGTTGATCCTGGTGATCGCGGGGGTACTGAGAGTGGTGGTGCGGCGGGCGATCACCAAGCTGATAGATCGCATGACCCGCACGGTCCAGGCGGTCGACGGCACGGCCCTGGGCGGCCTGCTGGTGAACGTCGAGCGCCGCCGGCAGCGCTCGCAGGCGATCGGCTCGGTCCTCCGCTCGGTCGCCTCCTTCCTGATCATGGGCACCGCCGCGCTGATGATCCTGGGCACGTTCCAGATCAACCTGGCCCCGCTGCTGGCCTCCGCCGGTGTCGCGGGTGTGGCGATCGGTTTCGGCGCCCGCAACCTGGTCACGGACTTCCTCTCCGGCGTCTTCATGATCCTTGAGGACCAGTACGGCGTCGGCGACACGATCGACGCGGGGGTCGCCTCCGGCGAGGTCATAGAGGTGGGCCTGCGCGTGACGAAGCTGCGCGGCGACAACGGCGAGATCTGGTACGTCCGCAACGGCGAGGTCAAGCGCATCGGCAACCTCTCCCAGGGCTGGGCCACGGCCGGCGTCGACGTCACGGTCCGCTCGAACGAGGACCTGGACAAGGTGAAGCGCACCCTCGACGAGGTCGCCGAGGCGATGACCAAGGAAGAGCCCTGGAACGAGCGCCTGTGGGGCCCGATCGAGGTCCTGGGCCTCGACAGCGTGCTCCTCGACTCGATGGTCGTCCGCGTCTCAGCGAAGACCATGCCCGGCAAGGCGATGAGCGTCGAACGCGAGCTGCGCTGGCGCATCAAGCGCGCCTTCGACGCCGCGGACATCCGCATCGTGGGCGGCCCCACGGCACCTCTGGAGGAGGAGCCCGTCGACCCGACCGCCGCGGTGGCGGCCCCGTCGGTCCTCGGCAACCCGGCCTCTCCCCAGTCGGAGGCGACCGCCCCCATCCCGGCCCCCGCCTCGGCCCCGGCCGCGTCGAGCGCGCCGAAGTAGGTCCTGGCCGTACGTGCGAGGGGGCGGCACCCGGGTGTTCCGGGGGTCGCCCCCTCGCATGTACTACACCCTGGCCGCCGTAACGGTTCGGCACGCTCCTTCGAATGAATGCGTACGGAGTTCCCAGGTCCGAAGGCATCCAGGGGCGGCCCATCGTTCTGCCGGGGCACCCAGCACGGGCGTAGCCTGGCATCGACGTGGCGAGGAGAACAGCGATGAGCGCCGAACCCATCACGGAGCCGGTCATGACGAGGCAGGACCCCATCGATCTGTTGATCGCGATCGAAAAGGCGTCGGTGGCGCCGATTCGACCCGAGTACGTCGAGGGGATGGCCATCGTGCCGCCGCAGCCGAACCACAAGCACAACAACGGAGCTTTCAAGCTCGCCGTTCAGTTCGACTCAGCCGGGCACCTCGTGGGCATGGGGAACGGCTATCGGGCCGCCGACAAGGACGGCCTGACCATGTCCCTACTCATTCCGGACTTCTATGCCCTACGCCGCGAGCCCACCGAGCTCGACGAGTCGTACCTCAAAGCCCACAAGGGCTGGTACCCCATCGACATGATCGCCCTGGTCGGCGAGGTCACCTCCACCAATCACGAGACGGACACCGGCCCCAGACTGCGCACCCACGCCGCCGCAGGCGTCCCCGTCTACGTCCTGATCAACCGCGACACGAAGACGGCCCACTGCTATACGGACCCGATCCTCCCCGGTGACGACCCCACCAAGGCGTACTACGACTCCGAGATCAAGGTCGACCTGGGCGATCCGCTCCCGCTCCCCGCGCCGTACCCCACACTCGACACAGCGGTCTTCGCCAGTTCATCCACCTGAACCCCTCTCCCCTTCAAGGGGAGTTGACCTCAAGCGGAGTTGTCCTCAAAAGGCGAGAGATCCGGCTCGATCGGGGCGACCGGGCCGACGGCCACAAGTCCGCCCAGGCCCACCGTCCGGCACACCACACCGAAGGCCGACCCCTTCCTCAGCCCCGCCACCCCCAGGTTGTGCTCCCCGTCCCGCACGTCGAGAAGGACGGTCCCCGAGGTCGCGTCGAAGACCATCGCCCCCCACGCGTACACCTCCGCACGCCGCCCCAGCCGCCACCGGAACCGGATCTCCTCCCGGCCCTTCTCGGCCACGAGGAACACCCGCTCGGACGCCGTGAGTTCCGTACGGACTCGCTCCTGCCACCCGTCCGCGGCCTCCGCCGGACGCAGCAGATACGTCTGTCGCTCGGCGAGAGCCTCCACCCCGAGCGGAACGCCTGCCTCACGCGCCCGCCTCGACAACAGCAGACACCCCACCACCGCCCATACGAGACTCACGGTCCCCCAGGCCAGAAGACAGTCGGCCGACCGCCGGCCCACGCCCGCCCACGAGAAGCCGTCGTCCCAGAGCCCGAAAATCAGCTGGATCGCCATGAGCGGGATGCACAGCCCCGCGGCGGCCCGCCAGAAAGCCGCCAACAACCTCCCCCAACGGTTCACCCTCATGTGGCCGGATCCTAGGAACAGGAACCTGTGAAGGTGACCGGATATCGGCTCTGCCGCCCCCCTCTTGAGGGCGCATCAGCGTTCCCCACGGGGCAGATCACCTCAAAGTCCCGCACCCCTCCCACCTGCACGTCAGACGATCGTGACGAAGCCGTGATGCGCCTGAAGGCCGCCGCGGAATTTAACGCCTTTCACATGCCCCCCGCATTTCAGCCACATCCGGCGGCCGTCTACTGTCGCCCCAACAGCGGCCCTTGTTCTGGAGCTACACGCCCAGGGGCCCGCTTCGAATGTGGGGAATCCATGCGCAAGTTCGCCATAGGCGCCGCCGTTTCCGGTGCCCTGGCCCTGTCCGCCCTGGTCGTGCCGTCCGCGTCGGCCGCCACGCCGGACCTCACCTTCTCCAACGTGGTGGTCAACAACGGCAAGGCGATCGTTGTCGGCACCACCAGCACGGTGAAGGTTCCGATCACGTACACCCTGACCCGTCCGGCCGATCTCGTCATCGACTACAAGACGAGCGCCGCGGGCATCACGCTCTACCGCGGCGCCTCCCTCTCGAAGATCTACAACGAGATGGAGCCCGACGCCGCCCCGAGCTGCACCGCGACGACCACGACCGCCACCACGGTCACGGAGTCCTGCACGGAGGTCATCGCCCTCGCCCCGCAGGACTACCTGTACGAGGCGGCGGACGCCACCACCTGGAAGGCCGCCGGCTTCTACGGCCGCACGTCCCAGGACAACGACGCCTCCGACGGTCACGTCAGCACGGAGTACGGCTTCGACCTCTGGGGCCCCCTCGGCTCCGTCCAGGTCAAGCGCGCCGCCAAGCTCACCACCGACGCCACCCCCGAGCCGGTGAAGAAGGGCAGGACCCTCACCGTCAAGGGCGCCCTGACCCGCGCAGACTGGGACACCACCACCTACACCGGCTACACGGGCCAGCGGGTCGCCCTCCAGTTCAAGGCCAAGAACGCCAAGGCCTACACCACGGTCAAGACCGTGACCTCCGGCACCAAGGGCGCCCTGACCACCACGGTCAAGGCCTCCGCCGACGGTTCGTACCGCTACAGCTTCGCGGGCACCACCACCACGGGCGCCGCGACGGCCACGGGCGACTACGTCGACGTGAGGTAACCGAGGACGGGGTCCTCCCCGACTCACCCCAAGTCGCCCCCGCGGCAGACGGATTCGTCTGCGGCGGGGGCGACTTCGTGCGTCCGGGGAAGTCCGGGGCGAGGATGCGGACCTCCGGCCCAGGTAACGACTCTGTTGCCTCGCGGGCGGTTTCTCTTGACGCCTCCGCGGCCCTCGGCCTACCTTCCTCCCACCAATAGGAAACTTTCCTAACAATGATCTTGCAGTGGACTTCCCCGCGGCCACCCTGGGAAGCTGAGCGACTGGGCAGTTGAAAGGCAGGTGTCGACAAACATGGCAGGATCCGCCGGTACGCCGGGCACCCCGCGCGTCCTGCGCGCCATGAACGACCGCGCCGCCCTCGATCTGCTGCTCGCGCACGGACCGCTCTCGCGGACCAGGATCGGCAAGCTGACCGGGCTGTCCAAGCCCACCGCCTCCCAGCTCCTCGCCCGGCTGGAAGCCGCCGGACTCGTGCTGGCCACCGGCACGAGCGAGGGGCGGCCGGGCCCCAACGCCCAGTTGTACGCCGTCAATCCGAGGGCCGCCCACGCGGCGGGCCTGGACGTCACGCCCGAGCGCATCCTCGCCGCCGTCGCCGATGTGACGGGGAAGACGGTGGGTGAGTACGAGCTGATCACCCCCGGCCGGCACCCCGCGCAGCCCGTCGTACGCCAGGTCACCGACGCCCTCGACGGCGCGGTGAAGGCGGCGGGGCTGGCCCGCGGCGACGTCCACCGGCTCGTCATCGGCACACCCGGCGCCTTCGACCCCAACACCGGCCGTCTGCGGTACGCCTCCCACCTGCCCGGCTGGCACTCCCCCAGCCTCCTCGACGAACTCGCGGCCGCGCTGCCGATGCCCGTCGAGTACGAGAACGACGTCAACCTCGTGGCCATCGCCGAGCAGCGGCTCGGGGCGGCGCGCGGACACGAGGACTTCGTACTGCTCTGGAACGAGGGCGGCCTCGGCGCCGCCCTCGTCCTCGGCGGCCGACTGCATCGCGGCTGGACCGGCGGCGCGGGCGAGGTCGGCTTCCTGCCCGTGCCCGGCGCACCCCTCGTACGCCAGGTGACCAAGGCCAACAGCGGTGGATACCAGGAGCTGGCCGGCTCCCAGGCCATTCCCAAGCTCGCCCGCGAGCTGGGCATCCAGCCGGTGCCGACCGGGCCCTACGCCGAGGTCGCCGCCGCCCTCGTCGAACAGGCCGCCCGCATCAACGAGGGGCCGCACCTGCGGCTCCTGGAGACGTACGCGACCGGTCTCGCCACCGGTCTCGCCTCACTCGTCTCCGTGCTCGACCCCGAACTCGTCGTGCTCAGCGGCGCCTCGCTCACCGCCGGCGGCGAACCGCTGCGCGTCCTGGTGCAGGCCGAGCTGGAGGAGCTGGCCGCCTCCCGACCGCGCCTCGTGGTCGGCGACGTACACGAACACCCCGTGCTGCGCGGCGCGTTGGAAAGCGCGCTGGCGGCCACCCGCGACGAGGTCTTCGACACCTCCCGCTGAGTCCCACCCCTCGACCGACCCCGTCCCGCGAACCGTCCCGCGAACACCACCACCGCCGCCCTGCCGTAGGGAGACCCTGTCATGCCCGGAATATCCAGGAAAGTCGCCACTGCTCTCGCCGCTTCCGCCTCGCTCGCCCTCCTCACCACCGCCTGCACCGGCCAGTCGTCCTCGGGCGCGAGCGACGACGCCTCCAAGGACACGACGATCAACTTCTGGCACGCCTGGAGCGCGCCCGGCGAGATCGCGGGCGTGAAGGCCCTGGTCGCGGGCTTCGAGAAGACGCACCCCAACATCCACGTCAACATCGTCGCCAACATGACCGACGACAAGATCAACCAGGCCCTGCGCTCCGGCGGCGACAAGGCTCCCGACGTGATCTCCTCGTTCACCACCAACAACGTGGGCAAGTTCTGCTCCTCCGGCGCCCTTGTCGATCTCAACCCCTTCTTCAAGAAGGCGGGAATCGACCCGGCGACGACCTTCCCGAAGGCGATGAACGAGTACACCCAGTTCGACGGAAACCGCTGTACGGTTCCGCTGCTCGGTGACGCGTACGGCCTCTACTACAACAAGAACGAATTCAAGAAGGCCGGGATCTCCAGCCCCCCGAAGACCTGGTCCGAATTCGAGGCGGACGCGAAGAAGCTCACCGTCTCCAAGGGCGACTCCTACTCCCAGCTGGGCTTCATGCCGAACTACCACGGCTGGGAGTCCACCACCGAGCACTACTTCGGCCAGTTCTCCCCGACGTACTTCGACAGCAGCGGCAAGTCGAACCTCGCCAAGGACCCCGCTTTCACCGCCGGATTCACCCTCCAGAAGAAGCTCGTCGACGAACTCGGCGGCTACCAGAAGCTGGAGAAGTACCGCTCCAAGCTCGGTGACGAATGGGGCCCCAAGCACCCCTTCCACACCGGCCAGGTCGCCATGCAGCTGGACGGCGAATGGCGGCTCGGCATGGCCGAGGACGCCAAGCCGGACTTCGAGATCGGGGTCGCCCCGCTGCCCGTTCCCGACGACCAGGCCGACCAGTACGGCAAGGGCTACATCACCGGCACCATCGCGGGTATCGCGGCCACCAGCAAGAAGCAGAACGCGGCCTGGGAACTGGTCAAATACATGACCACGGACACGGACGCGGTGGTCGGCTTCGCCAACGCCATTCACAATGTCCCCTCCACACTGGCCGCGCTCAAGTCGCCGAAGCTGAAGTACGACCCGCGCTTCAAGACGTTCCTGGACATCGCCTCGAACCCGAACTCGACGACGACTCCCGCGTCCATCAACGGCGGCACCTACCTCGTGACGATCCAGCAGTTCGGATACGACTACGAGAGCGGCAAGGCGAAGGATCTGAAGGCGGGTCTGCAGACGACCGCCGCGCAGATCGACACGGACATCGCGCAGGCGAAGTAGCAGACGGGCACGGACATGAGCACCGTCACCCTCGCATCGAAGCGGCGCCGATCGGCGCTGCGCACCCTCGCCTTCATGTCGCCGTGGCTGATCGGCTTCGCGGTCTTCTTCGCCTATCCGCTGCTCTCGACCGTCTATTTCTCGTTCATGCACTACGACGGCTTCAAACCGCCGACGTGGAGCGGGACGAAGAACTGGACCTACGTCTTCGAGCACTACCCGCTGTTCTGGCCCGCACTGCGCAACACCCTGTGGCTGGTGCTGGTCATGGTCAGCCTGCGGGTCGTCTTCGGACTCGGCGTGGGCCTGCTGATCACGAAGATCAAGACGGGCACGGGTGTCTTCCGCACCCTCTTCTACCTCCCCTACCTCGCCCCGCCCGTCGCCGCCACGATGGCCTTCGCCTTCCTCCTCAACCCCGGTACGGGACCGGTCAACTCGATCCTGGAGAAGGTCGGCATCCCGGCCCCCGGCTGGTTCAACGACCCCAGCTGGTCCAAGCCGGCCCTCACCCTGCTGGCCCTGTGGGGCATCGGCGACCTGATGGTCATCTTCATGGCCGCGCTGCTCGACGTACCGACGGAGCAGTACGAGGCGGCGGAGCTGGACGGCGCCTCGGCCTGGCAGCGGTTCCGGTACGTCACGCTGCCGAACATCTCGCCGATCGTGATGTTCGCCGTGGTCACCGGCGTGATCCAGACCATGCAGTACTACACCCAGCCACTGATCGCCGGGAAGGTCGCGTCGGGCGTCATCCAGGGCGCCGGTACGCAGTTCGAGCCCGGCTACCCCGACAAGTCGACGCTCACCCTGCCGCAGCTCGTCTACAACCTCGGCTTCCAGCGCTTCGACTACGGCTCCGCCTGTGTGGTCGCGCTCGTGCTCTTCGCCCTGTCCATGGTGTTCACCGCGTTCCTGATGCGGCGCCGGGGCGGTCTCATCCAGGCAGGTGACTGACAGCCATGACACAAGTACTCGACAAGCCCGTGGAGTTGCGGGCCCCGGTCTCGCCCGCCGAGCGCACCGCCCGCCGCAAGGCGCTCCTGGAGTGGGTCGCGATCCACGCCCTGGGCGTGGCCGCCGCCCTCTTCTTCGTCCTCCCCTTCGTCTTCGTCTTCCTGACCTCCCTGATGAGCGACTCGCAGGCACTCAGCCGCGATCTCATCCCGCACACCTGGGAGTGGGGCAACTACCACAAGGTCTTCGACACCCCCGGCTTCCTCACCTGGTGGAAGAACACCCTGCTGTACGCCGGTGCCGGCACCGTCCTGACGGTCGTGTCGTCGATCCCCGTCGCGTACGCCCTCGCCAAGTTCCGCTTCCGCGGCCGGAACCTGTCACTGATGCTGGTCATCTCGATGATGATGCTGCCGCCGCAGGTGGTCATCATCCCGATGTACCTCTTTTGGGCGAAACAGCTGGACCTGTCCGGCACGCTGTGGCCGCTGATCATCCCGATGGCCTTCGGTGACGCGTTCTCCATCTTCCTGCTCCGCCAGTTCCTGATGACCATCCCGAACGAGTACCTCGACGCGGCGAAGGTCGACGGCTGCGGGGACCTGAAGACCCTGCTGAAGGTCGTCCTGCCGATGGCGAAGCCGGGTATCGCCGCCGTGGGCCTCTTCCAGTTCTTCTACGCCTGGAACGACTACTTCGGCCCGCAGATCTACGCCTCCGAGAACCCCGGCGCCTGGACCCTCTCCTACGGCCTGGAGTCGTTCAAGGGCGCGCACCACACCGACTGGAACCTCACCATGGCCGCGACCGTGCTGGTCATGGCCCCCGTGATCCTCGTGTTCTTCTTCGCACAGAAGGCGTTCGTCGAAGGCGTCACGCTCACCGGAGTGAAGGGTTGACACACATGAAACTCACCGTGGTCGGCGGAGGGTCGACCTACACACCCGAACTCATCGACGGCTTCGCCCGGTTGCGGGACACCCTGCCCGTCGAGGAACTGGTCCTCGTCGACCCGGCCGCAGACCGCCTGGAGCTGGTGGGCGGCCTGGCGCGACGCATCTTCGCCAAGCAGGAGCACCCCGGCCGGATCGTCACGACCTCCGACCTGGACGCGGGCGTCGAGGGCGCCGACGCGGTCCTGCTCCAGCTGCGCGTCGGCGGCCAGGCGGCCCGCCGGCAGGACGAGACCTGGCCGCTGGAGTGCGGCTGCATCGGCCAGGAGACGACGGGCGCGGGCGGTCTGGCGAAGGCGCTGCGCACGGTGCCGGTGGTGCTGGACATCGCGGAGCGCGTCCGCCGTACCAACCCCGACGCCTGGATCATCGACTTCACCAACCCGGTCGGGATCGTGACGCGCGCGCTGCTCCAGGCGGGCCACAGGACGGTCGGGCTGTGCAATGTGGCGATCGGTTTCCAGCGGAAGTTCGCCGGGATGCTCGGGGTCGCCCCCGTGGACGTCCATCTGGACCATGTGGGTCTCAACCACCTCAGCTGGGAGACCGGGGTGCGCCTCGGCGGCCCCGAGGGCGAGAACGTCCTGCCGAAGCTGCTGGCCGAACACGGCGACACGATCGCCGACGACCTGCGCCTGCCGCGCACCCTCGTGGACCGCCTGGGCGTGGTCCCCTCCTACTACCTGCGCTACTTCTACGCGCACGACGAGGTCGTACGAGAGCTGCGCACGAAGCCGTCACGGGCGGCGGAGGTCGCCGCGATGGAGCGGGAGTTGCTGAAGATGTACGGCGATCCGGCGCTCGACGAGAAGCCGGAGCTGCTCGCCAAGCGGGGCGGCGCGTACTACTCCGAGGCGGCCGTCGACCTCGCCGCCGCGCTGCTCGGCGGGGGCGGCAGCCCGTACCAGGTGGTCAACACCTACAACAAGGGCACCTTGCCCTTCCTCCCGGACGACGCGGTGATCGAGGTGCAGGCGGCCGTCGGCCCGCACGGCCCGACGCCACTGCCGGTCCTGCCGGTCGACCCCCTGTACGCGGGGCTGATGGCGGCCGTGACGTCCTACGAGGACCTGGCCCTGGAAGCCGCCCTGCGCGGCGGCCGCGACCGGGTCTTCCGGACCCTCCTCGCCCACCCCCTCATCGGCCAGTACGAGTACGCCGACGCCCTCACCGACCAACTGATCGCGCACAACCGGGAGCACCTCGCGTGGGCATGACGTCATCCGGACCCGGCGCCGGGACGGCCGCCGGATCCGGCCCTGCGGGCATGGTCCTGGCCATCGACGCGGGGAACAGCAAGACCGACGTCGCGGTCGTGTCCGTGGACGGGCGGGTGGTCGGGGCCGCGCGCGGCGGGGGATTCCGGCCGCCGGTGGTCGGGGTCGCCACGGCCGTGGACGCCGTGGGCGAGGCCGTCGCCCACGCCTTCGCCGAGGCGGGCGTCGACTCCGTGGCCCATGTCTCGGCCTGCCTCGCCAACGCCGATCTCCCGGTGGAGGAGGAGCAGTTGGCGGCCGCGCTGCACGCGCGCGCGTGGGGCACGAGCGTGGAGGTGCGCAACGACACGTTCGCGATCCTGCGCGCCGGGATAGCGGAGCCGCGCGGGGTCGCCGTGGTGTGCGGCGCGGGCATCAACTGTGTCGGCATGCGGCCCGACGGCCGCACCGCCCGTTTCCCGGCGCTCGGCCGGATCTCCGGGGACTGGGGCGGTGGTTGGGGCCTGGCGGAGGAGGCCCTGTGGTTCGCGGCCCGCGCGGAGGACGGCCGGGGCGGGCCCACGGCCCTGTCCCACACCCTCCCGGCCCACTTCGGTCTGTCCTCCATGTACGCCCTGATCGAGGCGCTGCACCTGGAGCACATCGAGCACGACCGCCGGCACGAACTGACTCCGGTGCTGTTCGCGACGGCGGCGGAGGGTGACGAGGTCGCTCGCGCTCTCGTGGACCGGCTCGCGGACGAGGTCGTCGCGATGGCCACGGTCGCTCTGACCCGCCTCGATCTCCTCGCCGAGGAGACCCCCGTCCTCCTGGGGGGCGGTGTCCTTGCCGCCCGCCATCCCCAACTCGACGACCGGATCCGCGAACTCCTCTCGGCCCAGGCCCCCAAGGCGGTCCCCCAGGTGATCTCGTCCCGCCCCGTGCTGGGCGCCGCCCTCCTGGGCCTGGACCACATCCAAGCCCCCACCGAGGTCCACACCCGCGTACGGGCCTTCTACGAGGGGGGTTGAGGGGCTTCCCCCCAGACCCCGGGTGGTCCTGTCGGCTGCGGGTGCGTGGGGGCTGGTCGCGCGGTTCCCCGCGCCCCTGAAAGCCTGGGGCCGTCCGGCGTTTGATGGGGGCCGGGGGCGCAGCCCCGCGGCCCAGGAGCGCGGGGAACCGCGCGAACGGCCCCACCGGCCGCACCCAAAAGGACCACCCCTCGCACACACCCCAATACCGGCACATTCGAAAGGGAACCGAACACACACAGGCGGCGTATTCATGGTCAGGGGGACAGCGCGGAGCGCCCGCGCATCGCGCTGCCGTCCGAACGGGCCACCGCTGTACGAAGGGTGGGCTGCAATCCGAACAAGATCGAGTCAAGGCCTGTGCGGATGTCAGTCCCGGCGGCGATACTTGCGGCCGTGCACCTCTCTTCGTGCTCCCGCGCACGCGGGGGAGGTGACCGACGGATGACCATGGGGGAGGTCAAGTGACACAGCCGCCAAAGGGCACGGCGCCACCGGGGCAGCCGGCCACGCCCACGATGCCGGCCGTCCCGCCGCAGTCCGGCGCGGCAGCGGCCCAGTACGGCGCGACGGCGACAGCGACGGCGCCGCGGTCCGGGCCCCCCTCGCCACCGGGCAGACCCGCCGCGCCCGACACCGCCCCCGCACGCCGCACGGCCTGGGCGGAGGGCGTGGACCGTCTGCGCGCCGCGGCGACGACGGAACCGGGCCGGCTGCGTCTCATCGGCGCCGTCCTCACCCTCCTGGTCGTCGCGTTCGGCGCGGTCACCGCCTGGCAGATGACGGAACGTTCGAGCGCGGCGGACGACGTACTGCACAGCAGCCAGCCGCTGAGCGCCGGCGCCGCGGACATCTACCGTTCGCTCGCGGACGCCAACACCGCGGCCTCCAGCGGGTTCCTCGCGGGCGGCCAGGAGAGCGCGGACACCCGCGACCGGTACGAGAAGGACATCCGGACGGCCGCGCAGGGGCTCATCACCGCCGCCGCCAACTCCGACCCGGGATCCCCGTCCACGGACACGATCGCCAAGCTCAACAAGCTGCTGCCGGAGTACAAGGGCCTGATCGAGCGGGCCCGCGCCAACAACCGGCAGGGCTACCCGCTGGGCGGCGCGTATCTGCGGTACGCGAACGAGAAGATGCAGCAGCAGATGCTCCCCGCGGCCGAGGATCTCTACAAGCGGGAGAACGCCCGGCTGAGCGCCGACTACGCCGACGCGAAGCCCTATCCGTGGGCCGCGATCGGTCTCGGCGTCCTCGCGCTCGGCGGGCTCATCTGGGCCCAGCGACGCCATTACCACCGTACGAACCGGGTGTTGAACCAGGGACTGGTCGCCGCCACGGCCGCCTCCGCGGTGGTGCTGCTCTGGCTGGTGGTCGGGCACAGCGTGGCCCGGGCCGGGCTGAACTCCTCGTACGACCACGGGGTCCGCTCTCTGAACGTGCTGCACGACGCCCGGATCGCCTCCCTGAAGGCGCGGGGCAACGAGAACCTGACGCTGGTCAGCCGGGGCGCGGAGACCAAGCAGGTGTCCGCGACGGAGGTCATGGACCTCTACGACTACGACTTCCAGCAGGACATGAAGACCCTCACCAAGGGCCTGGCGGTGGCCGAGGGCCTCGCCGACGACACGGCGGGCAAGAAGCCCGTCGAGGCCGCGACGGCCAACATGAAGGTCTGGAAGTCCCGCCACCAGGAGGCCCGCACGGCCGACGACTCGGGCGACTACCAGGGCGCTTTGAACAAGGTGATCGGTTCGGCGGCCGACAAGCCGACCGGTGAGTGCTTCGACGGCGTGGACACCAACCTCGCGGCGGCGCTGACGCACGAGGAGAGTGAGTTCAAGCAGTCGGCCGGCAACGGCCGGGACGCGATGAGCGGGCTCCCCGCGGGCGCGGCCGTCCTCGCGGTGCTGGCCGCGGCGGGCGCCCTGCTGGGCATCGGACGCAGGCTTTCGGAGTACCGGTGAGAGGGGGAGCGGTGAAAGGGGGCATGGCGATGACCGCACGACGTCTGAGGGCGAGCCTGAAGGGCTGGGGCGGCGTGGGTGCGATGGCCCTCGCCCTGGTCGTCACCGCGGTCTTCGCCCTGTTGCTGCCGCTGAGCAGCGCCCGCGGGGACGGCAGCACGGGCACCGGCGGCCAGGGCGTGGGCCAGGCCGTCCAGGCCAGGGCCGACACGTGCACCGACCCGCAGGACCAGAGCCCCTCCCCGTCCTCCGACGACAGCGGCAAGACGATCACGGCCATCAAACAGCGCGGCTATCTGTCGGTCGGCGTCGACCAGAACAGCTACCGCTGGGGCTACCGCGATCCGAACAACACGGCGAAGAGCAGCGACCTGGAGGGCTTCGACATCGATCTCGCGCACGAGATCGCGAGGGAGATCCTCGGCGACCCGAACGCCGTCCGTTTCCACGCCATCCCCACCAACCAGCGCATCCCCGCGATCAAGTCAGGTCAGGTCGACATGGTGGTGCGCACCATGACGATCACCTGCTCCCGCCTCAAGGACGTGGCCTTCTCGGCCCCTTACTTCCTGACCGGGCAGCAGGTACTGGCCCCCAAGACCTCGGACATCAAGGGGTACGGCGAGACGCTGGCGGGCAAGCGGATCTGCTCGGCGGCGGGCTCGACGGCGTACGACAAGCTGTCGGCCGACAAGAAGGCGGGCGCGCTCACCGCCTCCGCCGACATCACCACCACCGTGCCCAACCAACTCGACTGCCTGGTGCGGCTGCAGCTCGGTCAGGTCGACGCCGTGGTGACCGACGGCGCGCTCGCCGCCAGCCAGGCGGCGCAGGACCCGACGGTCGAACTGAAGGGCAAGACCTTCACCGAGGACTACTACGGCGTGGCGATGAAGTTGGGCGCCGACGATCTGGTACGCCGGGTCAACCAGGTACTCGTGGACTACCGCAAGAGCGGCGGCTGGCAGGCCTCGTACACCAAGTGGCTGTCCGCGACCCTGAAGGCGGACTCCCCGTCGGCGACCCCGCCCACGGCGCACTACAAGTAACGGAAACCGGGTAACGGCGGCGCGGACGACGCGGCCGGCGGGAACGCAAGCGACGGGCACGACCGAGAGCGAGAGGTGATCGATGGGCGTCACGGGACCCCCCGAGCCGGTGATGGACCGGGACGAGGTGGACCGTGCGCTGGCGCGGCTCGGCGCGGAGCACGAGGCCATCGAGACCTCGCTCCTCGCCCTGCAGGACCACGCGGGCCGCAGACTCCTCGAAGGCGCCGAGCTCACGGGCACGACCAAGGAGCGCTGGTCGACCGCGGACGCGTCGATCACGCTGCTGTGGGCGTACTTCGACGCGTACACGGACGCGCTGCGCTCCGCCCGCGACATCCGTTCCCGGCGGCGCTGGTCGAGCCGCGAGGACCTGGTCGACCTGACCGAACTGCTGCGCGGCGCGGGCATCACGGTCGCCGGCTCGGCCACCGCCGCGGCGAACGCGCCGACGCTCTCCGGCACCGGCAGGCTCAGCGAGCGGTTCTCGCTGGTCGCACTGGTGGAGCGGATGAACGAGCTGTACGCGTCCTCGCTCGACATGGTCGTCGCAGCGGACGCCGTCTGGTCCGCGCTGCCCGCCCGGATCGATTTACTGGCCGCGGAGCTCCAGCGCACCCGCCAGCTCGCGCACTCCGTGGGCGTACGCCCCGGTGAGCACCCGGCGGGCGACGACCTGGAGCGGATCACCCGGACGCTGAGCACCCTGCGTCAGCAGGTCGTCTCCGACCCGCTGGCCTTCTGGGTGCCCACGAAGGGCAGTTCGGCGCCCGGCGGCGGACGTCCCGACACGACGACGTACGACCGCGAGGCGCGCGCGCTGGAGGACGTGCGCCGGGAGATCGACGCGGTGCTCACCGTCCGCCAGGACGCGGAGGCCCGTCTCGTGCGGCTGCGGGACGTGCTCAGCCGCGCCGACCGCACGCTCGCGGAGGCGAGGAGTGCCCGCGGTGAGGTGCTGGCGAAGATCGCCGCGTCCGAGGTGCCGGCCGTCAGCGGGCCGCCGACGGTGCTGCAGGAGCAGTTGGCGGCGGCCGCGGAGTACCGCAGGCACGCCCAGTGGCACCGTCTGTCGCCCCTCCTGGAGGCGCTGGAGGAGAAGGCCGAGGACGAGCTGCTGCGCGCCCGCGAGTCGTTGACCGCGGTCACCGCGCCGCTCGCGGTCCGCGCGGAGCTGCGCGGCCGCCTCGACGCGTACAAGGCGAAGGTGGCCCGGCACGGCCTCGCGGAGGACCCGTTCCTCATCGAGCGCTACGACGCGGCCCGACGCATGCTGTGGAGCGCGCCCTGCGATCTGCGGGTGGCGGAGGAGGCGGTGCTGCGCTATCAGCGGGCCGCCGTCGATCTGCTCAGCCCGCGGGTGCCCGAACAGGGCGGGCCCACCGACCGTAGGGGGCCCCACGCGTGAGCGTTGAAGGTGATGCAGTGTGAGTGAGCAGCAGAAGTGCCAGCGGCCCGGTTGCCCGGGGTCGTACGAGGACGTGGGCGGCGGCGAGCTGTACTGCGACACGTGCGGCCTCGCGCCGGTCGTCTCCTCGAACGGCATGGTGGGCTCGCCCCCGACCGGACTGACGGCGGGCGGCAAGGGCTCGCGCGGCTCCGGCAGCAGCTCGCGGGCGAGTTCCCGCAGTTCCAGTTCCCGTACGTCCTCGCGCTCCTCCCAGTCGCGGCGCTCGGTCTCCGGGCGCCTGTCGCGCTCGCTGTCCGGCAACGCGAGCGCCCGCTCGGTGTCGGTGCGCAGCTCGGGCTCGACCGCCGCCTCCAGTGGCCGCGGACGGCTCGGCGTCGGGCTGGTGCAGGTGCCGGACGTACCGCGGCCCGACCCGCGCGCGATGGTGCTGGAGAACCCGGAGGTGCCCGAGCGGAAGCGGTTCTGCTCGCGCTCCGACTGCGGGGCGCCGGTGGGCCGTTCGCGCGGTGAGCGGGTGGGGCGCACCGAGGGGTTCTGCACCAAGTGCGGTCACCCGTACTCGTTCGTGCCGAAGCTGCACACGGGCGACATCGTGCACGGCCAGTACGAGGTGGTGGGCTGTCTCGCGCACGGCGGGCTCGGCTGGGTCTATCTCGCCGTCGACCGTGCCGTCTCCGACCGCTGGGTGGTCCTCAAGGGCCTGCTCGACACCGGCGACCAGGACGCGATGGCGGCGGCGATCTCCGAGCGGCGCTTCCTCGCGGAGATCGAGCACTCCAACATCGTGCGGATCTACAACTTCGTGGAGCACCTGGACCAGCGGACGGGTTCGCTGGACGGGTACATCGTCATGGAGTACGTCGGCGGCAAGTCGCTGAAGGAGATCGCCAACGACCGCCGGACAGCGGACGGCAAGCGCGATCCGCTGCCGGTCGAGCAGGCCTGCGCGTACGGCATCGAGGCCCTGGAGGCGCTCGGCCATCTGCACAGCCGCAATCTGCTCTACTGCGACTTCAAGGTCGACAACGCGATCCAGACCGAGGACCAGCTCAAGCTGATCGACATGGGCGCGGTGCGCAGGATGGACGACGACGAGTCGGCCATCTACGGCACGGTGGGCTACCAGGCGCCGGAGGTGGCCGAGGTCGGCCCCTCGGTGGCCAGTGACCTCTACACGGTCGCCCGCACCCTGGCCGTGCTGACCTTCGACTTCCAGGGGTACACGAACGTCTTCGTGGACTCCCTGCCGGACCCGGACAACATCGAGGTCTTCCGCACGTACGAGTCCTTCTACCGGCTCCTGGTGCGCGCCACCGACCCCGATCCGGCGCGCCGGTTCGCGTCCGCGCAGGAGATGGCGGAGCAGCTGACGGGTGTGCTCAGGGAGGTCGTGTCCCTCCAGACGGGGCGGGCTCGCCCGGCCCTGTCCACCCTGTTCGGGCCGGAACTGAAGGTCACGGACACGGAGTTGTTCGGGAAGCTGGACGGGGACGTGTCACGGCTGGGGGCACGCGCGGTGCCCCTGCGGGGGAGAAGGCGCGCGCCCGCGCCACCCCCCGGCAGCAACGGAGCGGGGGTGAACGGGACCCCGCCGCTCCCCCTGGCACCCGCTCCCGTCCCGGCCGCTCCGGTCCCGGCCGCCCTGGTCAAGCCGCTGAACGCCGCGGCGACCGCGCTCGCGCTGCCGGTCCCCCGGGTCGACCCGGGCGACCCCAACGCCGGTTTCCTCGCGGGCCTGATGGCCTCGGCTCCCGCGGAGCTGATCACCGCGCTGCACGCGGCGCCCACCGGCTCCCTGGAGCTGCGCCTGCGCGAGCTGCGGGCCCGGCTGGAGATGGGCGAACTGGCCGGTGCGAGCAGGGCACTGGAGGCGCTGGAGGCGGACCATCCCAACGACTGGCGGGTGGTCTGGTACCGGGGGGTCGCGGCCCTGGCGACCGGGGAGCACGAGACCGCGGCGCTGTCCTTCGACGCGATCTACGACGCCTTCCCGGGCGAGCCCGCGCCGAAGCTGGCCCTCGGCCTGTGCGCGGAGGTGCTCGGGCAGCTGGACAACGCGGGCGAGTACTACCGCCTCGTGTGGACGACCGACCCCAGCTATGTCAGCTCGGCGTTCGGCCTGGCCCGCGTGCAGCTCGCGGCGGGCGACCGCCGCGGCTCCGTACGCACACTGGAGTCCGTACCGGAGTCGTCGATCCACTACACGGCGGCGCGGGTCGCGGCGGTCCGGGCACGGCTGCGGCAGCGGCTGGCCGAGGAGGCGGCGGCAGCGGCGTTCCTGGACGATCTGACAGCGGCGGCCGGACAGGTCGAGGCTCTGGACGGATACGGTCTGGACGCGGTGCGACGCGAGCAGTTGTCGACGGAGGTCCTGGGCTGCGCCCTGGACTGGGTACTCTCCGGTAGCCGGAGTTCCGCCCCGCACTCCGGCGGCGGACCGGTGCTGCTCGGCAGTGAGGTGGACGAGCGCGGTCTGCGTTTCGCACTGGAGCGTTCGTACCGCACGCTGGCCCGCCTCGCGCGGGGCGGCGAGGAGAGGATCGACCTGGTGGAACGTGCCAACCGTTACCGCCCCCGGACGTGGGTGTGATTGATGTCCCAGATGCCCCAGCCGACGGCCCTTTCGCGGTGCCCCAGTTGCGAGGAGCCCCTGGAGGCGGGTGACCGTTTCTGCGGTGCGTGCGGGTACGACCTGTCGGCGGTGCCCGCACCGCCCCAGGACCACCCCACGATCACCATGAACGGCTCGTCGACACGCCCCTCCGAGGCCGCCGCGTCCCTGGACTGGCCCCTCGCGCCGGAGCCGGCGAGCTCCGACACGCCCGCGCCGGTGCACCGGGCGGCCGACATCCGGGGCACGGACTCGGGCGGCTCCGAACTCCCCCACCCGGACACGGAGTCCGCGGCGGCCCAGCAGCCGGGCGACCACCCCTCGGGTGGGCAGCCCTCGGGCGTACGGTTCGACCGGCCCCCGGAGCCCGACGAGTACCCGCTCGCCCCGCCGGCCGGAGCCCCCGCCGGACCCGTCGTCGATCCGCGGACCGCGGACCTCGGCGCACCCGTCACGCCCCCCGCGGGCACCAAACTGTGCGTCGCCTGCCGCTCGGGCCATGTGGACAGCGACGGCTACTGCGAGAACTGCGGGCACGCCCAGCCGCGCGAACGGGACCACATGGAGCAGGAGTTGGATGCGGTGGCCGCGGTCAGTGACCGGGGTCTGCGCCACCACCGCAACGAGGACGCGTTCGCGATCTCCTCGACCGCGCTGCCGGACGGCTCCCCCGCGGTCGTCGCGATCGTCTGCGACGGGGTCTCCTCGGCGACCCGCCCCGACGAGGCCTCGCTCGCCGCGTCCCGGGCGGCGAACGAGGCGCTGCTGGCGGCGCTGCCGCTCGGCACCCACCCGCAGCAGGCCATGCACGAGGCGATCCTCGCGGCCGCCGAGGCCGTCAACTCGCTGGCCGAGGCGCCCCCCGCGCACGAGGAGCACGCCCCGCACCAGAACGCGCCCGCCTGCACCCTCGTCGGCGCCGTCGTCACCTCCGCCCTGCTGATCGTCGGCTGGGTCGGCGACAGCCGCGCCTACTGGGTCCCCGTCGACCGCAGTTCACCCCCCGCCCGGCTCACCGAGGACGACTCCTGGGCCGCGCAGATGGTCGCCGCGGGCCTGATGAGCGAGGCGCAGGCGTACGCCGACGATCGCGCCCACGCCATCACGGGCTGGCTCGGCGCGGACGCGTACGAACTGGAGCCGCACACCGCTTCTTTCAAGCCGGACCGGCCGGGTGTGGTGGTGGTGTGCACCGACGGACTGTGGAACTACGCGGAGGCGGCCGAGGAGATGGCCGAGGTCGTGCCGCTGGACGCCGCCGAAAGGCCCCTGCACAGCGCCCAGGTCCTGGTGGGTCACGCCCTGGACGGCGGGGGCCACGACAACGTAACAGTGGCCGTCGTGCCGTTCCCGGCCCCGCCGCAGGGGGCAGGATCGGCCTGAGGCCGCGAAAAGGCGCAATCCGTGCCCACGGGGACGGCCTCGGACCGGAGGGGACCGGTCCGCATACAGTCATCGCCTCCGCCAACCGCCGGAGGTCTTGAGGGGGACGAAGAAGGCATGGCCAATTTCTCGAAGTCGAACGTGCCACAGTTCTCGGTCGACGTGTACCAGAACGAGTACCTGCCCGAGGGCGGCCGTGAGGTCAACGCGATCGTCACGGTGAGCGCCACCGGCGGCGGCACCGTCGGGAGCGCGGTCGGCGCGCCCCACCTGTACGCGGCGGGCCGGGGCCCGGACGCCGCCGTGGCGATCATGGTCGACTGTTCCGGCTCGATGGACTACCCGCCGGCCAAGATGCGGGGCGCCCGCGAGGCCACGGCCGCCGCGATCGACACCCTGCGCGACGGCGTGCGCTTCGCGGTGATCGGCGGCACGCACGTCGCCAAGGAGGTCTACCCCGCGGGCGGGCGCCTCGCGGTGGCCGACGCGGCGACCCGCGGCCAGGCCAAGGAGGCGCTGCGCAGGCTGAGCGCGGGCGGCGGTACGGCGATCGGCACCTGGCTGCGCCTCGCCGACCGACTGCTGTCCTCGGCCGAGGTGTCGATCCGGCACGGCATCCTGCTCACCGACGGCCGCAACGAACACGAGTCGCCCCAGGACCTCAAGGCCGCCCTCGACTCCTGTGCCGGACGTTTCACGTGTGACGCGCGTGGAGTGGGTACGGACTGGGAGGTCAAGGAGGTCACCGGGATCGCCTCGGCCCTGCTCGGCACCGCCGACATCGTCGCGGACCCGGCCGCCCTGTCCGCCGACTTCACACAGATGATGGAGACGGCCATGGGCAAGGAGGTCGCGGACGTCGCGCTGCGCCTGTGGACCCCGGTCGGCACCGAGATCAAGTTCGTCAAGCAAGTGGCACCCACGGTCGAGGAGCTGACCGACCGCCGCACCGCGGCGGGCCCGCGCGCCGGCGACTACCCCACCGGGTCCTGGGGCGACGAGTCCCGCGACTACCACGTCTGCGTCGAGGTCCCCTCGGCCGGAGTGGGCCAGGAGATGCTGGCCGCCCGGGTCTCGCTCGTCGTGCCGCAGGGCGACGGGAGCGTGCACAACCTCGGCGCCCAGGGCCTCGTCAAGGCGGTGTGGACCGACGACATGGTGGCCTCGACGAGGATCAACTCCCAGGTCGCGCACTACACAGGTCAGGCGGAACTGGCGCAAGTCATCCAACAGGGTCTGGATCTGCGCAAATCGGGAGATGCCGACGGGGCAACGGCCAAGCTGGGCCGGGCCGTTCAGCTCGCGAGTGCGTCGGGCAACGCCGATACTGCGAAACTGCTTGCGAAGGTGGTGGACGTGGTCGACGCCGCGGCAGGTACTGTGCGATTGAAGGCAAGGGTCGAAGAGGCCGACGAAATGACCCTTGAGACACGGTCCACAAAGACTGTTCGTGTAAAGAAGTAGCGAGCCCGGTTCCCGCTGGGAACTGGAGAAACCCGGTCATAACGGCCGGAAAAGGAGAGGGGGAAGCGCCGACATGCCGACCTGCCCGAACGGACACCAGTCGGGTTCCGACGACTGGTGCGAGGTCTGCGGTCACCGCATGGCCGGTGCCGTGCCTCCGCCCCCTCCACCGCCGCCGCCCGCCGCCGGTTACGGCTATCCGCCGCCCGGCTCGCCCCCGCCGCCCGGTCCCGGGGGCCCGGGTGGACCCGGCGCCCCCGGTGGACGCCCGCACCTGTCCGCCGTGCCCAATCCCGAGGCGGAGCTCTGCCCGCAGTGCCGTACGCCCCGCGAGGGCGGTGCGCCGTTCTGCGAGGAGTGCCGGTGGAACTTCCTGACGAACACGGCGACCTCGTACACCCCGGCGGCGCCGCGTCCGCAGTCGCCCGCGCCAGGCATGCCCAATCCGGCGCTGCGCTTCCAGCAGTCTCCGCAGGGGCAGGGGCAGCCGGGCGGTCCCGGCCCCGCGACCGGTCCCGGTCATGACCCGTTCGACTACCAGAGCTCGCGGCCCTCGCAGATGAACCGCCCCGCGGAACCGATTCCGCCCTACGGGCAGGATCCGTCGGGCTTCCGCGGCGACCCGTCCCGCCCGGGTGGTCCTTCCGGCCCGGGCGGTCCCGGTGCCGGCCCCGGTGGCTTCGGTGGTCCTGGTCCCGGTCCCGGCGGCTTCGGTGCGGACCCGTCCCGTCCGGTTCCGCCGCCGCCCGGGCCCACGCCCGGCGGTCCCGGCGCCCCTCAGGCCTTCACCCAGCAGCCGGCCGCGCCCGCGTTCCCGCAGCAGGGCCCGCCCGGGCCCGGCGGTCCGCAGTCCGGGGGACCGTCCTTCGGCGGCGGTGACGACGACTGGGTGATCTCCCCGCCGTCGGGCAATTCGCCCGGCGGACGCCCTGGTGGTCCGGGTGGTCCGGGTGGTCCGGGTGGTCCGGGTATGGGTCAGGGCGGCGGTTACGGCTATCCGCAGCCCGGCGCCACCCAGGCCCCGCCCGGCCCCGGTCCCGACTACCAGCAGCAGCGCCAGCCGCTGTCCTGGAGCGCGACGATCGGTCCCGACCGCGAGTACTTCATGGCGATGATGCAGCGCTCCGGCCCCGAGGCCGCGGGCCTGAACCTGCCCGCCTACTCACCGGAGCAGCAGCGCCCGCTCACCGGCAACCAGATGACGATCGGCCGCCGCCGGCACTCCACCGGCGACACCCCCGACATCGACCTCTCGGTGCCCCCGGAGGACCCGGGCGTCTCGCACCAGCACGCGGTCCTGGTCCAGCAGCCGGACGGCAGCTGGGCGGTCGTCGACCAGAACTCGACCAACGGCACCACGGTCAACGGCGGCGAGGAGCCCATCCAGCCCTTCGTGCCGGTCCCGCTCCAGGACGGCGACCGGGTGCACGTCGGCGCCTGGACGACGATCACCATCAGGCGAGGCTGACGGCGAAGGCCGCGCCAGGAGTCACGGCGGGAGTCACGGCGGGAGTCACAGCGGGAATCCCGGCAGGAGCCACGGCGGGAGTCACGGCAGCGGCCAGGCGTACGGCCCCTCGGGGTCGTCCAGCCACGCCCAGGCGTCCGCGCCGTCGACCGTGACCCCGTACCGCTCGCGCACGGGCCGGTTCTCGCGCTCCCACAGCTCGTACGCCTCGTACGGGTCGAGGCCGCTCCCCACCAGGGTCAGCAGGAACCGGAACAGCTCGTCGCCGCGGGCCCGGCGCGGCAGCTCGCCCAGCTGCCGCGGCTCCGGCTCCTCGGGCCGGCTCGCGCCGCGCAGGGGCACGAAGTAGGCCGGCGTGTGCAGGAAGCGCCCCTGGGCATGCCCGGCGTCCCGGACGCGCAGCGCGATCAGGCCGGTGGACAGCGGCGCCAGGATGCGGGCGCCGGGACGGCACTGGGCGAGCCACGGCCGCGGGATCGAGGTCAGCGTGCAGGTGGCGATGATCCGGTCGAAGGGGGCGCGCTCGGGGACCCCGCGGGCGCCGTCCGCGGTGACGACGGTCGGGTGGTACCCGGCGGTGGCCAGGTGCCGGCGTGCGGACTCGGTGATCTCCGGGTCGAGGTCGACCGTGGTCACCAGGCTGTCGCCGAGACGGTGGGCGAGCAGCGCCGCGTTGTAGCCGGTGCCGGCGCCGATCTCGAGGACGGCGTCCCCCTCCCGTACCTCCAGCGCGGTCAGCATCATCGCCATCAGCGACGGCTGGCTGCTGGAGGAGACCAGCTCGCCGTCGCGCACCCGGGTGGCCAGCGGGGCGTCCGCGTAGGCGCCGCGCACCCAGTGCTCCCGGCTGCGCGGGTCGGGATCCTCGCCCCACACCCGCTCGAAGCCGCCCACGGCACCGACGTAGTAGTACGGCACGAAGACGTGGCGCGGGACCTCCTCGAACGCCGCCCGCCACACCGGGTCGGCGGCCCAGGCCCCGCTCCGGTCGATCTCGCGCACCAGGGCGGCCCGCGCCAGGGCGGCGAGGTTGTCCAGGTCGTGATCACGATCGTGGTCGTGGTCGAGAGCGTGCGCGCTCATACCTCCACTGTGCGGCGGGACAGGCCGCGAGGCGAACACCGCACCCGCCGGGCCGCCGGGGGCGCTGGGCGGGCTCTGGGCCGCTGGTCCTAAGCCTTGCGTCCTCGGTCACCCGGTCTGAGACGATGGTGAGGTGAAAGAGATTCGGCGCGGCACGCTTCAGGAGCAGACCTTCTACGAGCAGGTCGGCGGCGAGGAGACCTTCCGGCGCCTCGTGCATCGTTTCTACGAGGGAGTGGCCGAAGACCCGCTGCTGCGAGCCATGTACCCCGAGGAGGACCTGGGCCCGGCCGAGGAACGCTTCACGCTGTTCCTGATCCAGTACTGGGGCGGCCCGACGACGTACAGCGACAACCGCGGTCACCCCCGGCTGCGGATGCGGCACGCCCCGTTCGCCGTCGACCAGGCGGCACACGATGCCTGGCTGGCGCACATGCGGGTGGCCGTCGACGAGCTCGGCCTCTCCGAGGAGCACGAGCACACGCTCTGGAACTACCTGACGTACGCGGCGGCGTCGATGATCAACACGGCCGGCTGAGAGCGTCCCCCGGGGCTTCAGCGGACGCTGACGTCCAGTGCCCCGAGTCCCGCCCTGCGGACGGCGATCGATCCGTAGGGCGTACGCAGCCGCAGCCACGCCCCGGACGAGTACAGCCCCAACGGGCTCTCACCCGGGTCGGCCAGACGCACCGGCAACAGGAACCCGAGCGACTGCGCCGCGTGCACGGCCCGTACCTGAAGGCCGGTGTCACCGATCGGCCGGGACCAGATCTCCCGTCCGATGCGGTCGAGTTCGGCGCGCGTACGGGCCTCGGGCGCCAACTCCCCCGTACGGGACCGGAATTCGGCGACCGCAGTGGCGATCATCGCGCGCACGGCGTCCGGCCCGGGCAGTCCCGGCTGCGGCTGCCAGCCTCCGCGGGGCGGCAGGACCCCGGCCCACGGCGGCCCGGTGACGGCCCCGGGAACGCTGACGGTGGCCGCCGACTCGTCGATGGACTCCAGGAGTTCACCGGCGGAGACGGTCACGTCGAGGGTGACCTCGAGACCGTTCTCGTACGGCTTGGCGAGCCGCGCCGTACGGATCGCGAGGACCTCGAACGACGGCGGCCGGCCGAAGACCGCGAGCGCGGTGCCGGACGCCTGGAGGCGTACGGCGGCGGCGCGGTCGTAGTGGATCAGCCGGGCGAGGAAGGCGGCGAGGTCCGCCGCCTCCCCCTCGTCGGTGAGGTGCAGCGCGGTCACGGTCATGCCGCGACGGCCTCGTCGGCCGGGTCGTCCCGGTACTCCGCCAGGAACTCGCGCTCCTCGGCGGTGAGGCGGCGCGGGCGCTGGGCCTCGAAGTCGAACGGCACGACCACGGTCGCGGCCCGGACGTAGAGCTGGTCCGCGTCCTTGACCTCGTACGTGATCGTGAACGACGCGGCCCTTATCTGGGTGATCCACAGCTCGAT
Source organism: Streptomyces sp. NPDC107454 (assembly GCF_055582885.1). Taxonomy (NCBI): domain Bacteria; kingdom Bacillati; phylum Actinomycetota; class Actinomycetes; order Kitasatosporales; family Streptomycetaceae; genus Streptomyces; species Streptomyces sp. NPDC107454. Next base: position 207,488 of record NZ_JBVJPA010000001.1, on the reverse strand, counting down.
GTCCACCGGCTCGCGCCGGTGGACGAGCTGCCGCTTGTAGTCGATCTCGTGGCGCGCCACCACGGACCCCTGCTTGAACTGCTTGTCCGGGCGGGTCAGGAAGTCGATACGTGCTTCCTCCAGGTAGCGGAGGAAGACCGCGTTGTTGACGTGGCCGTACGCGTCCATGTCCGCCCAGCGCAGCGGGCAGCGGTAGATGTGCCGCAAGATCGATCAGCCCCGGGTCAGCTTCTTGTAGGTGGCACGGTGCGGGCGGGCGGCGTCCGCGCCGAGACGCTCGATCTTGTTCTTCTCGTACGACTCGAAGTTGCCCTCGAACCAGAACCACTTGGAGTCACCCTCGTAGGCGAGGATGTGCGTCGCGACCCGGTCCAGGAACCAGCGGTCGTGGGAGACGACCACGGCCGCACCCGGGAACTCAAGCAGCGCGTTCTCGAGCGAGGACAGCGTCTCGACGTCGAGGTCGTTGGTCGGCTCGTCGAGGAGCAGCAGGTTGCCGCCCTGCTTGAGGGTGAGGGCGAGGTTGAGCCGGTTGCGCTCACCGCCGGAGAGGACACCGGCCGGCTTCTGCTGGTCGGGACCCTTGAAGCCGAAGGCGGAGACGTAGGCGCGGGAGGGCATCTCGACCTGGCCGACGTTGATGTAGTCCAGCTCGTCCGAGACGACGGCCCACAGCGACTTCTTCGGGTCGATGTTCTCGCGGCTCTGGTCGACGTACGAGATCTTGACGGTCTCGCCGACCTTGATCGTGCCGGAGTCCGGGGTCTCGAGGCCCTGGATCATCTTGAAGAGAGTGGTCTTGCCGGCGCCGTTGGGGCCGATGATGCCCACGATGCCGTTGCGCGGCAGGGTGAAGCTCAGGTCGTCGATGAGGACCTTCTCGCCGAAGGCCTTGGAGAGGTTGTTGACCTCGACGACGATGGAGCCCAGACGCGGGCCCGGCGGGATCTGGATCTCCTCGAAGTCCAGCTTCCGCATCTTGTCGGCCTCGGCGGCCATCTCCTCGTAGCGCGACAGACGCGCCTTGGACTTGGCCTGACGCCCCTTGGCGTTGGACCGCACCCACTCCAGCTCGTCCTTGAGCCGCTTGGCGCGCTTGGCGTCCTTCTGGCCCTCGACCTTGAGGCGGGAGGCCTTCTTCTCCAGGTAGGTGGAGTAGTTGCCCTCGTAGGGGTGCGCGCGCCCGCGGTCGAGTTCGAGGATCCACTCGGCGACGTTGTCGAGGAAGTACCGGTCGTGGGTGACGGCGACGACGGTGCCCGCGTACTTCGCGAGGTGCTGCTCCAGCCACTGCACGGACTCGGCGTCCAGGTGGTTGGTGGGCTCGTCGAGGAGCAGCAGGTCGGGGGCTTCGAGCAGCAGCTTGCACAGCGCGACGCGGCGGCGCTCACCACCGGAGAGGTTGGTGACGGGCCAGTCGCCGGGCGGGCAGCCCAGGGCGTCCATGGCCTGCTCCAGCTGGGTGTCCAGGTCCCACGCGTTGGCGTGGTCCAAGTCGTCCTGGAGCTTGCCCATCTCCTCCATGAGCGCGTCCGAGTAGTCGGTCGCCATGAGCTCGGCGACCTCGTTGAAGCGGTGCAGCTTGCCCATGATCTCGGCGGCGCCGTCCTGGACGTTCTGCAGGACCGTCTTGGACTCGTCGAGCGGGGGCTCCTGGAGCAGCATGCCGACGCTGTAGCCGGGCGACAGGAACGCGTCACCGTTGGAGGGCTGCTCAAGGCCCGCCATGATCTTGAGAACGGTGGACTTACCGGCACCGTTCGGACCGACCACACCGATCTTCGCGCCCGGGAGGAAGCTCAAAGTGACGTCGTCGAGGATCACCTTGTCGCCGTGCGCCTTGCGCGTCTTGCGCATGGTGTAAATGTACTCAGCCAAGAGAAACCGTCCGGACGCTTGAAATCGGCAGTGGGCAGATACACCCCATCTTGCCTGACGGCTACCCCTCGAAGGAAACCCGTTCGGTCAGGGGGCCGTGACCTGGCCGTTCACCGAGCGCGCCGACAGTCGGCCTGTCACTGGTCCGACGGGCTCGGCACGGGCGGTCCGACGGGCTCGGCACGGGCGGTTCAACAGCCCAGGCACGGGCGGTTGGTAGTCGTTCGGTCACTCCTTGTCGCCATCGGGCGTCATCCCGTGCGGAGTCGGGGGAAGAAGCACACTCTGGTAATAGGGGCCGAGGCCCGTATCAGGGACTGGGGCCCGCCTCGGAGGTGATCGCAATGACACAGATGACACAGCCGCAACCGGCCGCCGCGCAGGGACGGACCGCCGTCGGCTGGCACGTCGAGATCGAGTTCGAGGAGGACGACCACCGCACCCGCGCCGCCGCTCTCCTCCGGCTCCCCGACGGGAACGAGGTACGCGCTCACGGGTACGCCAGCCGCCACCCCTCCGACTCCAACCAGCCGAGAGTCGGCGAGGAGGTCGCGGGCGCGCGGGCGCTCAACGAACTGGCGATGAAGCTGTTGACCAAGGCGCACGACGAGATCGACGAGGCGTCGGGAAGGACCTCGCATCCGCTGAGGTGAGCGACCGGTGAGCGACCTCGCATCGACTGAGGTGAATCATCTGCATCGGCTGAGGTGAGTCACCTCGCATCGGCTCGGGTGAGCCTTCGCGACAGGGGCGGGGTGGGGCCGGCAGGAGTGGCGTGTGGCCGACCAGGGCAGGGTGGGCCTGGCGCATGCTGTTCCCAGTGATCCGGCCCGCATCCCCGTCCCACCCCGAAGGACGCCCATGCCCAAGAAGATCATCATCGACTGCGACCCCGGGCTCGACGACGCCATCGCCATCCTGCTCGCCGCCGGGAATCCCCACGTCGAGATCGTCGCCATCACGACCGTCGCGGGCAACCAGACCATCGAGAAGGTCACCCTGAACGCCCGGCAGGTCTGCACCCTGGCGGGCCTGCGCGGCGTGCCGGTCGCGGCCGGTGCGGGCGGTCCCCTCGTCCGGGACCAGACCCTCGCAGCCGAGATCCACGGGGACACCGGAATGGACGGCCCCGCCTTCATCCCTCCGGCCATGCAGACCGATCCCCGGCACGCCGTCGATCTGATCATCGAGACGGTCCTCGCCGACCCCGGTGAGATCACCCTCGTCCCCACCGCGCCCCTGACCAACATCGCGCTGGCGCTGCGCCGGGAGCCCCGTATCGCCGAACTGGTCAAGGAGGTCGTCCTGATGGGCGGGTCGTACACCCGCGGCAACATCACACCGGCGGCCGAGTTCAACATCCACGCCGACCCCGAGGCGGCCGCGGTCGTCTTCTCGGCGGGCTGGCCCCTGACCATGGTCGGCCTCGACCTGACGGCACAGGCCGCCGCCACACCTGAACTGCTTGCCCGCATCGGGGCGTTGGGCACACCCGTGTCCCGGTTCGTCGTCGATCTCCTCGACCACTACAACGCCAACGTCGGCAAGGTGCACGGCGCGATGGCCACCATCCACGACGCGTGCGCGGTCGGCCGGGCCATCGACCCGAGCCTCATGGAGGTCACGCCGGCCCATGTCGAGGTCGAGCTGCGGGGTAGGGCGACCTACGGCATGACGGTCACCGACTTCCGCGGCCGCTCGGGCCCGGCGAACACCTCCGTGGCGACGAAGCTGCACACCGAACGCCTGTGGGACCTGCTCATCAGCTCGCTGGAAACCATCGCCGCGACCACCACGCGGACCTCCGCGTAGCGGTACGGGAGGGCACCGGGCGTCACTCCCGGGCGGCCGTCCAGGGGATTTCGACGAGGACCTGGATGGATCGAACACGTTCACGCCCTCGCGCAGCCCCCGGCGACCTGAGCCCGGATCACCAGGCCGTCGAGGGCGCTGAAGTCGCCGGATCCAAGGCCGACTTCGACGACGCTGCCGGTGTCGGAGACGTCCTGCCCGACCGGCGCTCGGATCACAGGCCACAAAAACGCCCTCCCCGAGGGAGGGCGGAAGCAGTGCACGAACAGAGCGCCCCCGGCAGGACTCGAACCTGCGGCCAAGCGCTTAGAAGGCGCCTGCTCTATCCACTGAGCTACGGGGGCCAGGTGTGGTGGCCGGTTTCGTGGTGCCCGGGTGTGGGCCGATCCGTGACCTTGCCGGGGACAAGGATAGGGCTCCCGGGTCCTTGTCCCTGGCGCTTCGCCTCCGTGGCTCAATGTGGAGGTTCAGTGAAGCGGTCCTGATAATCGCAGGCAGGTACGAATCGTGCACCGCTTTTGGCGTCTCGCGCATCGGGTGTTGTGCACTCGTTATGCCTGCGCCCCAGTCGTCCCTTCCGCCCCGTGTGTCCTGTCGGCGCGCAGACATAGCCATATGCTTCAGAAAGCCTCCAAAATTGGGCATTCTTCGCATGTGGTGACCTTGGACGTACGGCCTCAGCTGCTCGACGCACTCTCCGCCCTGCGCGACCGTGTCGCCGCCGCACGCTTCCCGCTGCCCCTGGCGGGGGCTCCACGCGCGCGTGCCAACCGCGACGAACTGCTCGCACAACTAGACGACTATTTGGTGCCCCGGTTGAGGGGACCCGAAGCGCCACTTCTCGCCGTGATCGGCGGGTCGACGGGAGCGGGGAAGTCCACTCTCGTCAACTCCCTCGTCGGACGCCGGGTCAGCGAGGCCGGCGTCTTGCGGCCGACGACCCGGACGCCGGTACTGGTGTGCCACCCGGAGGACCATCACTGGTTCAGCGGAATGCGGGTGCTGCCCGACCTCACGCGCGTGTGGGTGCCCCACCAGGAACCCGGCGACGACCTCCAGGCCCTCATGGAGCGCGGTGAACGGGTCCTGCGTATCGAAACCGCCGACACCCTCCCCCGGGGCCTCGCCCTGCTCGACGCGCCCGACATCGACTCCCTGGTCGCCGACAACCGCGTACTCGCCGCCGAACTGATCTGCGCTGCCGACATCTGGGTCATGGTGACCACGGCCGCGCGGTACGCCGACGCCGTGCCGTGGCATCTGCTGCGTACCGCCAAGGAGCACAAGGCGACCTTGGTGACCGTTCTCGACCGGGTGCCCCACCAGGTGGTGTCCGAGGTCTCGCGGCAGTACGGCGCCCTGCTCACCAAGGCGGGGCTCGGCGAGGTGCCCCGCTTCACCGTGCCGGAACTGCCCGAGTCCGCGTGGGGCGGCGGCCTGCTGCCCGCCACGGCCGTCGCACCGCTGCGCACGTGGCTCGTCCACCAGACGCAGGACCCCGGAGCCCGGCACTCGGCGATGGCCCGTACGGCCCAAGGAGTCCTCGACTCGCTCAAGGCCCGGATGCCCGAGCTCGCCGGTGCGGCCGCCGCGCAGTACGCGGCAGCGCTGCGGCTCACCGCCGCCGTCGACGGGGCGTACGACAGCGAGTACACGCGCGTGAAGGGGCGTCTGCAAACCGGTGCCGTGCTCTCCGGGGACGCGCTCAAGCGGTGGCGCGCCTACCCGCTCGACTGCACCGCGGGTGAACTGCTCGATTCGCTCGTCGAGAGCCTGGCCGCACTCCTGCTGTGCGCCGTCACGGCCGCCGACGAGCGCGTGGACGACGCCTGGCGGCGCGAACCGGCCGCGGGCGCTCCGGGGCTGATGGAACGTGATCCGGCGCTGGAGAGCGCCGAGCACCGGATCGGGATGTCCGTACGGCGTTGGCGGCGGGTCCTGGAGGAGTACGCCGAGGACGAGGTCGGCCGCCTCGACAAGAGCGTGGCACCGGACGCCGAGGTCGTCGCCGCGCTGGTGGCCACCGCGCTCCTGGGCGGCCACAGGGCACGCAACGCGGGCGAGGGGCTCGCCGAGCGGCTCGGCGCGCACGGCGCCCTGCGGCTGCGCGAGAGGGGCGGGCGCCTCCTTGCCGAGTACCTCGACAGGGCCCTGCACACCGAACGCGAGCGCCGTCTCGCCCCGCTCGACGCCCTCGACGTACACCCAGAGCCCCAGGCCGAACTCATCGCCGCGCTGTCCGTACTGCAGAAGGAGAGGTGACCGCGGTGACTGCCGTCACAGACCACACGGATCACGCCGACCACCCCGGAGACGATTCCCCCGAAGACGGCACGTCCGGCCGGGGAAGTTCCGAAAACGGCCACCCTGAAGGCTCTCGTTCCCGGGCCGACTCCCCGGAGGCCTTCGCCACGGAAGCCGCGGACGGCGAGCCCGCCGCCGGGGAGGCCGCGACGGAGGCTCCCGTGGAGTCCGTGACGAAGGCGCAGCCGGAGGGGACAGCCGAGGCGGAGGCGGGTACAGAAGCGAAGGCGGAGACGGAGGACGCCGAGCGGGACCAGGAGGTCGCCTTCGATGCCCCGCGTGGCGGCGCGCACACACGCGTGAAGGACGACACCGGGCACACACGTGTGAAGCCCGACGACGCCTGCACCCGTGCCGAGTCGGAGACCGCCTGGGACGACGGGCTGATCGCCCGCCGCGTGTCCGAGACGACCACCGGCCAGGAGGCACAGGCCCCGTCCCTGGCCCTGGAGACCAAGTCCGCCGTACAGACGCCGCCGCTCCCGCTCGCGTACGACGGACCCCTGAGGTCGCGCCTCGAAGCGCTCCGCGAGCTGGTGGGGCAGTCGCGCACCCGGCTGGACAGCGGGACGCTCGCCGAGGCGAGCCGGGTCCTCGACGAGGCGGCGGCGCGCCGCAAACTCTCCGGTGAGCACACCGTGGTCGCCATCGCCGGAGCCACCGGCAGCGGCAAGTCGCAGCTCTTCAACGCGCTCGCCGGGGTGGCCATTTCGGAGACGGGCGTGCGCAGGCCCACCACCGCGGCGCCCATCGCGTGCAGCTGGAGCGACGGCGCGGCGACCCTCATCGACCGGCTCGGCATCCCGGGACGGCTGCGCAGGCGTCCCCTGCAGAGCCCGGAGGCGGAGGCGCAACTGCACGGCCTCGTCCTGGTGGACCTGCCCGACCACGACTCCGCAGCCGTCCAGCACCGCCAACAGGTGGACCGCATCCTGGCGCTCGTCGACGCGGTCATCTGGGTCGTCGACCCCGAGAAGTACGCGGACGCCATGCTCCACGAGCGGTATCTGCGACCCATGGCGGGCCACGCGGAGGTCACCTTCGTGGTCCTCAACCAGGTGGACCGGCTGCCCGGCGAGGCCGCCGACCTGGTCCTCGACGATCTGCGCCGACTGCTCGACGAGGACGGGATCGCGCTGGGCGAGTACGGCGAACCGGGCGCGACCGTGATGGCGCTGTCCGCGCTCACCGGGGACGGCATCGGTGAACTGCGCGAGTCGCTCGGCCTGTTCCTGGCCGAGCGGGGCGCCGCCGCCCGTCGAATTTCGGCCGACCTCGACGCGGCCGCCATGCGACTGCGTCCCGTCTACTCGACGGGGCGGCGCACGGGGCTCAGCGAGGAGGCGCGCGACGAGTTCGCGGACCGGCTCGCGGACGCGGTGGGTGCCACGGCGGCCGGTCAGGCGGCCGAGCGCGCGTGGCGCCGCAACGCCAACCGCGCGTGCGGCACCCCCTGGCTGCGGCTGTGGCGCTGGGTCCAGGACCGGGGGGACTCGATGACGGGCCGGCTGTCGGTACGGGCACCCGCGGACGAGGAGGCCACGGCCCGGCAGCGCGTCGAACAGGCGGTGCGTACGGTGTCGGACCGGGCGGCCCGCGGGCTCCCCGTGCCCTGGGCGCAGGCGGTGCGTGAGGCGGCCGTGCGCGGTGCGCAGGGGCTGCCGGAGGCGCTGGACGAGATGGCGACGCGCGCCACGACTCCGATGGGGCGGCCGCCGCGGCCCGGCTGGTGGCCCGCCGCCGTGCTCGCGCAGGCCTCGATGACGATTCTTCAGATCATCGGCGGGCTGTGGCTGCTGGGGCAGATCATCGGGTTCATGGCGCCGAACCTCGGAGTGCCGGTGCTGCTGATGTTGGCGGGCATCATCGGCGGCCCGGCCGTCGAGTGGGGCAGCAGGATGGCGGCGCGCGGACCGGCCAGGCGATACGGACTCGAAGCGGAACGGCGACTGCGCGAAGCTGCCGCCGGGTGCGGGAGGGCGCGGGTACTCGATCCGGTGGCGGCGGAGTTGCTGCGGTATCGGGAGGTACGGGAGCAGTACGGGCAGGTCACGGGGGCGTCGGCGCCGGTCGGATGACGAGAAGACACCCCACGGGCTGAAGCCCATCCACCCTTTCGGGTGACGCGGTTGTCCACAACCGGCCGGTAGCACACAGGGCTCAGCGGGCCCGGCCCGACGAAGGCAGTCTGAACTCGCGGCGATCGCAGCGCATGCGAACGCAGAGCGTGTGGACGCAGAGCACGCGAACGCAGCGCATGCGCTCGCCGCGACAGACGCATTCGTACGGGAGAGGGGTCGGGCATGAACGAGACGATGGTGTGCGCGGTGGGGAACGTGGCGACGCAGCCGGTGTACCGAGAGTTGGCGAACGGCGCGTCGGCGAGGTTCCGCCTGGCGGTGACGGCGCGGTACTGGGACCGCGAGAAGAGCGCCTGGACGGACGGGCACACCAATTTCTTCACCGTGTGGGCGAACCGCGCGCTCGCCACCAATGTGGGCGCATCGCTGTCGGTGGGCGATCCCGTCATCGTGCAGGGCAGGTTGAAGGTGCGTACCGAGGTACGCGAAGGGCAGAGCTGGACGTCGGCGGACATCGACGCGGTGGCCATCGGCCACGACCTCTCGCGCGGCACCTCGGCCTTCCGGCGCCCGAACAAGGAAGGGGACACGGCCGCGTCCCCCCGGCCCGAGCCCAACTGGGAGACGGAGCCGGAGAGCCGTTCCCTCGACGCCTCCCAACAGCAGCCGGAGCTCGCCGGAGTGACGTGACGTCAGGTACGCAATCGCCCTGACCTGGCGAACCTGACCGAACTGCGGCTTATCGACAAATCCGTTCCGGACAGTCCGCATTGATTTGTCGATAAGCGCAGCTCACAGGCTCGCCGACCGATAACGATTCCGATTCGGATCGGTTATCCGACGGCAGGACCGGGAAGTGCGGTGCGCCCACGTCCTTAGGATGCCGGGCATAGCTCACGGGGCTTCTGATTCTGCTGGCGGGACCGTCCCCCCATGTCAACGGGTCCTGCTCGAAGGGGAATTCTGTGTTTTCTTCGTTCTCTGCGTGGTCCGCGCGCGGGGCCGCTCGCCTCGCCGCCGCGACGTTGGTGTCGGGGCTCGTCGCCGCGGGGGCGCTGGCCACCGCCGGCGCGGCCGCCGCCGCCGATGCCCCGCAGAGTCAGGGCGGCGCGAGCGCGACGATCGGCGGTCTGAAGACGTACGGGGCCGCGGTGGTCCACGACAACGGCGTGGACCAGCAGGTGTCCGCCGGTCTGTTCGAGATGTCCGTCGACGGCGGCGGCATGCTGCAGACGTACTGCATCGACCTCCACAACCCGACCCAGCGGGACGCCCAGTACCGGGAGACCTCCTGGAGCGGCACCTCGCTGAACGGCAACAAGGACGCCGGTAAGATCCGCTGGATCCTGCAGCACTCCTACCCACAGGTCAACGACCTCGCGGCGCTGGCCGACATGGCCGGTGCGCACGGCCTCACCGAGCAGGACGCGGCGGCCGGCACCCAGGTGGCCATCTGGCGGTACTCGGACGGTGCCGACGTGGACGCGGTGGACCCGAAGGCGGAGAAGCTCGCCGACTACCTGCAGAAGAACGCGCAAAACGTGGCGGAGCCCAAGGCCTCGCTGACCCTCGACCCGCCCGCGGTCTCCGGTCACGCCGGCGAGAGGCTCGGCCCGATCACGGTGCACACCGACGCGGACAGCGTGACGGTGACGCCGCCCGCGGACGCCGCCGCCAGTGGGGTGAAGGTCGTCGGCAAGGACGGCAAGGCGATCACCTCGGCGACGAACGGCAGCCGGCTCTACTTCGACGTGCCGAAGGACGCCACGGACGGTTCGGCGGCGCTGACCGTGCAGGCGTCGACGACCGTGCCGGTCGGCCGGGCCTTCGCCTCGGGGACCCGCAGCCAGACACAGATCCTCGCGGGCTCCAGCGAGTCGACGGTCTCGGCGACGGCGACCGCGAACTGGGCCAAGGAAGGCGCGATACCGGCGCTGTCCGCCACGACGAACTGCGCCAAGGGCGGCGTGGACGTCACGGCGACCGTCACGGGCGACGCGCCGTTCACCTTCGAGCTGATGGGGGCCGAGCACACCGTCGCCGCGGGCAAGTCGCTGACGGTGACGGTCCCGCTGCAGGAGGACCAGGCGTACGACTTCACGCTGACGGGTCCGAACGATTTCGAGAAGCACTTCACCGGCATGCTCGACTGCAAGACACAGGGCAGCGCGAGCGACATCACGACCCAGACCGTCGGTGAGCCGAGCCCGGCCCTTGCGAGCGCCGACTCCACCGGAGGCACCAACCTCGCCGAGACCGGTGGCTCCGGCGCGACCCCGGTCATCGCGGGCATCGCCGTCGCCCTGGTCGTGATCGGCGGCGCTGCGGTGCTCCTCCTCCGCAAGAAGAAGGCACCGGCGCAGAACTGAGCCTTGTGGCACCGCACCTTGGCAACTCAACAGTGAGTGACCGCAGCACGGTGACTCCGTGAGCCGCGGCCCCGGCCCGCCCCCAGGCGACCGGGGCCGCGACCCTTTCCGGCCGCGCCCGTCAGGCCGTCGCGCCGACCAGCTCGCGCCGCTCGGGCAGTCCACAGCGTTCGGCGTCGGACAGCGAGGCGATCAGGGCGCTGCGGGCACGGGCCACGCGTGAGCGGACCGTACCTATGGGGCAGTCGCTCACCAGGGCCGCCTCCGCGTACGGCAGTCCGAGGAGTTGGGTCAGCACGAAGGCCTCGCGGCGCTCCTCGGGCAGTTCGGCCAGGAGTTCGTCGAGCGCGACGCCGTCGTCGAAGCCCGGCAGGCCGCGCGGCTGGGCACGTTCGGCGGCGAGCTGCCAGTCGTCGGAGTCGGCCAGCCGGGGCCGGGCCGCCGCGGTGCGGAAGCTGTCGATCACGGCCCGGCGCGCGATGGCCAGCAGCCAGGTACGGGCCGAGGAGCGGCCCTCGAAACGGTGCAGGCTGCCGAGGGCGCGCAGAAAGGTGTCCTGGGCCAGGTCGTCGGCGGTCTGCGGGTCCGCGCCCAGATAGGTGACGTAACGGCGTACGTCGCGGTGCAGGGCGCGCACGAACTGGTCGACCGCGTCGGGGTCACCGGCGCGGGCGGCCAGCGCCCAGGCCGTCAGCGACGCGTCACGTGAGGTGGGCAGGGCAGGAGTGGTCACCTGGTGTCCTTCTCGGGTCATCCGGGATCCGGACCCGGCGCGCGAGGGCGGCCCGAGGGTCCGGTGAGCGAAACCGGCCGCACGAAGGCGTACGGCCGAGGCCCGGGGGCGCACAGGGGCGGCCTCGGGGAACCGGCTGTCTTCAGACGACAGCGGTCCCGGCGGGCGGACCTCGAGAAGTGATCGCGTGGACGAGAAGGAGCCGGCGCGGCACGCGGGCGGAGCGGTCGCGGCGGACGCGCGGACGCGGGCGGCTCACCGGCGCGGGCAGTGCGAGCGGCATGCGCAGCGGGGCGGCCAACAGGCCGGCGAGGGCCCGCAGGACACGGAAGACGGCGCGCTCTCCGTGCGCGAGCCAGAGGCCGCAGAGCAGGGCGGCCAGCAGGTGGGCGGCGAGCATGCCGAGCGAGGACGACGTGCCGTCCGCCGCGTGCCCCAGGTGGTCCATGGCGCCCATGTCCATGGCGTCCATGCGGGTCGAGTCCATGGGCACGGAGTTCGGGGACATAGAACTCATGGACAGGGGACCCGTGGGCATGGAGTTCATGTCGTGGCCGGTGAAGACCGAGGCCGCCGCGCCCCACACTCCCAGGGATCCCGAAGACTGCGCGAGCGAGAACACCGAGTGGAGTACCGCCTGCGCCGCGACCACGGCGGACACGATCAGGGGCAGTCCGCGTTCCCGGCCGGCCAGACACCAGCCCGCGCCGCCGATCACCGCGCCCGAGGCGCCCAACGCCCACCAGGGCACCGTGCCGCCGGACATCATCACGTGCCCCAGGGCGGCGAGCAACACACAGACGACCGCGAACACCGCGGCCCGTACCGTGCGAGAACACCACCCAGCAGTCATGGCGGGCTCATCCTCGCATCCGGGCAACAGGCTTCATGGGAGGGTACGGAAATTTCTCACCGCCCACTCATGCGCGGGCTCAACTCGCTTCGGACGCGCGGTGTTCACGAACGAGCTGGTGGGAGATTCCGTCCCGCCGACGGAGGACGAGGTCGGCGGGACGGCAACCGCTCGGCGGGGGTCATCGGCCGATGGGAGCCGACGAGACCCGGCGAGAACCGGTGAGAGGCCGCTCGCCTACTCGGAGCGTGCACCCCGGCCGCGCGCGAGGGCGTAGCCGGCCGCGGCCAGGCCCAGGACACCCACGACCAGTCCGGCGATGCCCAGGCCACGGGCCGTGGAGTCACTGCTCGACGTCGAGCCGGCCGCGACGGCCGACGCCGAGCTCGACGACGAGGACGGGGCGGAGCCCGACGCCGCGTCCGAGGTCCCGCCGGAACCCGTCTCCGCGTCCTCGGCGGTCAGGGTGAGCACCGGCGCCGGGTTCTCCGGCTCGTCCGCGCCCTTCTTCTCCTCCTCGATCCAGCGGACGACGTTGCCGTCCGAGTAGGTCTGCAGGGTCTTGAAGCTCAACTGGTCGGTGTCGTCGGGCAGCTGGCCGAAGGCGACGTTGAAGTCCTGGTACTGGCCGTGCCGGATCCGGCCGCCGGTCCAGGTGATCTCCGAGACGGCCTCGGTGATGGTGCCGTCGTCGGTCTTGACGGGGGTCTTGAGCTTCGTGGTCGTCACCTGCGCCGTCCAGCCCTCCTGGGGGGTGACGAGCACACCGAGGACCGGGTGGTCCGTCGGCAGGAAGACCTGCACCTTCGTGGTGCTCGCGGTGTCCTCCTCGTTGGGGACGCGGAAGGTGAGAACACCGTCCGTGGCTCCCTTGGCGTAGGTCTCGGGGTGAACCGTCACATGCGCGAAGGCGGCGCCCGCGGCGGCCAGGACACCGGTGGTGGTGAGGGCGGCGACAAGGCCGGCCCGGCGCAGGGTGGTGCGAATCGGGGACATCAGGGGAACTCCGTACTGGTGGGGATGCGGTCAGGGCGTGTACGCGAGCCCTGCCGGCGGTCCCCGACGGGAGACCGCGTGGCGCAGCAGCAGTTGCCGAAGCGGCCGGGGTTCCCGCGCGGTCCGGCGTACGACGGCCGGCCGGGTCGGTACGGCGGACCACCCCGCGCGCACCCGCCACCAGGCGGCGAGCCCCGGTACGAGCGCCGCGGCGCGCCGCAGCAAGGACCAGAACGCGGCTTCACCGCGTCGCAGCCACCAGGTCACGAGGAGGGCGGCCACCACGTGGGCGGCGGTGGCGTGCGATGTCATGGCGTGCCCTGCTGGGTTCGCCATGTGCGCGCCGTGCATGTCCATCGCCATCCGCGGGCCGGCCGCCTCGAAGGCGAGGTGCAGCCCGGCCTGGGCTGCCAGCATCCCGCCGCCGATCCCGACGAGTGAGCGTTCGCGTCCGCCCAGCAGCCAGCCGGCCGAGAAGACGGCGAGGAGCCCGGCGCCGTCCGCCCACAGCGGCGGGGCCTGACCGGTGGCGAGCCCGTGCCCCCCGGCGGCCAGCAGCACGCACAGCACGGCGAACACCGCCGCGCGCAGGCTCCGTACCTCTGGGGACGCACTCATGGAGCCCAGATACTGCCATGGCGGGCGAACGGCCGTCGCGGCTTCCGGAGCAGCCGCTTCCTCCGACGCCGCGCCGGGACGTCGAAACGCCGCTCGGGTAGGGTCCGTTCGAACCAGGGAGGACGGGAGGAAACTGACATGCCGCTTCGCTGTGCCGTGCTCGACGACTATCAAGGCGTGGCGACCGAGGTCGCCGACTGGTCGCCGGTGGCGGACGACGTGGAGGTCGTCGGTTTCCGGGAGCACTTCGGCGACGAGGACGCGCTGGCCGCCGTACTCGCGGACTTCGACATCGTCGTCACGCTGCGGGAGCGGGTGCCCTTCCCCGCGTCGCTGCTGGCCCGGTTGCCCCGGCTGAAGCTGCTGATCGCCTCCGGGATGCGCAACACGGTGATCGACTACGCGGCCGCCGAGGCGCGGGGCGTGACCGTGTGCGGCACCCCGAGTGCCTCGACACCGCCGGTGGAGCTCACCTGGGCGCTGCTGCTGGGGCTTGCGCGGGGCCTCGTCGCGGAGAACGACGCGTTGCGGTCGGGCGGCCCCTGGCAGAGCACGGTGGGCGCCGATCTGCACGGTCGGCGGCTCGGCCTGCTGGGGCTGGGGAAGATCGGCAGCCGGGTGGCGCAGGTGGGTCTCGCGTTCGGGATGCGGGTCGGCGCGTGGAGCCGGCACCTCACCAAGGAGCGCGCCGAAGAGGTCGGGGTGGAACTGGCTTCCTCCAAGGAGGAGTTGCTCGCGAGCAGCGACTTCGTCTCCGTGCACCTCGCGCTCGGTGAGCGCACCCGTGGTCTGATCGGCGCCGCCGAGCTGGCCCTCCTCAAACCGACCGCCTACCTCGTCAACACCTCCCGCGCGGCGATCGTCGACCAGGATGCGCTGCTCGCCGCCCTGCGTGAGGGCCGGATCGCCGGAGCGGGCGTGGATGTGTTCGACATCGAGCCGCTCCCGGCCGACCATCCGATGCGCTCGGCCCCGCGCCTCCTCGCCACCCCGCATCTCGGGTATGTGTCGCGGGCCAACTACGAGGCGTACTACGGCGGGGCGGTCGAGGACATCCGGGCCTTCCTGGCGGGCGCCCCCGTACGCCGACTCGGCTGAGCCTCGTGGCCGGGCCGGGCCGGTCGAGGGCGCACCGCGAGCTGTGGCGAAAGCCCTGTTCGTAGAGGGTGATCCCCCGATGAACGCCCGTGACCAGCCGTGGTCGGGCGCGTTGAAGGTGAGTGCGGTCGCGTCCGAGCAGCCGCAACTCACCGAGTCAAAGGAGAACGTGATGTCTCGCATCGCGAAGGCAGCTGGTGTCGCTCTCGGCACGGGGGCCGTGGTGCTCAGCGGCGCCGGTCTGGCCCTGGCGGACGCCGGCGCTCAGGCTGCCGCCGTCGGCTCGCCCGGTGTCCTGTCGGGCAACCTCATCCAGGCCCCGCTCGACGTGCCCGTCAACCTGTGCGGGGACACCGTCGACATCCCCGGACTGCTGAACCCGACCTTCGGCAACACCTGCGCCAGCGTCGGCGACCACGACCTCGGCAACCCCGGCCCCGGCGGCTACGGCAAGTGACACGCCCTCGCCGGTCGTAGGTCGACAGCCGGCGCAGGCGGGCGAGAGGCCCCTGGCAGTGGTCACTGCCGGGGGCCTCGCCACAGCCTCGACGCGTACTGGCACCTCTACGCGGATATCGCTACGCGTACCGGTAGATCCCGCTGTGATCCTCCAGCTTGTCCGGTGTCACGCCCCACGGCGGCATCTTGTCGTGCCTCGCGACGATCCGTCCGCGCTGCGAGTCGCCGGGACCCGGCGGCCGGGCGGGCAGATAGCGGGCGCCGCGATGCCGCTGCTGCCAGCGGGACCACTGGAGGTCCACGAAGGCGTGGTGCAGCCAGAACACGGGGTCGTTGACGGAGGCGCCGCCGAGCATGGCCCCGCCCACCCAGCGGTGCACGCGATTGTGGTTGCGCCAGGACGCGGCACCGGACCCGCTCCCCCAGCCTTCGAGTCTGTTGCGGAATCCCTTGGAGGAGGTGGAGTTCCAGGGGGCCGTGTCGTAGACGGGGTCCGCGAGCGCCGAGTCCAGCTCGCGGCGGGTGGGCAGTTCGATCGGGTTGCCGGGGCGGCCGAAGTCGCGGGTGAGGTACTCGCCGTCGGTCACCCCCTCCGTGATGGTCCACTTCCCGTTCGCGTAGGCGAAGGGCCCGGTCGTGACCTGTCGGTCGGAGCGCCGACCGTTGCCGCCGAGCAGGTCCTGGGTCCAGGGCGCGGAGGTCGGCGTCCGGTCCCGCGTCCAGTCCCAGTACGGCACGCTCACCCCGGAGTCCACGCGGCGCAGCGCCCGTTCCAGTTCGAGCAGGAACTGCCGGTGCCAGGGCAGGAAGGAGGGCGCCATGTGGGCCGCGCGCAGTCCGCTGTCACCGTCCGCGACGTAGTACTGGATGTGCATCCGCACGAACTCGTCGTACTCGCCCCGGCGTTTGACCTCCAGCATCGCGGCGACGAAGCGGCGCCGCTCGGCGGCCGTCAGTGTGCTGACATCCTTACGCGTGTACGCCATGGTGGGGGCTCCCCTCCGCTTCCGTGTCGCGCAGCCGCTCCGAGGGGCCCAGTTCGTCGACGGCCGCGCGCGCGGCCGCGAGCGCGGTCGGGTACGACTGGTAGTGGTCCAGCATGCTCAGGTAGCTGCCGTCCGCGCGGCGCATCAGGTGCAGCGGGCGGCCGTCCACGGTGACCTGCCACTGACCGCCGGCGGTTCCGGCCCGGCCGCCGTTGCCGGTCCTCGCGCCGAGCAGGTGGCGGCCGTGGTACATCTCGTCGAATGTGCGGTCCTCGGGGCGGGGTGGCCGCGCGGGCAGCGAGGCCGCGACGACCGGGGCCAGCGCCACGGCGGCGGCCGACACCAGCAGGCCGTGCAGCACGCCCCGCCGGGTCACCGGAACTCCGCTCGACACTCTGCTGACGAACATGTTCTCTCCTCAAACGGATTCGGTGACGGTGACGATGACGCGTCTTCAGGAGGGGTCCGGGGACAGCCCGGGCGTCAGCGTGGGCAGAGCGGCCGCGGGCGCGTCGACCCCGAGGTGCTCGAAGCCGTGCCCGAAGAGGTGCGGAAGAGGCGCCCCGAAGTCCGCCCCGGGCAGTCCGGCGCCGACCGGCAGCTGCGGAACGGCCCGCTCCGGAAGCATCCGTCCCTCGACATGACGGGCACCTGCGGGTCCGCCCGGCATGGGCACCGGCAACTCCCCGGCGATCTTGGGCGTCGGCAGCCCGAGGGCACGCTCCACACCGTCCAGAGGCACGCGGACGGGGACCGTCTCGGCCGCGACGGCCGGGGTCGCGGCGGCGGCACCCATCACTGCCGCGACGCCCGTGACGACGGCGGCAAGAGTTCCTCGAGTGGTCGGCTTCATCTCAGGCACGGTCCCTTTCAGGATTCGGGGTCTGCGTCCGTACCGGGTAACGATTCTGAGAACGCCTTCAGTTCAAGATTCCCCCGACGGGCCCAATTGTCAGCTCGTCAGAATATTCAGCTCGAGTAATTAGTCAGCTTGTCCAGAAATCCCACCATCGGGTCAGAATCAGCATCCCGATGATCCCGATATGCAGGAGCGGCAGAACCCAGGTGAACTCACCGAGGAATCTCCTCAGCCCACCGGGCGCGGGCAGGAATTCATTGCGTACGTTGAATGACGTCACGTACCAGAACATGATGATCGTGGCGACCCAGGCAAGACAGCACCACAGGCACAGCGAGTTGATCCGGTACAGCGACTGGAACTGCAGCCAGGTGCAGAATCCGACGCCGAAGAGAGTGCCGGCGTTGAAGGTCAGCCAGTACCAGCCCGGAAATCCGGCGCCCGCCAGCAGGCTCATGCCGACACAGATCACGATGCCGTACGCGACGAGACCGAGCATCGGATTGGGGAACCCGAAGGCCGAGGCCTGGTGGCTCTTCATGATGTTGCCGCAGGAGACGACCGGGTTCAGGCTGCATCCCGGCACGAAGTTCGGGTTCTCCAGCAGCTTGAACTTGTCGATCGTGATGACCCACGCGGCGAGCAGACCGGCCGCACCGGTGATCACCAGCAGCACGGCGAGCGCACGGCTGCCACCCGCGGTCCGTGTCATCAGCCGCGCAGACTGCGCGCCGGCAGGAGCACGTGCGCCGCGCTGAGCAGAGTCCCCTCGTCACCCGCGAAGGCGGCCAGGTTCTCCGGCGCGACGGGTTTGCCGGGCTCCGCGCCGGGCCAGGCGCGGGTGGCGAACAGGAAGTAGGCGTAGCCGCGTTCGCCGACCGCCACGAGCCACTCGGGCGGCACGAGGCACTGGGCGTTGAGGTACGGCATGGTGACGACGGCCTGGCCCGCCTCGACGAGGAGGGTGAGCGGCAGGCTGGGCTGCCTGGCCCCGTCGAGGAGCGTGTCACCGACGGGCAGACCGTTGTCGCGCAGCAGTTGCTCAACGGCGACCCTGGAGGCCTCCGGGCCGCCTTCACCGTCACCCAGGGAGTAGGCGAGGAGATAGGGCATGTCTCCGTCGGGGGCTTCACCACTGAACGCCATGACGGCGAGCGTGCCGAGATCGGCGGCCCGGAAAGGGCGCATTTGGCTTGAGGTTGAGGTCACCGCGGAACCCTATCGACGCACCCGAAAGGCCCCGCCCCTTTATCACCCGGACGGGCGACAACCAGGCGGGCGACCACACGAACGAGGGACGGTCTCGAACAATACGAAGGGCCGACTCCGCACGGTGCGGAATCGGCCCTTTCAGCCCGCGTACGGCGTCGCTTTCGGCTCAGCCCGCGTACGGCGTCACTGATCGGCACACCTGTTCCCGGCCGCCGGGTTCAGCGCACCGATCACGTCGGCGCTGAGGCCGCAGACGTTCACCGGAATGTCCACGGGTACCTGAATGACGTTGCCGGAGGCGACACCGGGAGAGTGGGTCGCCGCGCCCTGGGCACCGGTGTCGGCGACGGCGCTGCCCGCCGCTGCACCCGCGGCCATTCCGGCGGTGGCGAAAAGCAGTGCGACCTTCTTGGCAGTGTTCATCGTCCGTCCTTTCCTTGGCGGTGCGCTTCAGCCTAGGGATGCGTCCGACCGTCTCCCGGAAAGACACGCGATGAAATGAAACGGGCCTCCACAGTGAACCACTCAGCGCTGGAGAGGAAGTCCGCCGAGAAGCTTTGCGGGGCCACCGGCCGAGTTGATCGCCTTCGTCGCGCCATTCACGGCGTTGAGTACCGAGTTCTTGTTCTCGGTGTCCAGCGCGTCCGACTGGTGCCGCAGAGGCTGCAGATCCTCCAGGTCGAGCGAGCGTTGGCTGGTGAGGGTCTCCAGGGCGCCGTTGAGGCTGGTGGGCGTGAGGTCGGAGGCCTGGGCGGCGAAGGCGGGCGCGGCGGCACCGGCGATGACCATGGACCCCGCAACGACAGCGGCAGCCTTCAGGGACTTCATCGTGTTCCTTTCTTCGGCAACTCAAGTCACCAGAGAGAGATTTCGCTTTGTCCTGGCTAACGAGCCCCGGACGCGGCGGAAACCCTGCGTGCAGAAATTTCCTGCGCACATACACACATACAAAACAGCCGTCGTGCACCCACACAAAACAGCCGTCGTGCCGACCGCTGGGGTCGGCACGACGGCGGGGCGGCGACTCAGGGGGTCAGACCGCCGGCAGGCTCGGGAGCGCAGGGGTCGGCAGGGCAGGGGTCGGCAGCGCGGGCGTCGGCAAGGCGGGAAGCGGCGGCAGACCGGGCAGGTTCGCCGCGGGCAGGCCGCCGCCGAGGACCACCGCGACGACGAAGTTGACGAGGCCCGTCAGCACGGCCGTGGCCGCGGGCACCACCTTGGTGGCGTCGCCCGAGGTGGCCGCCGCGATGAGCGCGTCGACCGCCTTCTGGAGGGCGGTGAGCGCGTCGCCCGCGAGGTCCCGGGCAGCCGGGGCACGCGAACCCTTGTCGTGCGGCGCCTTGTTGTCCTGGCCCCCGGCGACGGCGCTGTCGTCGTGCGCCTCGGCGCTCTTCTTCAACGAGGGCAGCGTGGGTACGGCGGGCAGCGTCGGCGTCGCCGGCAGAGTGGGCAACGCGGGCAACGCGGGCGTCGTCGTGGCCGGCGGGGTGACCGGAGCGGCCGCCGCGGCCTTGGCGATCGCGTCCTTCCCGGCCTGGGCGAGCTTCGCCGCCTGGTCGGCGGAGAGCTGGCCGTTGTCCGCCTTGAGCGCGGCGTCGAGCAGATCGGTGACGGGGGCGAGGACGCCGGCGATGGCGCCCAGCGACTTCACCTGCGCCAGCAACGCGTCCGCACCGGGGACGGGTGCCGCCGCATGGGTGTGACCACGCGCCGAGTCGCTGTCGGCCGCCAGCGCGACCGGCCCGGATATCCCGAGCAGGAGCGAGGCACAGAGGACGGAGGACGCGAGGCGCCGTGCGGGCAGAGCACGCATGGATGTTCCCTTCGATGGTGCGTCGGATCTTGATGCCCACCGTGGAAGTACCGGTCGCCGCCTGCAACCCATCGAACGCCCCGTGTAACGACCCGGGCCCTCCGTCACCGCCGTCGTCGCTGGTGGGAAGCCATGCCGGGCCCTTGATGCCCCTTCCCTCCATTCGGGGCCGCCGCCCCTCCATTCGAGGGCGCCCTCCCGCCGCTCGGGGCGGACGCGGACCGGCCGCCCTCCCGTGGGGGAGGACGGCCGGCGGAAGGGCCCGGTCCGACGTCAGTCGTTGGCGCAGTGGTTGCCGAACCCGGGGTTCAGCAGGCCGATCGCGTCGACGGTGGTCCCGCAGAGGTTGACGGGGATCTCGATCGGAACCTGCAGGACGTTGCCCGACAGGACGCCCGGCGAGTGGGCGCCCGCGCCGTGTGCGTCGCTGTCGGCGGCGGCGATGCCGGCGGTGCCCGCCACGGCGGCGGCGACAACGGAGGTCAGGGCCAGGCCCTTCGCGATACGCGACATGGAGAAGTGCTCCTTGGAGTTGTCCAACATCCGGGCGGGATGCCCGGCGCTGGAATCAACGCGCGGCACACCCGCGGGTTGTGCCTCCAAAGGAGTGATCCCGCGACCGCCGGACTTCACTATTTCGACACACTTGTGAGGTTTCTCCGAATTAATACGGATAGCGACTAGAGTCGGCCACCTCCTGAGGCTGCTTGGCATCAGACGCCGGAATCAGATCCGCAGATTTCCGTCCGTCCGCTGGTCCCGAACCTTTTCTCCCGAAAGGGCAACGCCGGTCATGCGTCATTCCCCGGGCCCGCTGCCGCGCCGCGCGACGGCGTACGAGAAGCGGACGGAGCCACCGCGGTACCTGAGCCTGTTGACCGAACGCGCGCCCGCCCACTCGAACACTCCCGGCCGCGACTCCGACGCCCTCGATCTCGGCAGTGAAATCCGAGGCAGGGGTGACCAGTTGGGCGTCCGGCTCGTTTCGCAGCGGGACGCGGCCTGGGCCGGAGCGCTGCTCGCCGCCGTCGACGCGCAGCAGTGACGCGCGCCCGTGAGCGCAGCCCGTTAGCGAGGAACCCGCGCATGTACCTGCCATCGACCGACCCCCCACGGGTCCTGCACCTCACCCAGCCCGTCGACGGCGGAGTCGCCCGAGTGCTCACCGACCTGGTGAAGGCACAGCTCGCCGACGGAGCGCACGTCACGGTGGCCTGCCCGCGGGACAGCGACCTCGCGCACACGCTGCGGGCCCTGGGCAGCGACGTACGGCACTGGTCCGCGACGCGTGCGCCGGGTCCGCGACTGGCACGGGAGGTGCGGCGGCTCGCCCCGGTCGTCGCGCGGGCGCGGCCCGATGTGGTGCATGCGCACAGTGCCAAGGCGGGGCTCGCCGGGCGGCTGGCCGTGCGCGGCCGGGTGCCGACCGTGTTCCAGCCGCACGCCTGGTCCTTCGAGGCGGTCGACGGGGTCACAGCGGCCCTCGCGCTGAAGTGGGAGCGGTGGGGGGCGCGTTGGGCGTCCCGGGTGGTGTGTGTGAGTGAAGCGGAGCGTACGACCGGCGTGCGCGCCGGTATCAGGGCCCACTGGGCCGTGATCCCCAACGGCATCGACACCGAGCACTTCCACCCGGCGGCCGTGGCGACCGTACGAGCCGGAATCCCCCTGCTCACCCGAGCCGGTGGCGATCCGGCCGCTCCGCTGGTCGTCTGCGTCGGGCGGCTGTGCCCGCAGAAGGGCCAGGACGTCCTGCTGGAGGCCTGGCGGACGGTGGTCCGGCAGGTGCCGGGCGCCCGGCTCGTGCTGGTCGGCGACGGGCCGGACACCGGGCGCCTACGGGCCACGGCGCCCGCGGGAGTTCTGTTCGCCGGGCCGGCCCCCGACGCCCTGCCCTGGTACCAGGCCGCCGATCTGGTGGTGCTGCCGTCCCGCTGGGAGGGCATGGCGCTGGCCCCGCTGGAAGCCATGGCCTGCGGGCGTCCGGTCGTGCTGACGGACGTGGACGGCGCCCGGGAAAGTCTGCCGTCGGGCCTCGACACCCGCTGTCTGGTCCCGGCGCGGGCACCGGGCCCGCTGGCCCGGGCGATCCGCGCCCTGCTCGCCGATCCGCCACTGCGCGCGTCACTCGGGCACCAGGGGCGCCGCCACGTACTGGCCGCGCACGACGTACGGCGCGCCACCGCCGCGGTCGCGGAGGTGTACCGCGAGCTGCTCGCCCCGGCGTCCGGCGCGCACGCCGCGAGCGGAGAACACACCGAGTACAGGGAGTCCAGCCACACGTGACTGCGGAAAGCACCGTCCCCTCCCCCGGCGGACAGCCCCGGGAGTACGGATTCTCGTCCGTCTCGGTCATGCCTCCGCGCGGGGCCGACGAGGGCTTCAGATTCCCGGCCGGACAACGGCCGCCCTCCGCGCGCCACTTCGTACGGCATCTCGCGCGGCGCTCCGTCTCGCGCGGCGCGCCGCTGCCGCTGCTCGTCGCGGACGGCGGCGCCGCGCTGCTCGCCGCTCTGGCGCTCGCCGAGGTCCGGCCGCACACGCCGCTGGTCGCCGCGCTGGTGCTCGCCGTCCTCACGCTGAGCGCGCACGCGGGCCTGTACCGCCCCGCGCCGGTGCCCGCCGTGCTGGACGAACTGCCGGTCGTCTGCGCGCGGATCGCGGTGACGTGGTGCGCGCTCGCGGCCCTGGTGGCGGCGCTCGTCCCGGCCACCGCGCTGTCCGCGCGCACGCTGGCGGCGGGCTGTGTGCTTCAGTCGGCGGTGAGCTGCGCGGGCCGCGCCGCCGTGTACTGGCGGCTGCGCAGGGCACTGGTCCTGCGCCCGAGCGCCGCGCTGGTGATCGGCCCCGCGGCGACCGGCCGACGGGTGGCCGCGGCGTTACTGCGCCACCCTCGCTACGGGCTGCGGCCGGTGGGCGTCGTCGCCGACCAGGCGGCCGGGTCCGACGGGCTGCCGGTCCTGACCACCGGCGAGGAAGTACAGCGGGCCCTCATCCAGAACAGCGTGCGCGCCGTGCTCGTCGTGGAACCGCGCCGCGAACACGGCCCCCTGCTGAGGGCGTTGGCCGAGGCGGGCTGCACGCTGTGGCAGCTCGACGCGGACTCCCCGTCGCACACGGCGGACTCCCCCTCGCACAAGGCCGGGAGCAGCCGGCTCGCCGGGTTCTCCTGCGAACGGATCGACGTCTCACGGCGTCACGGGAACCTCGCCAAACGGCTCCTCGACGTCGTCGTCTCCGGGACGCTGCTCCTGCTGGTCAGCCCGCTGCTGCTGATGTGCGCTGCGGCGCTGCGGCTGAGCGACGGGCCCGGCGTGGTCTTCCGGCAGGAGCGCATCGGCAAGGACGGGCGGCCCTTCACCCTGCTGAAGTTCCGCACCCACCGCCCGGTCGACGCGCACGAGGCCGCGACCCGCTGGAGTGTCGCGGACGAGCGGGAGATGGGCCGCTTCTGCCACTTCCTGCGCCGCTCCTCGCTCGACGAACTGCTCCAGCTCTGGAACGTCCTGAGAGGCGACATGAGCCTGGTCGGCCCCCGCCCCGAACGTCCCTACTTCGTCGGCGAGTTCAGCCAGACCTACCCCGGCTACGCGGCCCGCCACCGGATGCGGACCGGCATCACGGGCCTGGCCCAGATCCACGGTCTGCGCGGCGACACCTCCATCGAGGACCGCTGCCGGTTCGACAACGCGTACATCGACAACTGGTCGCTGTGGCAGGACATCTGCATCCTGCTGCGCACGGCCGCCTCGCTCGTCCGTCCGACGGGGAGCTGAGCCGATGAGCCAGGCACTGCCGGTCCCGCCACTCGCCCCGCTGACCGCCGCACTCCGGCGCGCGCTGCCCGTCCTGCCCGTCGTCGCGGTGATCGCCCTGCTCGGACTGCCGGTCGCGCCGGACACCGAGGGCGGCGCGAACCTCGCGGACGCCATGTCCGCCCTGGCCGTGGTGTGCTGCTCGGTACGTCTCGTACGGGCCCGTCGGCGCCCCCTGTCCCGTACCGCCGCGGTGGTCCTCGGACTGCCCGTGGTCGGTATCGCGATCGCGGCGGCCGGGGCGGCGAGCCCCGGGGCCGGGATCACCGGGCTCGCCCGCTATCTGCAGATCTTCGTGCTGGTCCCGGCGGCCGTCCTGCTGTCGGTCCGCGACCGCCGCGACTTCCGGCTGCTCGCCTGGTCGTTCGTCGGTCTCGCGCTGTGGCAGGGGGCCGTCGGAGTGCACCAGTACGTCACCGGGACCGGGGCCACGTACATGGGCGAGGACATCCGGGCCGTGGGCACCTTCGGGCCGACGGACGTGATGGGCATGGCGACCGTGGTCGCGTTCGGGCTGGTGTGCGCAGTGGCGCTGGCGCTCGGACCGGTCACCCCGCGGCAGCGGACGGCCGCCCTGGTGTGCGTGCCGGCGCTGCTGCTGCCGCTCGCGCTGTCGTTCAGCCGGGGCGCGTGGATCGCCACCGTGGTCGCGTGCGGCGCCCAGTTGGTGCTGGCGGGTCTGCGGCGCGCGGTCAAGGTGGGCGTCGCGGTGGCCGCCGCCGGCGTCGTCCTGGTGGGCGGGTTCGGTATCGGCACGGCCATGCTCCAGGAGCGCATCGACAGCATCACGCAGGTCACCGACGCCCCGGACCAGTCCGTCATCGACCGGTACACGATGTGGGCGGCGGCGCTCGACATGTGGCGCGACCACCCGCTGACCGGCGTCGGGCTGAAGGCCTTCCCCGATCAGCGCGACGGCCACGCCTCGCTCGCGCTCTCCTCGGGCAGCGACATCGGGGGCGCGGGCTCCGCCTACCGCAAACAGCCGCTGCTCTCGCCGCACAACATGTACCTGCTCGTCCTCAGTGAGCAGGGCCTGATCGGGCTGCTCGCCCTCGCGGGCGGCTGGGCGGCCCTCCTGGTGTGCGCGCTGACCGGGCTGGCCAGGGTACGGCGGACCCCGTCGGGCCTCGACTGCGCGCTCGTCGGGTGCGGGCTGCTCGTCTGGCAGTTGTTCGACTTCGTGTACGCGGACATCGGCGGGCCTTCCACCGTGCTGACGGCCGTGGTCTTCGGGCTGGTGGCGTGGTGGGCGCTGATGGATCCAGCCTCACCGGTGTCCCCCTCGTCGCTGTCCCGCTCATCGCTGCGCCCCTCGCCTGAGGAGGCCGCGGCGCGATGACGGTGAAGCCTCCCCGGGCGACGGCCGGTCGCGACGCCGATCCCCGGCCCGACACCAGGGCCCAGGCCGGTTTCGAGCCCGGTTTCGAGCCCGGTTTCGAGCCCGGTTTCGAGGCCGGATACGAGCCTGGTTTAGAGGCCGGCTCCGAGCCCGGCGGCGCACTCGTACTGCCCTCCGCCCGCAGCGCTCCCCCCGCATCCGGCACACGCCTCACATCCGACCCGCGCGCCACACCCGACCCGCCCCCGAAACCCCCGGACTCCCCGCCCCACCCAGGTTCCCCGGACTCCCCGGACTCCCCGAACCCCCCAGAACCCTCCTCCAACCGCTTCCTCGCCAGGGCCGCCCTCGTCACCATCGCCCTGTCCATCGCCGGGGCCCTGCTGGGCCTGGGCCGTGACCAGGCCCTCGCGCACCTGTTCGGGGCGGACTCCGACACCGACGCCTTCCTGGTCGCCTGGACCGTGCCGGAGTTCGCGGCGACGCTGCTGATCGAGGACGGCCTCGCCTTCGTGCTCGTACCGGCGTTCAGCATGGCGGTGGCCCAGCGCGCCCGGGGATCCGTCGGCGACCCGGTCCGCGCCCTGGTCGCCGCCACCCTGCCCCGTCTGACGCTCGCCTTCATGGCCACGGCAGCCCTCCTCATCGCCGGAGCCCCCTACCTGGTCGAAGCCCTCGCGCCCGGACTGCCCGACCCCCATCTCGCCGTCGACTGCACCCGGTTGACGGCCACCTGTGTCCTGAGCTTCGGCCTGGCCGGCTACTGCAGCGCGGCGCTGCGGGCACACCGCAGGTTCGTCGCGCCCGCGGCGATCTACGTCGCGTACAACACCGGCATCATCACGGCGATGTTCGTGCTCGGCGGGCGCTGGGGGGTGCGCGCGGCGGCCCTCGGGGTCGCGGTGGGCGGTGCGCTGATGGTGGTCGCGCAGGCTCCCTCCCTGTGGCGGCAGCTCGGCCGACGCGGCGCGGCCCAGAAGGAGGCGGGCCTCGAGAGGATCGAGGCCGCCCGACCGATGGACCTCACCCTCGTCACCACCGTCCTGCTCTTCGCCCTGGTCCGTCAGTCCCAGGTCCTGATCGAACGCTTCCTGGCCTCCTCACTGCCCGCAGGCGCCATCTCGCACCTGAACTACGCGCAGAAGGTCGCGCAGATGCCGATGGTGCTCTCGCTGATGCTGTGCACCGTCACCTTCCCGGTGGTGGCACAGGCGATGGCCGAGGGCGACACCGCGCGCGCCCGCAGCCGGGTGGAGCACGATCTGGCCGTCGTCTCCTGCACGGTGCTGCTCGGCGCGGCGGCGGTCATCGCGTGTGCGCCGCAGATCATCCAGCTGCTGTTCCAGCGGGGCGCGTTCACCCCCCAGGACACCGCGGCCACCGCCGCCGTCATGCGCGTGTACGCCCTCGGGCTGCTCGGTCACACCCTGGTGGGCGCGCTGGTCCGCTCGTACTTCTCCTCGGGGCGGCCCACCTGGTACCCGCTGTTCGCGATGACCGCGGGGATCGTCGCGACCTCCTGGATCGGCGCGCTGACCGTCGGCTCCTGGGGGGTGTGCGGGATCGCTGCGGCCAACGCGGGCGGCATCACCCTCAGCGCCCTGCTCCTGCTGTACGGCATGGGCGCGCGCAGTGTGCCGATCCGCACCCGGCTCGTGGTCGCCGAAATCGGCAAACCGGTGCGCGCGGCGCTCGTCGCCGCCGCCGTGGGAACGTTCTGCGCGAGCCATGTGCGCTCCCCCCTGCTCGGTCTCCTCACCGGCGGCACGGTCGTGACCGTCGTGTTCGCCCTGCTGGCCTGGGCCCTGCGGGTCCAGGCCCTCGCACCCGCCCTCCGTTCCGTCACACGAAGGCTCCCGCATGTCCGTTTCCGCTGACAGCACCCACGGCATCAGACGTTCCGGCAGCAGACGTACCGTCGGCGTCAGACGTACCGGTACCGGCTCCGTCGACGCGCCCCCCTGGGTGGCGATGTACCACTCCGTGGGCGACTGCTTCGACGACCCGTACCGCATCACGGTCGCCCCGGACCGCCTCGACCACCAGCTCGGCTGGCTGCGGCGCCGCGGTCTGCGCGGGGTGAGCGTGTCCGAGCTTCTCGCCGCCCGCGCGCGCGGTGCGGGCCGGGACCTGGTCGGTCTCACCTTCGACGACGGGTACGCCGACTTCGTCGAGGCCGCTCTGCCCGTCCTGCGCCGGCACGACTGCGGCGCGACCCTCTTCGTCCTGCCCGGCCGGCTGGCCGGCGAGAACGCCTGGGACCCGCTCGGCCCCCGCAAGCGCCTGCTCGACAAACGGGGCATCCGGCTGGCCGCCGCCTCCGAGGGCATCGAGATCGGCTCGCACGGGCTCACCCACGTCGATCTGACGCGGGCGGACGACGCGCTGCTGCACGCCGAGGTCGCCGAAAGCAGAGCAGTGCTCTCGGAGTTGATCGGTGCTCACATCCAGGGCTTCTGCTACCCGTACGGAACGGTCGACCAGCGGGTCGTCGACGCCGTACGCGACGCCGGATACACCTACGGCTGCGCGATCGACCCCGGCCCGCTGACCGGCCCGTACGCCCTCCCCCGCGTCCACATCGGCCAGAACGACAGCTCCGTACGCCTGCTGCTGAAGCTCAAGCTGCACCGGCTGCGGCGCCGGCCGGTCGAGGGCGCCTGATGAAGGCCCTGCACATCATCACCGGCCTCGGCGTCGGCGGCGCGGAGCAGCAACTGCGCCTGCTCCTGCGCCACCTGCCCGTCGAGTGCGACGTCGTCACCCTCACCAACCCGGGCGCGGTCGCCGACGGCCTCATCGACGACGGCGTCCGTGTCGTCCACCTCGGCATGACCGGCAATCGCGACCTGGCCGCCCTCCCCCGCCTGGTGAAGCTGATCCGCGCGGGCGGCTACGACCTCGTCCACACCCACCTCTACCGGGCCTGCGTGTACGGCCGGATCGCCGCGCGCCTGGCCGGGGTGAAGGCCGTCGTGGCCACCGAACACTCCCTCGGCGACTCCCAGCTGGAGGGCCGCAGGCTGAGCGCGGGCGTCCGTGCCCTGTACCTGGCCAGCGAGCGCCTCGGCCACGCCACCGTCGCCGTCTCACCGACCGTCGCCGACCGGCTCCAGCGCTGGGGCGTGCCCAAACCCCGCATCGAGATCGTGCCCAACGGCATCGACGTCGCCCGCTTCCGCTTCGACCCGGTGCTGCGCGAACGCACCCGCCGCCGTCTCGGACTGCCGGAGGACGCGTACGTCGTCGGCGGCGTCGGAAGACTCACCGCCGGCAAGCGGTTCGACATCCTGATCCGCGCGCTGGCCGAACTGCCCCGCACCTACTGGCTGCTGCTGGTCGGCGGCGGCGCCGAGGAGAGCGTGCTGCGGCGGACGGCACACGACGCCGGGGTCAGGGACAGGGTGCTGTTCACCGGCGAGCGCCCCGGCGGCGGCCTCCCGGGCGCCGATCTGCCCTCGCTGACAGCGGCCATGGACGTCCTCTGCTCGCCCTGCGCCGAGGAGGCGTTCGGGCTCGCGGTGGTGGAGGCGATGGCGGCCGGGCTGCCCGTGCTCTACGTCTCCTGCCCGGCCGTCGAGGATCTGCCGCCGAGCGCCGCCCGGGGGGCCCGCCGGGTCCAGGGCGGCGCCGACTCCTTCGTACGAGCCCTCCTGCGGGTCCGCGCGGAGGGCCCCGGGCCGCGTTCGGTATCGGACGCCGCCCACCACTACTGCATCACCCGCAGCGCCGCACAGCTCATGGACGTGTACGCGGCCGCCGTCTCCTGCACCTCTCTGGGAGTGAGTTCCTCATGACCGAAAATCCCACCCGGCCGCACCGCCCGTCCGGACCCTCCGACCCGTCCCTGCCCTCAGGTCCGGCGCGCGCGGCCTTCGCCCACGGGCGGGTCCTGCCGCCGTGGTCACTGCTCGCCGCCGGCGTCCTTCTCGGGGGCGCGCTCGGGGGCGCGTACGGCGTGCTCAAGCCCCCGACGTACACGGCGACGAGTTACGTCATCGTCGTGCCGACCGAGACGTCGGACCCGGCGTCGGCGCTCGGCTTCGCGCAGGCGTACGGCCGGGTCGCCACGCAGCTCGCGGTGCTCGGGGACGCGCAGGTGTGGGCCGGAGTGCCGGTGAAGACGCTGGAGCAGAGCGTGCAGACAGCGACCTCGCCCGACGCGCCGATGGTCGCCGTCTCCGCCACCTCCTCGCGCCCGGACCTCGCGGCCGACATGGCCAACGCTGTCGCGCGCGCCCTGACCCGGCACGCCAACGACACCAAGAGCAGCACCCACGTGGAACTCCAGCAGTTCTCCCGCGCGCCGAAGCCGACCACGGCCTCCTCGCCCTCCCCGAAAGTCACCGGTCTGGTCGGCGCGAGCGCCGGCGGGCTGCTGGGCGGTCTGGTCCTGCTGGTCCGTCCCCGGCGCACCGCGGACCCCGCGCTCCAGGCCTCCGTGCCGAGCCCCGCCACCGCCGGCGACGGACACGGTCCACGGTGAGCGGGGCGCTGCGGACCGGGGTATGCGCGACCCGGACACCATTGCGGTCCGAAGTCGTCATCGACGAAGGGGAGTTCGCCGCGCTCGCCCCTGCCTGGGGACGTCTGTACGACCGGTGCGCCGCCGCCACCCCGTTCCAGAGCCACGCCTGGCTGCACTCCTGGTGGCTGTCGTACGGCTCCCCCGGCCGCCTGCGGCTGGTCCTGGTCCGCGAGGGCGGCGAACTCCGCGCGGTCGCGCCCCTGATGCGCGCACACCGTCCGCTGCCCGTGCTCGTCCCGCTCGGCGGGGCGATCTCCGACTACGCCGACGTCCTCATCGACGACGGGACCGACGACGAGCACACCGACCGCGCCGCCGCGGCACTCACCGAGGGCCTGTCCGCGGTCGCCCGTACCTCGCTGATCGACTTCCGCGAGGTACGGCCCGGCGGAGCGGCGGAGCGGGTCTACGAGCGCTGGCGCGGACCGCGCCGCCGGGTACGGGACTCCCTCTGCCTGGAACTGCCCGCCGCCTCCATGGACGACCTCGTAGGCCGGCTGCCCTCGTCCAAGGCCCAGCGCGTCCGGGCCAAGCTGCGCAAGCTCGCCTCGCTCGGCATCGAACAGCGGAACGTCCCGCACGGCGAGGTGGACGCGGCGCTGCGCCGGCTGCTGGAACTGCACCGACTCCAGTGGCAGGGCCGGAAGGTGACGACCGAACACCTCCAGGAGCGGTTCTCCGAGCATCTGGTGCGGTCGGTGGGCCCGATGGTGCGCTCCGGGGACGCCGTGGTCACCGAGTTCCGGCTGGACGACACCGTGATGGCCGTGGACCTCACGCTGCTGTCACGACGCCTGGCGGGCGGCTATCTGTACGGGGCCCACCCGGGGCTGCGGGAGCGCAAGGCGGACGTGGCGGTGATACTGCTCAACGCCTGCGCCCGGCACACCGAGGGCGGCGGACGCGGAACGCTGAGCCTGCTGCGCGGCGACGAGCCCTACAAGCACCACTGGCGCCCGGAACCCGTGGTCAACCAACGGCTGCTGCTCGCCCGGCGACGTACGGCGCCGCTGATGTCGGCGGTCCTCTGCGACGTCGCCGCGCGCGGCCGGGGCAAGGAGCTGGTGCACCGGTGGAAGGAGCGGGGTGGAGGTGGGCCGGACGCGGGCGCCGACAGTGGCAGTGGTGGTAGCGGTGGCGGTGGCGGCAGGCCGTGAGGGGCCTGCCGCCGGGCCGGTGTCACCGGGTGCGCGACCACCAGTCGAAGCGCAGGCAGAGCTTCCCGCCGAGCCAGTACTCCACCCAGTCGCCCAGGTCCAGAGGCGAACAGCTGGGCGGCACCACCGGCGTGGGCACGGGTGTCGGCACAGGAGTCGGTACGGGTGTCGGCACGGGGGTCGGTACGGGCGTCGGTACGGGTGTCGGTACCGGCGTCACGGGTGTGGGTACGGGTGTCGTCGGCTGCGGTGTGGGGTCGGTGCGGCCGAAGAGCACCGCGCGGTACACCTGGGACGCCCTCGGGTTCTGGCGGCACTGCCAGACGCCGTGCGGGCAGTAGTCGGTCACCGTGTTGTACAGCGGTTTGTGGTCGTCCATCCACGCGAGCATGCGTTTCATGTACGCCGCGTTGTCGCCGTTGCGGAAGAGACCCCATTCGGGATAGGAGATGGGTTTACCGTGGGCTTTGGCGAAGTCCACGTGCTCCTGAAGGCCGTACGGCTCGTTCACCTCCTCGTCGAACGACAGCCCCCGCGGCTGGTCGTACGAGTCCATGCCGACGATGTCGACCGTGTCGTCCCCGGGATAGCACTGCGTCCACGGAACGGCGTCCCGGCCGCGGCTCGGGGCGAAGTCGAACCGGAATTTCTGGCCCGGCACCGAACGCATGGTCGTGACGATCCTGTTCCAGTACCTCTTCCACGCCTCCGGGTCCGGCCCGCAGCGATGGGTGTAGGTGATGCCGTTCATCTCCCAGCCGAGGACGATGACGGTGTCCGGAACCTCCAGCTCGACCAGACGCTGGGCGAGGGCGCGGAAGTGCCGGTCGAACGCGCCGGCGGCACCCTGCTGCAGCAGCATCCGGACCTCGGCGTCGGAGACGTTCTCCTCGTTGCGCTCCATCATCGGCACGTTGAGGACGAGCATCCGGTCCTTCCGCTCGCGCCGCCAGTCCGCCCAGACGTCGAGGAAACCGGGCGATCCCTCGATGTTGCTCCAGCGATCGCCCGGCAGATACGTGTGCGCGACACGGAGTTGGGCGCCGCCCAGCCACTGGCTGAGCTGGGCGATCCGGGCCACACCCCGGGGGCCGTAGTCGAGGTAGGCGCCGAACGCGGAGAGCGGCTCGGCGGGTTTGGGCTCGGGTTTCGTCGGCGGCACAGCGGTCGTCGGCGTCGCGGGCGGTCTCACCGAGGCCGGAGTCGGGGATGTGGGTTTCACCGTCGTCGGTGTCGTCGCCGTCGTCGGTGTCGGCGCCGGGGGGTCGGAGGCCCGCGGCGCACCGCCGACGGCGTGTCCGGGACCGGCCGCCAGGGCGACCGAGACGACGATGCCGGCCGCGACGACAGCCGGCCTTCCGCTTCGGGGCCGTTGTTTTCGTGGGGCCATGCCTGCTCCCCTCTCCACTCTCATAGCTCCGAGTGCGCCGACTCCCATGGCTCGGACGCGTTTTCCGTCAGTTGTTCATACTTTTCCCTCTACTGACACTCAGTCATATGAAGACGAATCCCGCCAACCGAGACCGCGTCCCTTGATCCCGATGGATGACGCGAGCCCGGGTGCCGGGCGCGGCGAGGCGTCCGGCACCCAGAGGGTCGTACTAACGACGGGACGCGGCTCGGCCTCGTCGGTACAGCACTGTCCCGCCGATCAGCAGTGCGGCGCTGGCGGCCGAGGCCGCGAGCACGTTCTCACTGCCGGTGTGGGGCAGGGTGGGCGGGTTCCCGGGGGGAGTGGTGGGAGGTGTCGTCGGCGGCGTCGTGGGGGGCGTCGTCGGCGGGGTGGTGGGAGGTGTCGTCGGCGGCGTCGTGGGGGGCGTCGTCGGCGGGGTGGTCGGTGGAGTGGTGGGGGGTGTCGTGGGTGGTGTCGTGGGAGGCGTCGTCGGCGGGGTGTCGCCGTAGCCGTGACCGCTCTCGCACTTGTTGCCGGACGCCGGGTTGAGCGCGGCGATCACGTCGACGGTGTTGCCGCACGCGTTCACCGGCACATGCACCGGGAGCTGAACGGTGTTGCCCGACCCGACACCGGGCGAGCCGTGCGCCTCGCCGTACGCCGAGGACCCGGAATGACCGCCGTACTGGCCCGGCTCCCTACCGTAATCGTCGTCCGAGAACCCGGAACCGTGGTCGTCGTCCGAGAACCCGGAACCATAGTGGCCGTCCGAGAACCCGGAACCGCGGTCGTCGTCCGAGAACCCGGAACCATAGCCGTCGTCCGAGAACCCGGAACCGTAGCCGCCGTCCGAGAACCCGGAACCGTAGTGGCCGTCCGAGAAGCCGGAACCGTAGTCGGAGGAGCTCTCGTGGGGGGCCGGCTCCTGCGACGCCTGCGACCCGTGCGAAGCCTCCGAAGGCTCCGAAGGCTCCGAACTCTCCTTGCCGTGCGACCCGCGTGAACCCGAGCCGTTGGCGCAGGAGTTCCCAAAGGCCGGGTTGAGCGCGGCGATCGCGTCGACGGTGTTGCCGCACGCGTTCACCGGCACATGCACCGGGATCTGAACGGTGTTGCCCGACGCCACGCCGGGCGAGTCCGACGCGCCGCCCTGCGCGTCCGCGTCGGCGAACACGGGGCTGCCGTACAGGGACAGGATGCTCGTCGCGGCCGCGGCCACGACCATTCCCCTACTCAGGGTCTGTCGCAATCTCGTTGTCTTCCTGCTTGAAGAAGTGAGGAAAGCCGGCCTTGGAGCCGAAAGAGCGCCCAAGGCCGGCCAGGACACAGCCGGGAAGGCTGCTGTGCTGCGCGTCAGTCGCTGACGCAGCCGCTGCCGAACGTCGGGTTCAGCAGGCCGACGATGTCGACCGTGTCGCCGCACAGGTTGACGGGCACGTGCACGGGGACCTCGATCACGTTGCCCGAGAGAACACCCGGAGACCCGACGGCGGCGGCCTCGGCACCGGAGTCAGCGAAGGCCGGGGCGGCCATGCCCAGGGTCATGATCGCGCCGGCGACGACAGCAGCGCTCTTCTTGTGGTTCACGTACTTTCCCTTCTCTGCGGTCATGCCCCTATGACGGCCGAAACCGAGCGAGCACAACTTGAACGGCTCGCACCATGACCTGCAGGCTGTAAACGAGGGATAGACGTCGGAAGAAACTACAGAACGTGTGCGGCTTGGTAATTCACTCGAATCGCCCCGCATTCGAATCAACACCGAAGCTTCACACGTGCCCACGAGAAGAAACGCTTCCCTTGAATAAGCCGCCCATATGACACCGAAGAGCTCGGGCCCCGCCGCGTGGTGCGCGGGGGCCCGAGCTCTTCAGGCGCGGAAAAGGGCGACGGTCAGCGGTTGCCCATGCCGTTGCCGGACAGGACCGGGATGTCGTCCGCGAGGTGCGACAGCGGCTCGTCGCCCTTGGCCTGGGTCGAGTTCTCGGCACACTGCTGGTTCTGCGGGGCCGACAGGACCGGGACGTCCTGCACGGTGACCGGGACGGCGCCGAGGAGGGAACCGGCGTTCGCCTTGGCCGGCAGGCCGACACAGAGCTTGTTCAGCGTGCCCTGCGCCAGGCCGAGCTGGGGGCTCATCTTGCCCTTGGT
Organism: Streptomyces sp. NPDC107454; assembly: GCF_055582885.1. NCBI lineage: Bacteria > Bacillati > Actinomycetota > Actinomycetes > Kitasatosporales > Streptomycetaceae > Streptomyces > Streptomyces sp. NPDC107454. The sequence continues at coordinate 173,035 of NZ_JBVJPA010000001.1, read as the reverse complement.
CACGGAGTCGCCGAACGCCTGCTTGGCGCCGTTCCCACTGACCGACGTGGTGCCGTCGCTGTCACCGATGGCAAGCGCCTGGGGCGCGGCCGCCGCCGAGACACCGACGACGGAAGCGGCGACCGCCGCCGCGGCCATTGCCCTCTTGAACATTTCTCGGTCCTTTCCTGGCGGAGACACATGATCCTGCTCTCGCACTCAACCCGGCGGCCTTGGATTGGTTGCGGCGATTCACTCGATCGGTCCGTTCACCGGCGGGGAATTCACGGGAATCCTTAGAGCGCTCACGGGTCGCGGAATCACTCTTCGATGTGGGCCATCGGAGTGAACCGGAGCAACCATGGGCGTCCGCGGCAGTTGACCATGACGCTCCGGTGGACGGGGTTTCTCCAGAAGGGACTAGCTAGTGATCAAGAAGGTTATGGCCGCCGCGGCGGTCGCCGCTTCCGTCGTCGGCGCTTCCGCTGCCGCCGCGCCGCAGGCGCTGGCCATCGGAAACGGCGATGGCACGACGTCCACCAGCGGCAACGGTGCGGTGCAGTCGTTCGGCAACTCGGCGACCTACGGCAGGATGAGCCCGCAGATGGCGCTCATCCAGGGCTCGCTGAACAAGCCCTGCATCGGCCTGCCCGTCAAGGGCAACGTCGGTTCCGTCCTCGGCGCCGTCCCGGTCACCGTGCAGGACATCCCGATCCTGTCGGCCCCGCAGAACCAGCAGTGTGTCGAGAACTCGACCCAGACCAAGGGCGACGAGCCGCTGTCGCACATCCTGGACCAGATCCCGGTCCTCTCGGGCAACGGCGTCAACAACCACTAGCACTCCATACCCTTCCTGGGATTCTCGTCGACGGGCCGCCGGACTTCTCGGCGGCCCGTCGGCCTTCCCACCGCGCACACATGACCGCCGACCGCGACTCGGGGGCTCACCGGCGCACGCATCACGGTTGAAACCTCCGCACGCTGGGCCATTTGGGGTATAACCCGCAACCCTTGTGCGGTCTATCCAGTTAATGATCATGCAGCTCCCCAACAGGAGTCCGCTTTCCGAAGGGAACGAACATGAAGAAGCTGTGGGCAACCGCTGCTATCGCCGCTTCCATCGCCGGGATCTCGGCCACGGCCGCCCCCCAGGCGCTGGCGATCGGCGACGGCGGCGGTACGACGTCCGTCAGCGGCAACGGCGCCGAGCAGTCGTTCGGCAACTCCGCCACGTTCGGCGACATGAGCCCGCAGCTGTCGCTGGTCCAGGGTTCGCTGAACAAGCCCTGCATCGGCCTGCCGGCGAAGCTCAACCTCGGCGGGGTCGCGGGCGCCGTCCCGGTCACCGTGCAGGACATCCCGATCCTGTCGGCCCCGCAGAACCAGCAGTGTGTCGAGAACTCGACCCAGGCCAAGGGCGACGAGCCGCTGTCGCACATCCTGGACCAGATCCCGGTCCTCTCGGGCAACGGGACCAACAACCACTGATCCCAGCACCGCGAGAGCGGGCCGCCGAGCACCTCGGCGGCCCGCTTTTTTGCGTGCCCTCAGCCCCCGTACAGCGCCTCGATCTCGGCCGCGTACGCCGCCGTCACCGCGTGCCGCCTGACCTTCAGGGACGGTGTGAGCAGGCCGTTGCCCTCGCTGAACTCGCCTTCCACCAGGGCGAACGCGCGGATGGACTCGGCGCGCGAGACGGCCTCGTTCGCGTGGTCCACGGCCTTCTGGACATCGGCGCGCAGAGCGGGATCCCCCACGAGTTCGGACAGCGGGGTGTCGGCGGGCCGTTTGCGGACGGTGAGCCAGTGGGCGAGGGCCTCGGGGTCCAGGGTGATCAGCGCGGCGACGAACGGGCGGTTGTCGCCGACGACGACGCACTGGCCGACCGGCGGGCGGCTGCGCAGTCGGTCCTCCAGGACGGCCGGGGAGACGTTCTTGCCGCCTGAGGTGACGAGAAGGTCCTTCTTGCGGCCGGTGATGGTGAGGTACCCGTCCTCGTCGAGGGCGCCGAGGTCGCCGGTCGCGAACCAACCTTCACGCAGCGCCGCTTCCGTCGCCGCCGCGTTGTTCCAGTAGGCACCGAAGACGACACCGCCCTTGACGAGCACCTCGCCGTCGTCGGCGATACGGACCGCCGTGCCGGGGACCGGGAGGCCCACGGTGCCGGGGCGGGGCCGCAGGGGCGGCACGATCGTCGCCGCGGCGGTGGTCTCCGTCAGGCCGTACCCCTCGTAGACGATGATTCCGGCGGCGTAGAAGAACAGGTTGAGGTCACGGTCGAGCGGGGAGCCGCCGCTGATGGCGTAGCGCATACGGCCGCCGAGTTCCTTGCGGACACGGCGGTAGACCAGCAGGTCGTACAGCGCCCAGGCGGCGTACAGGCCGGGTCCGGGTCCCTTGCCCGTCCCGAGGAACCTGTTCAGATACGCCTGCCCGAAGCGGACGCCGACGCGGTCGGCGCGGTCGAAGGAGGCACCGCGGCCGATCTTCTCCGCGGTGGCGCGGCCGGTGTCGTGGATCTTCTCGAAGAGGTACGGCACGCCGACGAGGAAGGTGGGGCGGAACTCCCGTAGCGCGGGCCGCAGTTCGTCCGGTCTGACGCTCGGACAGTGGCCCAGCTCGATGCGGGCCATCAGGCAGGCGATCTGAAGGGTGCGGCCCAGGATGTGGGCGAGCGGCAGGAACAGGAGGGTCGAGGCGGTCTGGCCGGTGACCTCCTTGAAGACGGGGTGCAGCAGTTCGACCGTGTTGGCCGCCTCGGCGTGCAGATTGGCGTGGGTGAGGACGCAGCCCTTCGGCCGTCCGGTGGTGCCTGAGGTGTAGCAGAGGGTCGCGACCGTGTCGGGGGTGAGCGCGGCGCGGCGCTTGGTGACCTCCTCGTCGGGGATGTCCCGTCCCAGGGCGGCGAGTTCGGCGAGCGCGTCCGTGTCCAGTCGCCACACGCGCGGCGGTTCGGGGTGCCGGGCCGTGGCGGTGGTCACGGTGTCGGCGTTCTGGACCGTCTCGACGATCGCGAAGCGCGCCCCCGAGTCCCGGACGATCCACTCCACCTGCTCGGCCGACGAGGTCGGGTAGACAGGGACGGACCGGCCGCCGGCCGCCCAGATCGCGAAGTCGAGGACGGTCCACTCGTAGCGCGTACGGGACATCACCGCGACCCGGCCGCCCGGTTCGAGGCCCACCGCGATCAACCCCTTGGCGGTGTCGGTGACTTCACGGGCGAAGGCCGCCGCGGTGACCGGGCGCCGGCCTTCGCCGTCCCCGCGGCGCAGGACCACGGCGTCCGGCGCCTGGGCCGCGTTGGTGAAGGGCAGGTCGGCGACGCTGCCGGTGGTGGGGCGGGCCATGGGGGCGGCGCGGACCTCGCGCACCGTGCCGGTTCCGTCCCTGACCAGCTCGACCTCACCGCGGGACGCGAGGTCCGTGCGCCGCTTCGCCCGTTTCAGATCCTTGCGTACGCCCATCACGGCTCCACCAGGTCGCAGGGTTCTTACTCGGGAGTCAACTTACTCACTCGTAAAGGAAGTTCAATGCGACGGTCGGACTCGGACTCGATGCCGGCGTGGTGAGCGCCGTGCCGGACCGACGCCGCCGCTATCCCATGAGTCCACTCGCCCGCTCCACCGCGTCCGCCAGGTCGTCCACCGCCTTGTCCTCCGCGGCGGACGCCACCCGGTGGGCGCGGTCGGCGAGTTCGCCCAGGGGGAGGGCGCCGGGCAGCGGGTTCGCCTTGTCGTCGCCCGTGCGCAGGTCGTCGGCGAAGTACGCGGCCACGGCGTCGACCTGGAGGCGGGTGGAGGAGGTCCACAGGTCCTCGTCGAGGGAGCCGGTCTCCAGCTGGCCGGACTCCTCGTGCGGGGCGCGGGTGTCGGGGTCGAGCCAGCGGACGCTCGCGGTGGCGAGGTGGCCGGAGGCGCCGGGCCTGGTGCGGACCGCGTAGAGAGCCGTGACCGTGTGGCCGGGTCCGACCTCGCCGCCGTCCACCCGGTCGTTGCGGAAGTCCTCGTCGGCGACCTGGCGGTCGTCGTATCCGATCAGCCGGAACTGCTTGACGGTCCCCGGGTCGAAGGCGACCTGTGCCTTGGCGTCGCGGGCCGTGAGGTCGATGTTCTGCGGAAGCTGCTCGCAGAAGACCTTGCGGGCGTCCTCGGGGTTCGAGACGTACGTCGTGTGGCCGTCGCCCTTGTCGGCGAGGCGCTCCATGAGGGCGTCGCCGTACTCGCTGCCCACACCGACGCCGAAGAGGGTGATGCCGTGTTCGCGGCGGGCGGTGGAGATGTTCTCAAGGATGGCGTCCGCGTCGGTCTCGCCGGTATTGGCGAGGGCGTCGGAGATCAGCACGACACGGTTGGTGGCGCCCTCGCGCAGGCCCTTGACGGCCGTGGCGTACCCGATGCGCACGCCCGCGCCGAGATTGGTCGACTCCGTCGGTTCCAGTCCCCTGATCACGTCGTGGACGCGGTCGCGGTGGTGGCCGAGGCGGGTCATCGGGAGCACGGTCCGGGCCTCGTCGCTGAAGGTGACCACGGCTACCGAGTCGTCGTCGCGCAGCCGGTCCGTCATCACGCCGAGGGCGTCCTGGGCGAGGTCGAGTCGGCCGGGCTCGCCCATGGAGCCGGATATGTCGATGACGAAGGTGAGGGCGGCGGGCGGGCGCTCACCGCTCTGGGCGGCTTCGCGGGTGGCGAGGCCGACGCGGACCAGCGACCAGTCCTTCTCCCGGGTGCGGGCGCCGTCGACGGTGACCGAGAAGCCGTTGCCGTCGGGCCGCCGGTAGTCCTGCCGGAAGCTGTTGACGAACTCCTCGGGGCGCACGGTCGACGCGTCGGGCAGCCGGCCGTCGGCGAGGGCGCGGCGGGCGTAGCCGTAGGAGGCGGTGTCGACGTCGAGGGCGAAGGTGGAGAGGTAGTCGGGGGACGGCGCGAACTCGCGGCTCGCGTCGCCCGTCGGCGTGTCCTTCTGTTCGCCCTGGGAGGTCCCGGAGGTCCGGTTCGGGGCGGGCTGCGGGAACCCGCGTCCGCCGGACTTGTTCGAACCGTCCGTCTTGGAGCCGTTGCTGTCGCTCGCGCCGCAGCCGGTGAGGAGCAGGCCGCCCGCGAGCGTCAGGCCGATCAGGGCGGCGACCGGTCGCCACGGTCGCCCGATCCTCGGCTGCCGCCGCGGTCGCCCTGTGTGTTCGTCGTTCCCCGTCCGTGTCATCCGTGCCCCCTCGGTGAGTCGCCTGTCTGCCGACGTCCATGGGCCGACGTCTGTGACTGTGACGCCCGAGGGGGCCCGGATGTGCGCTACGGAGCGTTGCGGATGGATCTCGAAGCGGCCACGAAGGGCGGTCGTCGAGACCGGTAGGTGACGCTCCGGAGATCTACGACACGATGTCCTTGCGCCGGAAACCCCGGAAGGCCAGGGCGAACAGGACGAGGGCGTACGTTATCGAAATCGCCGTGCCCTGGATCATGCCGCCCCACTCCGGGTTGGGCTGGATGGCGTCGGCCCAGGCGAACTGCCAGTGTGCGGGCAGGAAGTCGCGCCAGTGGCCGAGGGCGGTGACCGCGTCCAGGACGTTCCCCACGATCGTCAGGCCGACCGCGCCGCCGACCGCGCCCAGGGGCGCGTCCGTCTTGGTGGACAGCCAGAACGCGAGCCCCGCCGTGACCAGTTGGGACACGAAGACGTACGCGATGACCACGAGGAGCCGCTGGGCCGCGGTGCCCGCGGGGAGCGCGCCGCCGGTGGGGATCTCCAGCGGCCCCCAGCCGTACGCCGCCGTGCCCACCGCGAGGGCGACGATCGGCAGCAGCACCATCGCGGCGAGACTGAGGCCGAGGGCGACGGTGAGCTTGGACCACAGCAGCCGGGCCCGCGGTACGGGGGCCGCGAGCAGATAGCGCAGCGAGGACCAGCTCGCCTCGGAGGCGATCGTGTCCCCGCAGAACAGCGCGACGGGGATCACCAGCAGGAAGCCCGCGGAGACGAAGAGGTTCACCGCGGCGAAGTTGGCGCCCGACGCGGTCGCCGTGTCCATCAGGGTGACCTGCCCGTTGCGCGAGCCCGGGTCACCGCCGATCGCGAACGCGACGACGAGGACGAAGGGCAGCACCGCGAGGATCGCGGCCATGACGAGCGTGCGGCGCCGCTTCAACTGCCGCAGGAGCTCTACGCGGAGCGGCAGCGTGTGCCGCGCCCGGTAGCCGTCCGCCGTCTCGGCCCGTTCGACGAGCGTGCTCATGCGGCGCCTCCGATCAGGGTGAGGAACGCGTCCTCCAGCCGACGGTGGGGGCCCACCGAACGCACGGGGACTTCGAGTCGTACGAGTTCCACGAGCAGGCGTTCGGCGCTGCCGCCCTCGTCGAGGCGGACCAGCAGCCCGCCCTCGGCGGCGACGGCCGAGGCCACGCCGGGCAGCGCGCCGACCTTGTCGACGACCGGCCCCTCCACGGGCGCGCCCGTACCGACGAGGAGGGTGTCGCCGGAGCCGACGATCTCGCTCACCGGGCCGGCCTGGATCAGCCGGCCGCGGTCCATGACCACCAGGTGGGTGCAGGACTGCTCGACCTCGGCCAGCAGGTGGCTGGAGACGATGACCGTGCGGCCCGCGGCGGCATAGCGGATCATGACCTCGCGCATCTCGCGGATCTGGGGCGGGTCGAGACCGTTGGTCGGTTCGTCGAGGATGAGGAGGTCCGGGAGGCCCAGCATCGCCTGGGCGATGGCCAGGCGCTGGCGCATGCCCTGGGAGTAGGTGCGGACCGCGCGGGCCAGCGCGTCGCCCAGGCCCGCGATCTCCAGCGCCTCCTCCATGTGGGCGTCCTCGGCCGGACGGCCCGTCGCCTGCCAGTACAGCTCCAGGTTCTCGCGGCCCGAGAGGTGCGGCAGGAAGCCCGCGCCCTCGACGAACGCCCCGACCCGGGAGAGCACCGGGGCGCCGGGCCTGATCGCGTGCCCGAAGACGCGGATCTCGCCGCCGTCGGGCTTGATGAGGCCCATCAGCATGCGCAGCGTGGTCGTCTTGCCCGCGCCGTTCGGCCCCAGCAGGCCCAGGACCTGGCCCTTCTCCACGCGGAACGACAGGTCCCGTACCGCGTACCGGTCCGCCGACTTCGCGTACCGCTTGCTCAGGTCGGTGATCTGGAGCGGGACTTCGGCGAGCTCGGGGTCGGGCGCGACCGGAGCCGTCCGGCGACGGCCGGTCAGCAGGAGTGCGGCGGCGGCGAGCGCGCCGGCCAGGGGCAGCCACCACACCCAGGAGGGCAGCGCGGCGGCGGCGGTCTTCACACCGGGCGCGGTGGGCACGTGCAGGTCGCTCTTCAGGGAGACCGTGTACGTCGCCGGGGCCGCCGGAGAGGCGTAGCCGAGGTCCGTCGAGGCGAGGACCAGGCGCAGCCGGTGGCCCTTCTGGACCTCGTGGTCGATCGCGGGCAGTGCGATCGTGACGTCCTTGCCCGCCTTCGCGCCGGTCACCCGCACGGGCGCCACCAGCTGCGAGGGCAGTACCGGCTGGGTGGCGCCTGGCCCGACGTCGTACACCTTCCCGAAGAGGACCGCGTCGTCGGTGCTCGACCGGACGTGGACGGTCACGGTCGGCGACCCGGTGATCCGCAGGCCGTGGCGGAGCGCCGCGGAGTCGAACTGCGCGTACTGGCCCGGGAAGTCGAGGGACACCCCGAGCCCGAGCGCGGACAACTGGGACAGGCCGCCGGTGCCACCGAGTCCCGGGAGGGCGGAGATCGCGGGCGGACTCGCGCCCGCGGGGTTCTGGAAGGTCTGCTCGCGTCGGCCGTCGCTCAGCGCGATGGCGTGCTCGCCGCTCTCCAGGCCGGGGTAGACGTCCCCGCTCGCGCCCCGCAGCTGCGCGGCACCGTCGGTGGAGTCGATGCCTCCGGTGCGGGTGATGCGGAAGGCGGGACCGGTGTCGGCGTTCTTGTCGTCCTTCAGATAGCGGTCGAACCAGGAGCCGACACGGGCCTCGACGCGGCTCGTCTCCGGGTCGCCGCCGTCGTGCCCGCCGGCGATCCAGTCGACGTCCACAGGCGCACCGTTGGCCCGGATCGCCTTGGCCATCGCGTCGGCCTGGCCGAGCGGGAAGAGGGAGTCGGTCTGGCCCTGAAGGATGAGTGTGGGCACCTTGATGCGGTCGGCGACGGCGGACGGTGAGCGTTGCTCCAGCAGGGCGCGCGCCTGGGCGTCCGGCTTCCCCGACTCCGCCACCCGGTTGTACATCGCGCACAGCTGCGCCTCGAAGTGGTCGCAGCCGCCGCCGGAGTTGATGAAGATGCCGGCCCAGAGCTTCTTGAACACGTCGTTCGGGAAGAGCGCGTCCGCCAGGTTCCAGTACGTGATCGAGGGGGCGATCGCGTCGACCCTCTTGTCGTACCCGGCGGCCAGCAGGGAGATCGCTCCGCCGTACGAGCCTCCGGCGACTCCCACGCGCGGGTCGCCGCTCTTGTCGAGCCGGACCTCGGGCCGCTTGGCCAGCCAGTCGATGAGCTTGGAGACGTCGGCGACCTCGCCCTTGGGGTCGTTCAGCCCGATCTTGCCGGTGGAACGGCCGAAGCCGCGTGCCGACCAGGTCATCACCGCGTACCCGTCGCGGGCGAGTTGCTCCGCCTCGCTCCGCATGTCGTCCTTGCTGCCGCCGAAGCCGTGCCCGAGGAGCACGGCGGGGCGGCGGCCGGAGCCCGCGGTGAAGAACGACGTGTCGATGTTCACCCCGGCGCCCGTGGTCATCACACGGTCGGTGCGGTGGACGGCCGGCCCGTCGTCCGAGGCGACAGCGGTCCACGTGCCGGCGCCGGCGAGCACGACGACGGCGGCCACGGCGGCGAGCCACCGTCGGCGTCCTCGCCGTGCGGGCCCGCGCAGTCGGGGCAGTCGAAGATCCATGTGTCAACGGTACGGGCCGCCACCGACAACGAAGGCAGCCGCCGGTCTGAACCCGCACCCCTCCTCCGGGCGTACGAGGCCCCTCCCGTATACCGCGCCCGTGGTACGAGCCCTCTCGGGCACCGTCACGGGCGCGGTGGTGACGTGGGCCTTCGCGTGCACCCCGGAGGGCTCAGGCCTGGACGTCCTCGGGGATCGACACCAGCCAGCGGGTCTCGCGGCGCGGGCGGAGGTAGAAGGCCCAGTAGAGGGTGGCGACGGCTGTGATGCCGCCGGTCCACAGCAGGTACGTCATCTCCTGCTGGCTCAGGATGTAGGCGAGGACCGCGATCAGGAGCACCGGCATCGCGGGCCACAGCGGCATGCGCCAGGCCGGGGTGTGGCGGTGCTGGCCGCGCCGGGCGAGCAGGGCAGCGACCGCGACGAGCAGGTACATGGCGGTCACCGAGACGCCCGTGACGCCGTACAGGGTGTCCAGGTTGACGAAGCAGAGGAGGGCTCCGGGGACGCCCACCAGGAGGGTGGCGACCCACGGGGAGCCGAAGCGGCCGAGGCGGGAGAGGCTCTGGTTGATCGGCTCGGGCCAGGCCTTGTCACGGGCGGAGGCGAACAGCACCCGGGAGTTCTGGATGACCATGACGATGCCCGCGTTGATGATCGCGAGGGCGACGCAGAGGCTGACGAAGGTGCCGACGGCGGAGTTGGACCAGGCGGTGACCATGCTGCTGATGTCGCCGCCGGTGAGGGTGGACAGGTCCGAGGCGCCCATGGTGATCGCGACGACCGGGACCAGGATGATCACGGTCGAGATGGCGAGGGTGGCCAGGACCGTACGGGCGACGTTGCGGCGCGGGTTCTCCAGTTCCTCGGAGAGGTAGACGGCGGTCGAGAAGCCCTGGGTGATGAAGAGGGCGATCGCGAGCCCCGAGACCACCAGCATGGCCGTCACGGTGTCCGTGTGGCCGCCGGAGCCCGCCACCTGCATCGAGGTGAGGCTGCCCACGCCGCGCTGGCTGTGCGTGAAGCCCAGCACCGCCACGACGGCTGCCGCGATGACCTCCAGGACGAGGAAGACGCCGGTGATCCAGGCGTTGGCCCGCAGGTCGAGCAGGCCGGCGAGGGTGGCCAGGAGCATCACGCCCGCGCCCGCCATCGACGGGTTGAGGTGCACGATCGGCGCCAGGTAGTCCGCGGTGCCCATCGCGATCACCGGCGGCACGATCATGACGACGAGGAGGGAGAGCACGAAGACCAGCCAGCCCGCGAGTCGTCCGGCCATCGTCGAGACCATGGCGTACTCGCCGCCCGCGCTGGGGATGAGGGTGCCCAGCTCCGAGTAGCAGAACGCCACGGCGATACAGAGCAGCGAGCCGATCGCGATGGTGAGCGCGGTCGCCGTGCCGAGGGACGAGAAGAGGTCGGGCACGACCACGAAGAGCGTGGAGGCGGGCGTCACGCACGAGAGCGTCAGCAGGGTGCCGCCGACGATGCCGATGGAACGCTTGAGCTTTTGGGGGCTCCCGGTGCCCGTGGGGGCGGCGTCCGGGAGGGCCTGCTCGACAGGGCGGAGCGTGTCGGTCATGAAGCGGTTCCGATCGACTTATGCGTCAGAAGACGACTCGTGCGTCAGGTGATTCGGTCGGGAGCGCTATCGCCTCCGGCGGCTCGCGTCGTTCATCTCGTCGTCCGCTCCCGACGTTGATGGAACCTTGACGGAAACCGTTGCGTCAATGGCCGTTTACCTACGGAATCCGCACCACCAAAGCGACGCAGGTCACATCACTTTCCCAGGCCCCGACGCCTACATGTTGCAATCATCAAGACCTATCGGAATGTGACCTTGCTTTCGAAGGCCACAACAACAAACCGCCTCCGCTATCCGTTTCATCACCTCATGACGAGAACAGCAGTCGAGGCCTCGAAATTCACCAGGATTGGTCGCACTCCGGGATGCCCGGCGAACACGGGAGCCGAGCATGGCGGTGCCCCGCCCCCCGGGACGGAGGGCGGGGCACCAGGGGGTGCTCAGTGGTTGCGGGGGAAGCCCAGGTCCACGCCCGTGGGGGCGTCGGCCGGGTCGGGCCAGCGGGTGGTGACGACCTTGCCGCGGGTGTAGAAGTGCGTGCCGTCGTTGCCGTAGATGTGGTGGTCCCCGAAGAGGGAGTCCTTCCAGCCGCCGAAGGAGTGGTAGCCGACGGGCACCGGGATCGGCACGTTCACGCCGACCATGCCCGCCTCGACCTCCAGCTGGAAGCGGCGGGCGGCGCCGCCGTCCCGGGTGAAGATCGCGGTGCCGTTGCCGAAGGGCGACGCGTTGATGAGGGCGACACCCTCCTCGTAGGTGTCCACGCGCAGCACGCACAGCACCGGGCCGAAGATCTCGTCCTTGTACGCGTCCGAGGTCACCGGCACCCTGTCGAGCAGCGAGAGGCCGATCCAGTGACCGTCCTCGTACCCCTCGACCGTGTACCCGGTGCCGTCGAGGACGACCTCGGAGCCCTGCGCCGCCGCGCCCGTGACGTAGGACGCCACCTTGTCGCGGTGCACGGCCGTGATCAGCGGACCCATCTCGGAGGCCGGGTCGTTGCCGGGGCCGATCTTGATCTTCTCGGCGCGCTCGCGGATCTTCTCCACCAGCGCGTCGCCGACCGACCCGACCGCGACGACGGCGGAGATGGCCATGCAGCGCTCACCGGCGGAGCCGTAGGCGGCCGACACGGCGGCGTCCGCGGCCGCATCCAGGTCGGCGTCCGGGAGCACCAGCATGTGGTTCTTGGCGCCGCCCAGGGCCTGCACGCGCTTGCCGTTCGCGGAGGCCGTGGTGTGGATGTAGCGGGCGATCGGGGTCGAGCCGACGAAGGACACCGCCTTGACGTCCGGGTGCTCCAGGAGGCGGTCGACGGCCACCTTGTCACCGTGGACGACGTTGAAGACACCGTCGGGCAGACCGGCCTCGGCGAGCAGCTCGGCGACCTTCATGGCGGCCGACGGGTCCTTCTCGGACGGCTTCAGCACGAAGGTGTTGCCGCACGCGATGGCGAGCGGGAACATCCACATCGGCACCATGGCCGGAAAGTTGAACGGCGTGATGCCCGCGACGACGCCCAGCGGCTGCCGGATCGACGCCACGTCGACCTTGGAGGCCACCTCGGTCGACAGCTCACCCTTCAGCTGCACGGTGATCCCGCACGCCAGGTCGACGATCTCCAGACCGCGCGCCACCTCGCCGAGCGCGTCCGAGTGCACCTTGCCGTGCTCGGCGGTGATCAGCTCGGCGATCGCGTCCCGGTTCGCGTCGAGCAGCGCCCGGAACTTGAAGAGGATCGTGGACCGCTTGGCCAGCGAGGACTGGCCCCAGGTCGCGTACGCGTCCTTGGCCGCGGCGACCGCGGCGTCCACCTCGTCGACGGTCGCGAAGGCGACCCGGGTGGTCACGGCGCCGGTCGCCGGGTCGGTGACCGGCCCGTACGTACCCGACGCACCCTCGACAGTCTTGCCACCGATCCAGTGGTTGACGGTCTTCGTCATGGCCAAAAACTCCTTCACAGATGGCGGCGTCGGGCGGCGACGTGCCGGTCGTACTCCTCACGTGCCTTGACCGCCGACGATCGGGTCGCGGTCTCGGCCACAGGTACATCCCACCAGGCTTGGGCCGGGGGCGCGCCCGACACTGTGTCTGCCGTTTCGGTCTCCACGTAGACACATGTGGGAGTGTCCGCGGCGCGCGCCTCGGCAAGAGCCGCCCGCAGGTCACGGACGGTCTTCGCGCGCAGCACCCGCATGCCGAGGCTGGCCGCGTTGGCGGCGAGATCGACGGGCAGCGGCGCCCCCGTGTACGTACGGTCCTCGGAGCGGTAGCGGTAGGCGGTGCCGTACCGCTCGGCGCCCACGGACTCGGAGAGCCCGCCGATGGAGGCGTACCCGTGGTTCTGGAGTATGAGGACCTTGATCGCGACGCCCTCCTGCACGGCGGTGACGATCTCGGTCGGCATCATCAGGTAGGTGCCGTCGCCGACCAGCGCCCACACGGGCCGGTCGGGGGCCGCCATCCGGACGCCGATCGCGGCCGGGATCTCGTAGCCCATGCACGAGTAGCCGTACTCGACGTGGTACTGGTCGCGCGACCGGGCCCGCCACAGCTTGTGCAGGTCACCGGGGAGCGAGCCGGCCGCGTTGATCAGGATGTCGTCCTCGGTGACGAGCTCGTCGAGGACGCCGAGGACCTGCGGCTGGGTGGGCCGGATGTCGATGTCCTCGGCCTCGTACGCCGCGTCGACGCGGTACTCCCAGCGCTCCTTGTCGTCCGTGTACTCGGTGGCGTACGCGGGCTCGACGCGGTGCCCGTGCAGCAGCAGCGCCTCGGTGAGCGCTTCAAGACCGGCCCGCGCGTCCGCGATCAGCGGGATCCCCGACAGCTTGTGACCGTCGTACGGAGCGATGTTGAGGTTCAGGAAGCGGACGTTCGAGGCGGTGAAGAGGGTGCCGGAGGCGGTGGTGAAGTCGGTGTAGCGGGTGCCGACGCCGATCACCAGGTCGGCGGTGCGGGCGAGCTCGTTCGCGGTCGCCGTGCCGGTGTGTCCGACACCGCCGACGTCCTGCGGGTGGTCCCACTTCAGTGATCCCTTGCCCGCCTGTGTGGAGGCGACGGGGATGCGGGTGGTGGCGGCGAGTTCGGCGAGCACGTCCTCGGCGCGGCTGTGGTGGACCCCGCCGCCCGCGATGATCAGCGGGCGCCGGGCCTCGCGGATCGCCGTGACGGCGGCGGCCAGCTCGGAGGCGTCGGCCGCCGGACGGCGCACGGTCCAGGTCCGCTCCTGGAAGAACTCCTCCGGCCAGTCGTACGCCTCCGCCTGCACGTCCTGCGGCAGCGCGAGCGTGACGGCGCCGGTCTCGACCGGGTCGGTGAGCACGCGCATGGCCTGCAGGGCGGCGGGGATCAGCGCCTCGGGCCGGGTGACGCGGTCGAAGTACTTCGACACCGGGCGCAGACAGTCGTTGACCGACACATCGCCCGCGTAGGGGACTTCGAGCTGCTGGAGGACCGGGTCGGCGGGGCGGGTCGCGAAGATGTCGCCGGGCAGCAGGAGCACCGGGAGGTGGTTGATCGTCGCGAGCGCGGCGCCGGTGACGAGGTTGGTGGCGCCGGGTCCGATGGAGGTGGTCACGGCGTGCGCCGACAGCCGGTTGGACTGGCGTGCGAAGCCGACCGCCGCGTGCACCATCGACTGCTCGTTACGGCCCTGGTGGTAGGGCATCTCGTCGGCGTATTCGACCAGCGCCTGGCCGAGTCCGGCGACGTTGCCGTGACCGAAAATGCCCCAGGTGGCGCCGATCAGCCGCCGCCGCTCGCCGTCCCGCTCCGTGTACTGGGCGGCCAGGAAGCGCACCAGCGCCTGTGCGACCGTCAGCCTCGTCGTTGAGGTCATCGGTATCCCTCTGTGCTCTCTAGATGTCCCGGGTGGAAGCAGATCCGCCACTCCCTCTCCTCGCCCGGTCCGGCCATCACGTTCAGGTAGTACATGGTGTGGCCGGGCTGGGCGATGGACGGGCCGTGCCATCCGTCGGGGACGAGGACGGCATCGCCGGTGCGGACCTCGGCGAGGACATCGGATCCGCCCTCGCGCGAAGGGAATACGCGCTGATAGCCGAATCCGTTCGGGCCGTCGATCTCGAAGTAGTAGATCTCCTCCAGCTCCGACTCGGCACCGGGCCGGTGCTCGTCGTGCTTGTGCGGCGGATACGAGGACCAGTTGCCGCCGGGGGTGATGACCTCGACGGCGATGAGCTTGTCGCACTCGAAGGCGTCGGCGGAGGCGAAATTGCGCACCTGACGTGCGCAGTTGCCACTGCCTCGGTCTTCGACGGGGACCTCCGGCGCGGGGCCGTAGCGGGCGGGGAGTCGGCGCTCGCACTTCGCTCCTGCCAGGGCGAAGCGGCCTCCCGCACCGGAGGCGATCTGGGCCCGGGCGTCACGGGGCACGTACGCGAAGTCGGAGACCCCCGCGAACACGCTTTCCCTGCCCAGGATTTGGAACTCTTCGTCCTCAATGCGCACCGTACAGGCGCCACCCAGCGGAAGCACGATCCACTCGCTGTCGCCGGTGGTGAAGGTGTGGGTGCCGCCCGGTCCGAGGTCGACCACGCGCAGGCTGCTGTGGGTCCAGCCGGCGTACTTGGGGTCGATGTCGACGGCGTACAGCCCGCCTGCGGTGGCGCCCTTGGGCACGTACAAGCCGCCGCTCCCGGGCACGTCCGTCGTCGAGTGCGTCCTGGGGTCCGTCATCGGGTCCTCACAGCAGTCCTACGGCGGTGTCCACCGCGGCGGTCACGTCCCCGTCGGCCGGGTAGAGCAGCGAGCGGCCGACGACCAGACCCTGCACGGTGGGCAGTTGGAGCGCGCCGCGCCACTTCTCGTACGCGCTCTCCTGGTCCTCGCCGACATCCCCGCCGAGCAGGACGGCGGGCAGGGTGGAGGTCTCCATGACCCGGGCCATGTCGTCCGGGTTGTCGGTGACGGGGACCTTCAGCCAGGTGTACGCCGAACTGCCGCCCAGGCCACTGGCGATGGCGATGGACTTGATGACGGCCTCGGCACTCAGGTCGTTGACCAGCCTGCCCTCGGGGGTGCGGCGGCTGAGGAACGGTTCGACGAAGACCGGGAGATGACGCTCCGCCATCTCGTCGATCACGCGGGCGGTGGACTCGAGGGTGTTGAGCGAGCCCGGATCGTCGTAGTCGATGCGCAGCAGCAGCTTGCCCGCGTCGAAGCCGAGCCGCTCGATGTCCTGCGGACGGTGGCCGGTGAAACGGTCGTCCAGCTCGTACGAGGCGCCCTGGAGGCCGCCGCGGTTCATCGAGCCGAGGACCACCTTGCGGTCGAGGGCGCCCAGGAGCAGCAGGTCGTCGAGGATGTCGGCGGTCGCGAGGACGCCGTCGACGCCGGGGCGGGAGAGCGCGAGGCAGAGCCGCTCCAGCAGGTCGGCACGGTTCGCCATGGCGAACTTGCGGTCGCCGACGGCGAGCGCTCCGCGGGCCGGATGGTCCGCGGCGATGATCATCAGCCGCCCGTTGTCGCCCACGAGGGGGCGGCGCCGGCGGCGCGCGGCGGCCTCGGCGATGGCTTCGGGGCGGTGGGCGCGCAGCCGGACGAGCTCCGCCGCGTCGACGGTGCCCAGCGGCGCGGAGGGAGTAGGGGGCAGGACGGTGTCTCCGCCCTCGTGTCCCACGCGTCCCGCCCTCATCGGACCGCTCCCGCCGTGAGCGCGTCCTCGACCTCTTCGGGGGTCGGCATCGCGGAGGAACACTCCAGCCGGGAGGCGACGATGGCACCGGCCGCGTTGGCGTGCCGCATGATCCGCTCAAGGTCCCAGCCGGCGAGCAGGCCGTGGCAGAGGGAACCGCCGAACGCGTCACCGGCGCCGAGGCCGTTGAGGACCGTCACCGGGAGCGGCGGGACCTCGGCCGACGTGCCGTCGCGGTGGACGGCGAGGACGCCCTTGGGGCCCTGTTTGACGACGGCGAGTTCGACGCCCGCCTTGAGGAGGGCCTCGGCCGCCGCGTGCGGTTCGCGGACACCGGTGGCGATCTCGACCTCGTCGAGGTTGCCGACGGCGACGGTGGTGTGGCGCAGGGCCTCGGCGTAGAAGGCCCGGGCGGAGTCCTCGGGGTCCTTCCCGGCCGTGCTGTTGCGGGCTGTGTTGTTCCAGAACATGGGCCGCCAGTCGAGGTCGAAGACCGTCGTGGCGGACTTGGCGCGGTGGGCGAGCGCGGCGAGCGTCGCCGTCCGGCTGGGCTCCTCGCTCAGGCCGGTCCCGGTCACCCAGAAGATGCGCGCCTCACGGACGGCGTCCAGGTCGAGGTCGTGCGCGTCGATCTCCAGGTCTGGGGCCTTGGGCTGCCGGTAGAAGTACAGCGGGAAGTCGTCGGGCGGGAAGATCTCGCAGAAAGTCACCGGGGTGGGCAGCCCGGCGACCGGGGTGACCCAGCGGTCGTCCACGCCGAAGCCGCGCAGCGCCTCGTGGAGGTACGCGCCGAAGGGGTCGTCACCGGTGCGCGTGATCACCGCCGTACGCCGTCCGAGCCGGGACGCGGCCACCGCGACGTTCGTCGCCGAGCCGCCCAGGAACTTCCCGAAGGACGTCACCTGCGCCAGCGGGACCCCCGTCTGCAACGGGTAGAGGTCCACACCGATCCGCCCCATGGTGATCAGGTCGTACGCCATCGAGTTCCCTTCGCTTCGGCTCCCCCAAGGTCTAGCGCCGCGCGGGGAGCCCTGTCAAC
This sequence comes from Streptomyces sp. NPDC107454, assembly GCF_055582885.1. Lineage (NCBI taxonomy): Bacteria > Bacillati > Actinomycetota > Actinomycetes > Kitasatosporales > Streptomycetaceae > Streptomyces > Streptomyces sp. NPDC107454. The sequence goes on along the minus strand of NZ_JBVJPA010000001.1, from coordinate 155,896 downwards.
AGTTTGTCCGGACATTCGGACCAGGCCTTGACACCTCCCTCGTGCCGCCCGAAGCTGACGCCCATGACGTCGTTGTCACCGCAGGCATCACCTCAGTCCTCACTGTCCCGCATCCGGATCGGTTCGGCTCCGGACTCCTGGGGCGTCTGGTTCCCGGACGACCCTCAGCAGGTCCCCTGGCAGCGCTTCCTCGACGAGGTCTCGCAGTCCGGGTACGAGTGGATCGAGCTGGGCCCCTACGGCTATCTGCCCACGGATCCGGCGGTGCTCAAGGAGGAGACCGCGCGGCGCGGGCTCACCGTGTCGGCCGGCACCGTCTTCACCGGACTCCACCGGGGTCCCGAGGTGTGGGACGCCACCTGGGCGCACGTCTCGGACATCGCCGCGCTCACCCAGGCGATGGGCGCCGAGCACCTCGTCGTCATCCCGGCGTTCTGGCGGGACGACAAGACGGGCGAGGTGCTGGAGGACAGCGCGCTGACGCCGACGCAGTGGCGCAATCTGACCGCTCAGACCGAGCGGCTCGCCCATGAGGTGCGGGAGCGCTACGGGCTGAAGATCGTCGTCCACCCGCACGCGGACACGCACATCGACAGCGAGGAGAACGTCACGCGTTTCCTCGACGCGACCGACTCCTCCCTGGTGTCGCTGTGCCTGGACACCGGCCACTACGCGTACTGCGGCGGCGACAGCGTCAAGCTCATCGAGACCTACGGGGAGCGCATCGGCTACCTCCACCTCAAGCAGGTGGATCCGCTGGTCCTGGCCGAGGTGCGGGCGAACGAGGTGCCGTTCGGGCCCGCGGTGGCCAAGGGCGTGATGTGCGAACCGCCGTCCGGTGTACCGGCGCTCGAACCCGTCCTCGCCGCCGCCCAGAAGCTCGACGTCGAACTCTTCGCCATCGTCGAGCAGGACATGTACCCGTGCCCGCCGGACAAGCCGCTGCCCATCGCCCGGCGCACCCGGGCGTTCCTGAGGTCCTGCGGGGCCTGACCGTCCGATGTGACCGCTTCACAGCGTCCCGCGGAGCCTGACCCTCCGCGGGGGGGGGCCGTGGGGCCCGTCGAGAGCCCGGGGCTCGGCGGGCCTTCCGGCGTCGCCGTGCCGCGTTGCACCATGGGGGTTCCCCGGGTGCGGGCGGCGACAGGAGGGCCGATGGTGACGCGCATCGTCTCGCGGGCGGGGCACGGTCCCGGCGGTGCCTGGGAGACGGCCCTCGCACGGCCCCATCCACGACTGCGGCCCGGGGTGATCAGCTACCGCGGGATCCGGCTCGCGCTCGACCGGCCGCGGCGCAGGCTGGAGGCGCCGATCGGCGCGGCGACCCTGTTGCTGGGCTTCGAACAGCCCCTGCGCATCTCACGCGTGGGCCGTCCCCCGGTCACCCTCAGGTCGGTGTTCTCGGGACCGGCCACCACCGCGGCCGTCGGCGAACACGACGGACGGCTGGCGGGCATCGAGGTGCTGCTCGCCCCCTGGGCCGCGTTCACACTCTTCGGCACACCGCAGTACGAACTCGCCGACCGCGCCCTGGATCCCGACGAGCTCCCCCATGTGCTGGGCTCGCGGGAGGCGGCCTCAGGCGGGAACCGGCTGCGGAGCGTCGGCGAACTCTCCGCCGCGCTGGCCGCGTTGCCGGGATGGCCGGCACGCTTCGAACTGCTGGACGACGTCCTCGTACGCTGGCGCTCGGCGGGGACGCCCGGTTCGGCACGGGTGGTGCGGGCGTGGACGCAGCTGCAACGGACCTGGGGTGCGATACCGGTGGCCCGGCTCGCCGAGGACGTCGGCTGGAGCGTACGGCAGTTGGAGAATCGTTTCCGGGAGCAGATCGGGCTCGGCCCCAAGGCGGCGGCCCGGGTGCTGCGCCTGGAACGGGCCCGCCGACTGCTCGCCGCGGGACGCTCACAGGCGGAGACGGCAGCGGCCTGCGGGTTCTACGACCAGGCCCATCTCAGCGGCGAGTTCCGGGCGATGACGGGGTGCACACCACGGGAGTTCACGGCGGCCCGCGAAGCTCAGCCGGTTCCACGGCCCGGTCCGCCGGGGGCCGATCGGATGGCCGGGGAGGCGACCAGCCTGGTGCTCTCCCCCGACCGGAGCGATCAAAGTGACCGGAGTGCGATTTTTTCCAAGACCGGTGGCCTCCGTTGATTGCAGGCTGAACTTCCGGCGGCTGATCCGACGGGGGATGCGGACGCCTTCCGAGGGGGATGCGGGGAGCCGGTGGGCCGGACCTGGAGCAGGTCCGGCCCACCGCTCACGTACGCACGGCACACCCGTCCCGCCAACGGCCCCCGACGCGCATACGTCCCGACGGCCCCCTCGGCGCGAATGCCTCACGCGTGTCACAAAAACCACCGCCCTGTCACACATGTCGCGTGTACGCGGGTCTTGCGTCACACCCGGCCAACAGGCCCTGTCCTGCGGTCACTCTGTGTCGTTCAACGGGCGCAGGCTTTGTGATCGCCAGCGCAGCACCCGGCTCCCCCGACGGCCACCCCCCGGCCGCCGCCGCGGCGCGCGCAGGGAGGTGCCACTCATGACCGACCGTAGGCTCTGGTCGTACAAGGAGATCGCGGCGCACATCAAGGTGCAGCCGGACACCGTGCGGTCGTACCGCAAGCACGGACTGCTGCCGCCGCCCGACCACGTGGAGAGCGGGAAGCCCTACTGGTACGCGGACACCGTCCGCGCCTGGGTCGCCTCCCGCCCCGGAAACCGCGGTCGAAGAGACTGACCCGCGCCCCGCCCCGCTCGCCACACGCACTCACGGCGCCACGCGCCGCGCGCCGCGCCCACGCGCTGTGCCCCGCCCCTCGCCGAGGTGCGGGGCACAGCCCCTGGCCGGGTTCAGCTCCACGGTTCGATGACCGTCACCCCCGCCCCCGGCGCCGTCCCCATCGCCGCCAGGGCCGCGGGGACCGCGTCCAGCGGGATGGCGGAGGTGACCAGGAGGTCGGGGCGGAGGACCCCGGCGCGGACCAGTTCGAGCATGCGGGGGTAGGCGTGTGCCTGCATGCCGTGGCTGCCCAGGAGTTCGAGTTCGAGGCCGATCACCCGCGCCATCGGAACCGCGGGGTCCTCGGGCAGCAGACCGACCTGGACGTGGCGCCCCCGGCGGCGCAGACCGTTCACCGAGGCCGCGCAGGTGACCGGGGAGCCGAGCGCGTCGAGGGAGAGATGGGCACCGCCGCCGGTCAGCTCCCGGACCGCCGCCGCCGTGTCTCCGGCCCGCGAGGCGTCCACGACCTCCACCGCGCCGAACTTGCGTGCCAGGTCCAGGGCCTGGGGTGAGAGGTCCACGGCCACGACCCGCGCCCCGGCCGCCGCCGCGATCATCACCGCCGACAGTCCCACGCCTCCGCAGCCGTGCACCGCGACCCACTCCCCCGCCGCCACCCGGCCCTGCGCGACCACCGCGCGGAACGCCGTGGCGAACCGGCAGCCCAGCGACGCCGCCGTAGCGAAGGACAGCTCGTCCGGCACCGCCACCAGGTTCACGTCGGCGTGGTCGAGTGCCACGTACTGGGCGAAGGAACCCCAGTGGGTGAACCCCGGCTGGGTCTGCCGCTCGCACACCTGCTGGTCACCCGCCGCACAGGAGGGACACGTCCCGCAGGCGCAGACGAACGGGACGGTGACCCGGTCGCCGGGGCGCCGGCCGGTCACCCGCGCGCCGACCGCCTCGACGGTCCCCGCGAGTTCATGGCCCGGCACGTGCGGGAGTGTGATGTCCGGGTCGTGCCCCATCCAGCCGTGCCAGTCGCTGCGGCACAGCCCCGTGGCCTCGACCCGCACCACCACCCCGTGCTCCGCGGGCACCGGGTCCGCCACCTCGCGCACCTCGGCCGGCTCCTCGTACCGCTCGAACACCACTGCCCGCATGCGTCTCGCCCCTCCGCCCGAAGATCACCCTTCCGGAGCGAACGCTATCCGCGCGCCTCGACCTTGTCCCGCTCCCGGTCGTCCTCCCTGCCGCCCTCCGGGTCGCCCACCCTGTCGTGCTGCCGGTCGTCCTCCCCGTCGTGCGCCGCGTCGTCCGCCTGCCCGGTGCCGTCCGGCTGCGCCTCCCCCTCGCTCAGTCCGAACCGGTCGTGGAAGCGCCGCAGCGGCCCCGGTGCCCACCAGGTCGCGCGGCCCGTGAGGCGCATGACCGCCGGGACCAGCAGGCTGCGGACGACCATCGCGTCCATCAGCACGGCGAGCGCGATGCCCAGGCCGAGCATTTTGGTATTGGTCACGCGTGAGGTGCCGATCGCGACCATCACCACGGCGAGGATGACCGCGGCCGCGGTGATGAGTCCGCCGGTGCGCTGGAGGCCGAAGCGGACCGCCTCCCGATGGTCGCCCGTGTGGTCGTACTCCTCCTTTATCCGGGAGAGCAGGAAGACTCCGTAGTCCATGGAGAGGCCGAAGGCGACGCAGAACATGAGGACGGGAAGCGTCGTCTCTATCGATCCCGGGCTGGTGAAGCCGAGCAGGCCCGACAGATGGCCGTCCTGGAAGACCCAGACCACCGCGCCGAACATCGCCGTCAGGCTGAGCGCGTTGAGCAGCACCGCCTGGATCGGGATCAGCACACTGCCGGTGAGGAGGAAGACCAGGAGCAGGGTGACGATCGCTATGAAGGCCGCGGCCCAGGGGAGCCGGTCGGCTATCGCGTGCTTGGAGTCGACCAGGACCGCCGCCGTGCCGGTCACCGCCGTGTCGAACGGGGCCGGTGTCGCCCGCAGTTCGCGCACCAGCCGCTGGGCTCCGTCGCCGACGGCCTCGCCCTTCGGCAGCACCGTGAAGTAGGCCGAGTCGCCCTGCGCCAGGGGCCCGTCCACCCGCAGCACCTCGGGCAGCGCGGCGATCCGGTCCTTGTAGGCCGTGTACTGGGCCTCGGTCGCCCGGCCCTCCGCGAGCACCTCCAGAGCGCCACCGGGGCTGCCCGGGAAGCCGTCCCGTATGTGCTGCTGGACGACGTGGGACTCGGCGCCCGAGGGCAGCTGGCGGTCGTCCGCGGTGCCGAACTTCACGCCCAGGAACGGCAGTCCGAGCACGATCAGCCCGACGGTGGTGGCGACGGCGAAGACCGGCGCCCTGCGCATGACGAGTGAGGCCATGCGTCCCCAGGCGGCCCCGTCCGCGCTCGCCGCCGGCCTTCCACGCCGGAACAGGCGACGCAGATCCAGTGAGTTCACCCGGTGGCCGAGCAGCACCAGCGCCGCCGGGAGCAGGACCAGGGCGGCGGCCGCGGCCAGCAGCACCACGGCGATGCCCGCGTAGGCGAAGGAGCGCAGGAAGTACTGCGGGAAGAGCAGCATCGCGGCCAGGGAGACGGCGACCGTGAGGGAGGAGAAGAGGACCGTGCGGCCCGCAGTGCGCAGGGTCGTGGCGATGGCCGCAATGGCGTCTTCCCTGTTCGAGCGCGCGGGAGAGCTCGGGGAAGGCACGGCGCCCTTGGCCAGTTCCTCGCGGAATCTGCGGACGATGAACAGGGCGTAGTCGATGGCGAGGCCGAGTCCCAGGGCCGTGGTGAGGTTCATCGCGAAGACCGAGACGTCGGTGAACTCGGTGAGGCCGCGCAGTATCGCGTTCGTGCCCAGGATCGCGACGATGCCCACGCCGAGCGGCAGCAGGGCCGCGATCGCGCTGCCGAAGACCATCACCAGCAGCACGAGGGTCACCGGCAGGGCGATCATCTCGGCCCGGGTCAGGTCCTCGCGGATGGTCGTCTGCATCTCGTGCTGCACCGCGACCGGGCCGCCGACCCTGACCTCGACGGGCCCGTGCGCCCCTCGGTAGGAGGGCGCCAGGCGGTCCAGGGTCTCGCTCGCCGTCTTCTCGTCACCCGTGATGCGCGCGGCGATCAGCGCCTCGTGGCCGTCCTGCGCCTTCAGCGCCGGTGCGCCCGACGCCCAGTACGAACCGACCCCCGTGACGCCCCGCTCGCCGGCGAGCCGCGCCGCGAGCCGCTTCGCCTCGGCCGCGACCGAAGGAGCGTCGACCGTGGCACGCCCCGAGTCGACCAGGAGCAGCAGATTGGGCTGCGAGGCGGGGAACTCCCGCTCCAGCGCCTTGGTCGCGTACGTCGACTCGGCGGTCGGGTCCTGCCAGCCACCGCTGCCCAGCCGGTCGGCGACCCCACTGCCGGCGACCACGGCGAGCGCGGTGAGCAGCAGCGCGACGAGCAGGGAGAGCCGGGGGCGCGCGGTCACGAACCGGGTCCAGCCACCGACCCGGACACCGCGACCGGTTCGCGGGCCACCGCTCACCCGTTGACCGTCGCTCTCCCCTCGGTCACCGCTCACGCGTTGACCGTCGCTCACCCCTCTGCCGTCGCCCGCCCGCCGGCCGCCACTCGCTCGCGGACCGCTCTTCCCCGGCGGACTTCCGCTCTCCGGCGGGCCTCCGCCCACCTGCGGCTCGTCGCCCGCGCTCGCGTCGACGCTCGCGCCCCGCCCGCGCCCCGCGCCGCTCCCGTGGCCGTCATCCGCGCTGTTGACTTCGGTCATCGTGCGGTGTCCCCTTCACCGTGACCCCTGTCCGCGCGGCGGCGTCCGTCCAACCATTCGGTCGTGTGCGCAGGCGGCAGGGGTCGACCATTGCCATAGAATGGCAAACACGAGAGATCGCTCGCGTTTCACTAGAATGCGAGCGACCGCTCGTGTTTGTCAATCACGTTCGGAGAGCTGGGGATAACTCGTGCCCGACAAGCCCGAGACACAGCGGACCGCCGACGCGCAGACCGCCGACAGACAGACCGTCGACGCACGGACCGCCGACGCACAGATGACCGACGCGCAGACGGCCGACGAGCGGCCCCGCCGACGGCAGGCCCGCGGCGAGCGCAGGATCGCCCAGCTGCTGGAGGCCGCCGCCTCCGTCTTCTGCACTACTGGCTACACCGCCGCCAGCACCAACGCCATCGCCCGCGAGGCGGGCGTCTCACCGGGCACGCTGTACCAGTTCTTCCCGAACAAAGAGGCCATCGCGATCGAACTGGGCGACCGGCTCATGCACGAGATGCGCGACACGTACGGCGCGGCGCTGGCCCCGGTCGACCCCGCGACCCCGCTGAAGGAGGCCGTGGGCGCCGCGGTCGACCGGTTCATCGCCTTCAACTGCGATCACCCCGTGTTCTTCGCACTGATGCACGGCCCCGACATCCCGGGCCGGATCGCCGAGGAGCACGACGCCCTGCACGCGACCCTGATCTCGCGGATAGAGGGGCTGCTCTCCTCCCTCATGTCCGACGCACCCGCCACCGAGGTCACGCGCATCGCACACGTGTGCCTGGGCATCTACAAGGCCGGCCTGGAGCTGGTCCTCTCGAACCAGGGAGCCGAGCGCGAGGCGTACATCCGAGAGTTGAAGGACGTCCTGCTCCGCTACCTGGAGCCGATGATCCGCGACAGAACACTCACCCCGGCGGACCTCACCACCGGCGCCGCGGAGTTCACGGCCCCAACCCCCTGACCACGCACGGCGACCCGGTCGTCGAGCGCGGCCACTCGCGCCCCGGCCGCGGTGGAGTACCCCATACTGCGACAAAGCAGACATGTGCCATAAGGTTCGGATAAATCAGACCGAGCCCAAGGGGCAAGCCGTGACCCAGAATCAGCCGCCCGGCGCGCCCCGGGCCCGCATTCCCGGACCCCAGCAGCCCCCACCGTCGTACCCCCAGATCCGCAGCGGACTGTGGCGACGCTGCCTGGGCGGCGGGCTCGCGCTCTGGACGCTGACGGCGATCGTCACGTACACGACGAGGAACACCACACTGCTGCCCACCCTGATCCTGCTCGGCAGCTTCCTGGCCCCCGTCGTCTTCACGCTCTGGGCGTACGAGCGTCACGGCCGCGACCTCGGTGTCCAGGTGATCCTCGGCTGCTTCCTGACCGGCGGGACCCTCGGAGTGCTGGGCGCGTCGGTGATGGAGAACCACCTGCTCCACCCCTCGCCGTCGAGGTGCGTCGGCGTCGGACTGGTCGAGGAGGCGGCGAAGCTGACCGCGCTGGCGTTCGTCCTGCGCCGCCACCCCCGGCTCCGGGGACTGCGGGCCGGCCTCGTGCTCGGCGCGAGCGTCGGCTTCGGCTTCGCGGCGCTGGAGAGCGCGGGGTACGCGTTCAACGCCGCCGCCTCCCTCAAGGGACTGGATCTGCGCGCTCTGCTGGAGACGGAGATCCTGCGCGGACTGCTCACCCCCTTCGGGCACGGCCTGTGGACGGCGATCACGGGAGCGGTGCTGCTCACGTACCGCCACCCGCACGGGCGCTTCCAGTACGCCGGCCCGGTCGCGGGCACCTACGCCGGCGTGTCGCTGCTGCACGCCCTGTGGGACTCGACACACGGCATCGCGCTCTGGCTGGTCGCGCGGCTGACCACGACGGGGCTCGACCGGACGCTGTTCGGACTGGGGTACCTCCAGGGCCCCACCGACGAGCAGAAACATCTCTTCACGCTGTTCTCGGTGGGTGGCCTGATCATCGTGGCGCTCGCGGGGGTCGGCTGGGTGCGTTCTCTGACACGCCGCGACTTTGCTTGGAGAAATACCCCCTAGGGGTATAGTGTTGGTCACCTGAGCAAGTCACCCGAACCTCACACGCCTCGACGAGGAGTACGCCATGACCACGCAGACCGACACCCCGGGTTCCGTCACGACCGTCTACCAGGTGAGCGGAATGAGCTGCGGGCACTGTGAGGGCTCCGTCTCCGGCGAGATCTCCGAAATCCCCGGGGTCACCTCGGTCAAGGCCGTCGCCGCCACCGGCGAGGTGACCGTGGTCTCCGCGGCGCCGCTCGACGAGGAGGCCGTGCGCGCCGCCGTCGACGAGGCGGGCTTCGAGCTCGCCGGCCAGGCCTGAGTCACCGGCCCCGCACTCAGCAGTCGCTCCCCGCGCCTTCCAGTTCCTCATATCGCCCGTATCACCCGCACCACCCGTTCGCCCCGCGCCACCCAGCACTTCACGCAGCTCTCCACACCGGGCCGTACCGACCAGCTGATACTGGCTCCGTACGGCCCGGCTCATTCCCTGGAGCCCGACCATGACCACCGCAGCACCCGAGCCGGCCATAGCCGAGACGGCGCAGACCACCGCGACCACCCCGACCACCGCGACAGCCGCGCCGTCGGAGGTGGAGCTCAGCATCGGCGGAATGACCTGCGCCTCCTGCGCGGCCCGCGTCGAGAAGAAGCTCAACCGCATGGACGGCGTCACCGCCACGGTCAACTTCGCGACGGAGAAGGCGAAGGTCTCATACCCCGTGGGGGTACAGGTCGCCGACCTCATCGCCACCGTCGTGAAGACGGGATACACGGCCGAGGAACCCCCGCCGCCGCGCCTCGAAACGCCGGAACGGGCCACCGACGCCGTCGGCTCCGACGAGGACCCCGAACTCGCCTCCCTGCGCGAACGGCTCGTCGTGTCGGCCCTGCTCGCCCTCCCCGTCGTCCTGATGTCGATGGTCCCGGCGCTGCAGTTCGACAACTGGCAGTGGCTCTCGCTGACCCTAGCGGCGCCCGTCGTGGTCTGGGGCGCGCTGCCCTTCCACCGTGCCGCGCTCACCAACGCGCGGCACGGCGCGGCCACCATGGACACCCTCGTCTCGGTCGGCACGCTCGCCGCGTTCGGCTGGTCCCTGTGGGCGCTGTTCTGGGGACACGCGGGCATGCCGGGCATGCGGCACGGGTTCGACCTCACCGTCTCGCGTACGGAGGGGTCGTCGACGATCTATCTGGAAGTCGCCGCGGGTGTCGTCGCGTTCATCCTGCTGGGCCGCTACCTGGAGGCCCGCTCCAAGCGGCGGGCCGGAGCGGCGCTGCGGGCGCTGATGGAGCTGGGGGCCAAGGACGTCGCGGTGCTGCGGGACGGCCGTGAGGTCCGTATCCCGGTCGCGCGGATGGCGACGGGCGACCGCTTCGTCGTACGGCCCGGCGAGAAGATCGCCACCGACGGGACGGTGGTGGAGGGTTCCTCCGCCGTCGACGCCGCCATGCTGACGGGCGAGTCGGTGCCGGTGGACGTGACGGTGGGTTCCGGCGTCACCGGCGCGACCGTGAACGCCGGCGGACGGCTCGTCGTCGAGGCGACCCGGGTCGGCGCCGACACCCAGCTCGCGCGGATGGCCCGACTCGTCGAGGACGCGCAGAACGGCAAGGCCGAGGTGCAGCGCCTCGCCGACCGGATCTCCGGGATCTTCGTGCCGGTGGTGCTGGTGATCGCGCTCGGCACCTTCGGGGTGTGGCTCGGCGTCACCGGCGACACGGTCGCCGCCTTCACCGCGGCCGTCGCGGTGCTGATCATCGCCTGCCCCTGCGCTCTCGGTCTCGCGACCCCGACCGCCCTGATGGTCGGCACGGGCCGTGGCGCCCAACTCGGCATCCTCATCAAGGGCCCAGAGATCCTGGAGTCCACGCGCCGCGTCGACACGGTCGTCCTGGACAAGACCGGCACGGTGACGACGGGACGGATGACCCTGCGGGAGGTGTACGTCGTCGCCGACACCGACGAGAAGGAGCTCCTGCGGCTCGCAGGCGCCCTGGAACACGCCTCCGAGCATCCGGTGGCCCGCGCGATCGCCGCGGGCGCTCAGGAGCGGACTGGCGCCCTCCCTCCGGTGGAGCACTTCGAGAACGTCCCCGGGCTCGGCGTACGCGGGCGCGTGGAGGGTCACGACATCCAGGTGGGACGGCTCCACGAAGACGAGCTCCCGGAGGCGCTGGCCCGCGCCAAGACCGAGGCGCAGACGGAGGGACGTACGGCGGTCGTGGTCACCCGGGACGGGGTGGCACTCGGTGTCGTGACCGTCGCCGACGCGATCAAGGAGACCAGCGCCGAGGCGGTGCGCGCACTGCGCGGCCTGGGGCTCACACCGGTCCTGCTCACCGGGGACAACCAGGCGGTCGCCCGGTCCGTGGCGCACGCCGTCGGCATCGACCCCGGGGATGTGATCGCCGAGGTGCTGCCCGAGGACAAGGTCGCCGTCGTCAAGCGCCTCCAGAGCGAGGGGCGGACCGTGGCGATGGTCGGCGACGGGGTGAACGACGCGGCGGCCCTCGCCACCGCCGACCTCGGCCTCGCGATGGGGACGGGCACGGACGCGGCGATCGAGGCGAGCGACCTGACACTGGTCCGGGGGGATCTGCGGGTGGCGGCGGACGCGATCCGGCTGTCACGCAAGACCCTGTCCACGATCAAGGGCAACCTGGTGTGGGCGTTCGGATACAACGTGGCGGCGCTGCCGCTCGCCGCGGCCGGACTCCTCAACCCGATGATCGCGGGGGCCGCGATGGCCTTCTCGTCGGTGTTCGTGGTGACGAACAGCCTTCGACTCAGGACATTCTCATGACGACGGAGTAAGAGTCCCCCTAGAGTCCAACGGGAGCCTCACATAAGCTCTTCACAAGGCTCGCGCATCTTCCTTACGCTTGGGTCTCGGTTTGCCATATCAGTCTCTTGCGTATCTTCAGGACATATGCAAGAGACGCAGATCACAGTGATGCGAACGTAACCATCGAAGGGGTTCGTGAGTCTAAGTTGGCGATGCCGGAGACGTCTTGGGGGGCGTCTCTGACATCTGGGGATGTCTTGGGGGACGTTCCCGGAACTGCGTTGCCGGGGCACGTGCAGCGGGGAGCTTTGAGCGGCCCTCCCGTCGGTACGGGTCCCGGCAGACCGCACCCCAGCAGCACATCAGCACCGCAGTAGTACAGAGAGTTTTGCTCGTTTTGCTCGCGGCCGGTCCGGTCAGCCCGGTCGGCCGGGAGCAACGCGTCAGCACGCTCGCAGCGATTCAGGCGCTGTCCACAGACGCCCGGCCGGATCCCGTGGGGGGAATCCGCACCGGGACAAGGAAAGCGCCCTGACTGCCGGCCCGTGGGGGGACCGGTAGCAGGGCGCTTTCCGTTTTTCTTGCGGGCGCCTTGGGCCTAGCGAGCCTCGACCGGGACGAAGTCGCGCTCGACGACGCCCGTGTAGATCTGGCGCGGGCGGCCGATGCGGGAGCCGGGCTCCTTGATCATCTCGTGCCACTGGGCGATCCAGCCCGGGAGGCGGCCGAGGGCGAACAGGACCGTGAACATCTCGGTCGGGAAGCCCATGGCGCGGTAGATCAGACCGGTGTAGAAGTCCACGTTCGGGTAGAGGCTGCGCGAGACGAAGTAGTCGTCGGAGAGCGCGTGCTCCTCCAGCTTGAGCGCGATGTCCAGCAGCTCGTCGGACTTGCCGAGCGCCGAGAGGACGTCGTGCGCCGCCGCCTTGATGATCTTCGCCCGGGGGTCGAAGTTCTTGTAGACGCGGTGGCCGAAGCCCATCAGACGGACGCCGTCCTCCTTGTTCTTCACCTTGCGGATGAAGGAGTCGACGTCGCCGCCGGAGGCCTGGATGCCCTCCAGCATCTCCAGCACGGACTGGTTGGCGCCACCGTGCAGGGGGCCCCACAGCGCGCTGATGCCGGCGGAGATCGACGCGAACATGTTCGCCTGCGACGAGCCCACCAGACGCACGGTGGAGGTCGAACAGTTCTGCTCGTGGTCGGCGTGCAGGATGAGCAGCTTGTCGAGCGCGGCGACGACGACCGGGTCGAGCTCGTAGTCCTGCGCGGGGACCGAGAAGGTCATGCGCAGGAAGTTCTCGACGTACCCGAGGTCGTTGCGCGGGTAGACGAAGGGGTGACCGATCGACTTCTTGTAGGCGTACGCCGCGATCGTCGGAAGCTTGGCGAGAAGGCGGATCGTCGAAAGGTGACGCTGCTTCTCGTCGAACGGGTTGTGGCTGTCCTGGTAGAACGTCGACAGGGCGCTGACCACCGACGACAGCATCGCCATCGGGTGGGCGTCGCGCGGGAAGCCCTGGAAGAAGCGCTTGACGTCCTCGTGCAGCAGGGTGTGCTGCGTGATCTCGTTCTTGAAGGTGGAGAGCTCGTCCACGTTCGGCAGCTCACCGTTGATCAGCAGAGAGGCCACCTCAAGGAAGGTGGAGCGCTCGGCCAGCTGCTCGATCGGGTAGCCGCGGTACCGGAGGATGCCCTGCTCACCGTCGAGGTAGGTGATCGCGGATTTATACGCGGCGGTGTTGCCGTACCCGCTGTCCAGCGTCACCAGCCCGGTCTGGGCGCGGAGCTTCCCGATGTCGAAGCCCTTGTCGCCGACGGTGCTGTCGATCACCGGGTAGGTGTACTCGCCATCGCCGTACCGCAGTACTACAGAGTTGTCGCTCACGTCATCCCTCACCGACGTTGTGCCTCTTCTTCGAGGTGCCCTGACTGTCTCTACCATCCCCCATTTGGCCCTGGAGAGTGCACTCGGGGTCGACCATTGGGCCTATTGGCGGCACTCAGTGCCGCCAACCTGCTCATCCTGCCCCCCTTCGCCCTGGTTCCGGAAGTGCTGTGTGACCTTTGCGACTCATTTGATCGATCATTTTTTGTGATGCCTGGGCGAGGGTGAGTGCCCGCTCTCCCCGGGGGCCGGGTGTTCCCTCCCCGGGGGCGGGTCGCGCGGTTCCCCGCGCCCCTGAAATCCCGGGGGGCGTCAGGCGGTGAGGCGGTAGCCGAGGGATGTGTGGCGGCGGCCTGCCGACACCGTGCGGACCGCCTGGCCGATCGCCTTGCGGGAGCCCACCAGGACGACGAGCTTCTTGGCCCGGGTGACCGCCGTGTAGAGCAGATTGCGCTGGAGCATCATCCACGCGCCGGTGGTGACGGGGATCACCACCGCGGGGTACTCACTGCCCTGGGAGCGGTGGATCGTCACCGCGTACGCGTGGGCCAGCTCGTCGAGTTCGTCGAAGTCGTAGGGAACTTCCTCGTCCTCGTCCGTCAGCACCGTCAGACGCTGCTCCTCGGAGTCGAGCGAGGTGACCACGCCCACGGTGCCGTTGAAAACGCCGTTCTCCCCTTTTTCATAGTTGTTGCGGATTTGGGTCACCTTGTCGCCGACCCGGAAGACCCGGCCGCCGAAGCGTTTCTCGGGGAGGTCGGGGCGGCCCGGCGTGATCGCCTGCTGCAACAGGCCGTTGAGGGTGCCCGCGCCCGCCGGGCCCCGGTGCATGGGCGCCAGCACCTGGATGTCCCGGCGCGGGTCCAGCCCGAACTTGGCGGGAATCCGCCGTGCCGCCACATCCACGGTGAGCCGCCCGGCCTCCTCGGTCTCGTCCTCTACGAAGAGGAAGAAGTCCTTCATGCCGTCGGTGACGGGGTGCTGCCCGGAGTTGATCCGGTGCGCGTTCGTCACCACTCCGGACTGCTGGGCCTGGCGGAAGACCTGGGTCAGACGGACCGAGGGGATGGGGCTGCGGTCGGCGAGCAGGTCGCGCAGGACCTCGCCGGCGCCGACGCTGGGGAGTTGGTCGACGTCCCCGACGAACAGCAGGTGGGCGCCCGGCGGCACCGCCTTGACCAGCTTGTTGGCGAGCAGCAGGTCGAGCATGGAGGCCTCGTCCACGACCACCAGGTCGGCGTCCAGCGGCCGGTCCTTGTCGTACGCCGCGTCCCCGCCCGGCTTGAGCTCCAGGAGCCGGTGCACGGTGGAGGCGTCCGCTCCGGTCAGCTCGGCGAGTCGCTTGGCGGCCCGGCCCGTCGGCGCCGCGAGCACCACCTTCGCCCGCTTGGCGCGCGCCAGCTCCACGATCGAGCGGACCGTGAACGACTTGCCGCAGCCGGGGCCCCCGGTGAGCACCGCGACCTTCTTGGTGAGCGCCAGCCGGACGGCCTCCTCCTGCCCGGGTGCGAGCTCCGCGCCCGTACGCCCCTTCAGCCAGGTCAGTGCCTTGTCCCAGGCCACGTCGTGGAAACCGGGCATCCGGTCCTCGGTGGTGCGCAGGAGACGCAACAGCTGGGCCGAGAGGGAGAGTTCGGCACGGTGGAAGGGGACCAGATAGACGGCCGTGACCGTGTCCGGGCCGCCGTCGGGACCGGGGACCTTCTCGCGTACGACGCCCGGCTCCCGTACGCCACCGGGTTCGCCCTCGTCCTCGGTCGGCTCCGCCAGTTCCGCCAGGCATTCGATGACCAGGCCCGTGTCCACCTGGAGCAGCTTCACCGCGTCGGCGATCAGCTGCTCCTCGGGGAGGAAGCAGTGGCCCTGGTCGGCGGACTGCGACAGGGCGTACTGGAGGCCCGCCTTGACGCGCTCGGGGCTGTCGTGCGGGATGCCGACGGACTGGGCGATCTTGTCCGCGGTGAGGAAGCCGATGCCCCAGACGTCGGCGGCCAGGCGGTAGGGCTGGTTCTTGACGACCGAGATCGACGCGTCGCCGTACTTCTTGTAGATGCGCACCGCGATCGACGTCGACACCTCGACGGTCTGGAGGAAGAGCATGACCTCCTTGATCGCCTTCTGCTCCTCCCAGGCGTCGGCGATCTTCTTGGTGCGCTTGGGGCCGAGGCCGGGGACCTCGATGAGGCGCTTCGGCTCCTCCTCGATGATCTGGAGCGTGTCCAGCCCGAAGTGCTGGGTGATGCGGTCGGCGAAGACCGGGCCGATGCCCTTGACCAGACCGGAGCCGAGGTAACGGCGGATGCCCTGGACGGTGGCGGGCAGGACCGTCGTGTAGTTCTCCACCGTGAACTGCTTGCCGTACTGCGGGTGGGAGCCCCAACGGCCCTCCATCCGGAGCGACTCACCCACCTGGGCGCCGAGGAGCGCACCCACGACGGTGAGCAGGTCGCCGGCGCCACGGCCGGTGTCCACCCTCGCGACCGTGTACCCGTTCTCCTCGTTGGCGTACGTGATCCGCTCGAGCACGCCCTCGACAACCGCCAGTTGCACCTGCCGGTTCCCCGCCTGATTGGACATGATCCGAAGGTACCTGTGACGACTGACAGCCGGGACGGATCGCGGGGCGTCCCGCCAGACGGGCTCGCCCCGTCCCTCACTCCATCGTCCCGGCACCTCCGGCCGGCCCCCCATCTCACCCCGCTCATCCGAGCGCGATTCATCACGATCCGATCTCGGCATGTGGTTGAGGTCTTGATTAATGCTCGTGTAATCGATTCCAATCCTCCATGTAATCGATTCCACGAGGAGGTGGAGCGGCGATGGCGAGCATCAAGGACGTTGCCGCCGAGGCCGGCGTATCCGTCGCCACGGTCTCGCGCGTCCTGAACGATCACCCGTCGGTCAGCGAAGACGCACGCACCCGCGTGCTGGCCGCCGTACAGACCCTGGGCTACCGCCCGAACGCCGTCGCCCGCTCCCTGCGCACCGATCAGACCCGCACCCTCGGCCTGGTCATCAGCGACGTACTCAACCCGTACTTCACCGAGCTGGCCCGCTCCGTCGAGGAGGAGGCCCGCGCCCTCGGCTACAGCGTGATCATCGGCAACGCCGATGAACGGCCGGACCTCCAGGACCACCACGTACGGACCCTGCTGGACCGGCGGATCGACGGGCTGCTCGTCTCCCCCGCCGACGGCGGCTCGCCCGGGATGCTGGACGCCGCGCGTGCGGGGACGCCGATGGTCTTCGTGGACCGCTGGATCCCGGGCGTGGACGTGCCCGTCGTACGGGCGGACGGCCGGACGGCTGTCCGGGATCTCGTGGCGCATCTGCACGGGCTCGGACACCGCCGGCTCGCGATCATCGCGGGGCCCGCGGCGACCACCACCGGCAGCGAGCGCGTCGAGGCCTTCCGGGAGGCCATGGCCGAGCACGGGCTGCCGCTCCCGGACGCCTACATAGGCCAGGGCGACTTCCAGGCCGAGAGCGGACGGCGGGTCACCGAGGGCTTCCTCGACCTGCCCGAGCCACCCGAGGTCGTCTTCGCCGCCGACAACCTGATGGCGCTCGGCGCGCTGGACGCGGTCCGCGCGCGCGGGCTGCGGGTTCCCGAGGACATCGCGCTCGCGGCGTTCGACGACATCCCGTGGTTCGTGCACACCGATCCGCCGATCACCGCGGTGGCCCAGCCGACCGGCGAGCTGGGGCGGGCCGCCGTACGCGCGCTCGTCGACCGGATCGAGGGGCGCCCCCCGCAGTCGGTCACCCTCGCCGCCCGTCTCGTCGTCCGCCGCTCGTGCGGCGAACCGGCCCCCACCCCGCACTCCCCCGCAACGAACAGGAGCAAGTCGTGAGCAACCAGGACGAGTTGCTGCGCATCGAGGGCATCCGAAAGACCTTCCCCGGCGTGGTCGCGCTCGACAGCGTCGACTTCGATCTGCGCCGCGGCGAGGTGCATGTGCTGCTCGGCGAGAACGGTGCCGGCAAGAGCACGCTCATCAAGATGCTCTCGGGCGCCTACCAGCCCGACTCCGGGCGCGTCCTCGTCGACGGCGAGGAGGTGCGCATCCACGGTGCGCAGGACTCCGAGCGCCTCGGGATCGCGACCATCTACCAGGAGTTCAACCTCGTTCCCGATCTGACGGTCGCCGAGAACATCTTCCTGGGGCGGCAGCCGCGCCGCTACGGGCTGATCGACCGGAAGACGATGGAGGCCGAGGCCGCCGAACTGCTGGAGCGGGTGGGTGTCAGCGTGTCCCCGCGCGCGCGGGTGCGTGAACTCGGAATCGCACGTCTCCAGATGGTCGAGATCGCGAAGGCGCTGAGCCTGAACGCCCGCGTGCTGATCATGGACGAGCCGACCGCGGTGCTCACCTCCGAAGAGGTCGAAAAACTCTTCTCCATCGTGCGCCGGCTGCGCGAGGACGGCGTCGGCATCGTCTTCATCACGCACCACCTGGAAGAGATCGCCGCCCTGGGGGACCGCGTCACCGTCATCCGGGACGGCAAGAGCGTCGGGCAGGTCCCGGCCTCCACCACCGAGGACGAGCTCGTACGGCTCATGGTGGGGCGGTCGATCGAGCAGCAGTATCCGCGCGAGCGGGCCACCGGTGACGGCGGCTCCGGGGCCACCCTGCTGACCGTCGAGGGGCTGACCCGCGACGGGGTCTTCCACGACGTGAGTTTCGAGGTGCGGGCCGGTGAGGTCGTCGGAATCGCGGGGCTCGTGGGGGCCGGGCGTACGGAGGTCGTGCGAGCGGTCTTCGGGGCCGATCCGTACGACAAGGGGGCCGTCAAGGTCGCCGGTTCCGCGCTGCGGCGGCACGACGTGAACGCGGCGATGGCGGCCGGGATCGGGCTCATCCCCGAGGACCGCAAGGGCCAGGGGCTGCTCCTGGACGCCTCCGTCGAGGAGAACCTCGGCCTGGTCACCATGCGGGCGGCGACCCATGGCGGACTCGTCGACCTCAAGGGCCAGCGGGCGGCCGCCGCGCGGATCGCCGAGCAGCTCGGCGTCCGGATGGCCGGTCTCGGCCAGCACGTGCGCACGCTCTCCGGCGGCAACCAGCAGAAGGTCGTCATCGGCAAGTGGCTGCTGGCCGACACCAAGGTGCTGATCCTCGACGAGCCGACCCGTGGCATCGACGTCGGCGCCAAGGTCGAGATCTACCAGCTCGTCAACGAACTGACGGCCGCCGGCGCGGCCGTCCTGATGATCTCCAGCGATCTGCCCGAGGTGCTCGGCATGAGCGACCGGGTGCTGGTGATGGCCCAGGGCCGGATCGCGGGCGAACTGTCCGCCGACGAGGCGACCCAGGACTCCGTGATGGCACTCGCCGTCAGTACACCGACCACCAACTCTGTTACCGCTGTGGAGGGCTCCCGTGGCCACTGACACGCTCAAGAGCACTACGGGCGCGAGTGGCGCCTCGGCGGTCCGCCGCCTTCTGCTCGACAACGGGGCGCTCACCGCGCTCATCGCCCTCGTCATCGCGATGTCGGCGCTGTCCGGCGACTTCCTGACGACGGACAACCTGCTCAACATCGGCGTCCAGGCGGCCGTGACCGCCATCCTCGCCTTCGGTGTGACCTTCGTGATCGTCTCGGCGGGCATCGACCTGTCGGTCGGCTCGGTCGCCGCGCTGTCCGCCACCGTCCTCGCCTGGATGGCGACATCGCAGGGCGTCCCGGTCTGGATCGCGGTGATCCTCGCGGTCGCGACCGGCATCGCGTGCGGCCTGGTCAACGGCGTCCTGATCTCCTACGGGAAGCTGCCGCCGTTCATCGCGACGCTCGCGATGCTGTCGGTGGGCCGCGGTCTGTCCCTGGTGATCTCGCAGGGCTCGCCGATCGCCTTCCCCGACTCGGTCTCGCACCTCGGTGACACCCTCGGCGGCTGGCTGCCGGTCCCCGTCCTGGTGATGGTCGTCATGGGCCTGATCACCGCCCTGATCCTGGGCCGTACCTACATCGGCCGCTCCATGTACGCGATCGGCGGCAACGAGGAGGCCGCGCGCCTCTCGGGTCTGCGGGTGAAGAAGCAGAAGCTCGCGATCTACGCGCTGTCGGGTCTCTTCGCGGCCGCCGCGGGCATCGTGCTCGCCTCCCGGCTCTCCTCCGCGCAGCCGCAGGCCGCGCAGGGCTACGAGCTGGACGCGATCGCCGCGGTCGTCATCGGCGGCGCCTCCCTGGCGGGCGGCACCGGCAAGGCGTCCGGCACGCTGATCGGCGCCCTCATACTCGCGGTGCTCCGCAACGGTCTGAACCTGCTCTCCGTCTCCGCCTTCTGGCAGCAGGTCGTCATCGGTGTCGTGATCGCGCTGGCGGTGCTGCTGGACACGGTGCGGCGCAAGGCCGGGTCGACTCCGGTGGCCGCCGGGGCGGGTGCGCCGGGCGGCAGGGGCAAACAGGCGGCGACGTACATCATCGCGGCCGTGGTCGCGGCGGCCGTCGTCGGTGCGATGTCCTTCCTGCACAACGGCTCCTCCTCGTCGGCGACGAAGAAGGTGGGCCTGTCCCTCTCCACCCTGAACAACCCGTTCTTCGTGCAGATCAAGTCGGGTGCCCAGCAGGAGGCGAAGAAGCTCGGCGTGGACCTGACGGTCACGGACGCGCAGAACGACGCCTCGCAGCAGGCCAACCAGCTCCAGAACTTCACCAGTTCGGGTCTCGGCTCGATCATCGTCAATCCGGTGGACTCGGACGCGGCGGGCCCGGCGGTCCGCTCCGCGAACAAGGCCGGCATCCCCGTCGTCGGCGTGGACCGGGGCGTGAACAAGGCCGACACGGCCGCGCTGGTCGCCTCCGACAACATCGAGGGCGGCAAGCTCGGCGCCAAGGCGATGGCCGAGAAGCTGGGCGGCAAGGGCAAGATCGTGATCCTTCAGGGCCTGGCCGGAACGTCCGCGAGCCGTGAGCGCGGCGCGGGCTTCACCGAGGGCCTGAAGGCCTACCCGGGCATCCAGGTCGTCGCCCGGCAGCCCGCGGACTTCGACCGCACCAAGGGCCTCGACGTGATGACGAACCTGCTTCAGGCGCACCCCGACATCCAGGGCGTCTTCGCCGAGAACGACGAGATGGCGCTCGGCGCGGTCAAGGCGCTCGGCTCCAAGGCCGGCACGTCGGTCTCGGTCATCGGCTTCGACGGCGAACCGGACGGCCTGAAGGCGGTCAAGGACGGCACGATGTACGCGTCCGTGGCCCAGCAGCCGAAGGAGCTCGGCCGGATCGCGGTGCAGAACGCGCTGAACGCCGCCGAGGGCAAGAAGGTCGAGAAGACGGTAATGGTGCCGGTGAAGGTGGTCACGAAGGAGAATGTGGCCGGCTTCGGCGGATGATCTGAGCGGGCCGCCCGGGCAGCGCGACGCGGACCACCTCCGCGCGCCGCCGGGCGGCTCGCCCCGTTGCTTCGACTCACCTTCATAGGGAGAAAGTTCATGTACGACTACGACCTGCTGGTCGTGGGCTCGGCCAACGCCGACCTGGTGATCCGGGTCGAGCGGCGGCCCGCGGCCGGCGAAACGGTGCTCGGCTCCGACCTCGTCGTCCACCCGGGCGGCAAGGGCGCCAACCAGGCGGTCGCCGCCGGCCGCCTCGGAGCCCGTACGGCGCTGCTGGCCCGGGTCGGCGACGACGCGCACGGGCGGCTGCTGCTCGAGACGCAGCGGGCGGCCGGGGTCGACACGGCGGGCGTGCTCGTCGGCGGGGCGCCGACCGGGGTCGCGCTCATCACGGTGGACCCCTCCGGGGACAACAGCATCGTGGTGTCGCCCGGTGCCAACGGCCGCCTCACACCCGAGGACGTTCGGTCCGCCGGAAACCTCCTGGCGGCCTCCCGCGTGGTCTCGGCGCAGCTGGAGATCCCGTTGGAGACGGTCGTGGAGGTCGTACGGAATCTCGCTCCCGGCAGCCGTTTCGTACTGAACCCGTCGCCGCCGCGCGCGCTGCCCGCCGAGGTGCTCGCGGCCTGCGATCCGCTGATCGTGAACGAGCACGAGGCACGGGTGATCGTCGGCACGGATCTCGGGGACTCGCCGGAGGACTGGGCGTCCGCCCTGCTCGCCCTCGGCCCGCGCTCGGTGGTGATCACGCTGGGCGCGCGGGGCGCGCTGGTGGCCTCCGCCGAGGGCGCCGCGCGGGTGCCGTCGGTGAAGGTGGAGACGGTGGACACGACGGGCGCGGGGGACGCGTTCACGGCGGCGCTGGCGTGGCGGCTCGGGCTCGACGAGCCGCTCGCCGAGGCGGCCGCGTACGCCGCCCGGGTCGGTGCGGCGGCGGTCACCCGCGCCGGCGCGCAGGAGTCCTTCCCGACGGCCGAGGAGGTCGCATCCCTGTGAAGAAGGCCGGAATCCTGAACCGCCATCTGTCGGGCGCGCTGGCCGAGCTGGGCCATGGGGACGGGGTGCTCGTCTGCGATGCCGGGATGCCCATCCCCGCCGGTCCGCGCGTGGTGGACCTGGCCTTCCGGGCCGGGGTGCCGTCCTTCGCCGAGGTGCTCGACGGGCTGCTGGAGGAACTCGTGGTGGAGGGCGCCACGGCCGCGCACGAGGTCCGCGGGGCGAACCCGGAGGCGACGGTCCTGCTGGACGCCCGCTTCCCCACGCTGTCGACGGTCTCCCACGAGGAACTGAAGTCGCTGTCGGCGGGCGCGAAACTGATCGTCCGCACGGGAGAGGCACGGCCGTACGCGAATGTGCTGCTGCGGTGCGGGGTGTTCTTCTAGCCCGGTGCCCGACATGCTTCGAGGGGCCCGGTCCGTCGACCAGGCCCCTCGGTTTTCCCCTCCGACATCAGAACCCCCGCGATCCCCCCAGATCCCCCTCCAGAAGTCCTGATGCCAAGTACGACACGCGGGCTGCGGGAAGGGTTGCACGGCCTTCCGGGATTTTTTCGGGATGCTTTCCGGTATGAGTGATTCCGCTTCCTCCTTCGAGGACGACGTGCTCGGTGAACTGGGCGACGACAAGCTCCAGGAGATCGCGGGGCTGCTGGGGACCGACACGGCGGGCGCCCACGAGGTGGTCGGGACCACGGTCTCGGCACTCGCCGGCCCCGTACAGGAGGAGGCCGCGGCGGCGCCCGAGGAGGAGGCCCCGCTCCAGGGCGTGTCCACCCTGGGCGGGTTCGCCACCGGCGGTCTGATGGCCGGGGTGCTGGCCAGGGTGAGCAAGCCGGTCGCGAACGCCGTCGCCAAGAAGACGGGCATCCCGGTGGCCACGGTCACCCGTGTCATCGAGATGCTCGTTCCGGTCGTGCTGACGGTCCTCAGCAAGCGGGCGGCACGCAAGAAGTGACCCGGAAGTGACAGCGGCCGCCGACGGGGCTACCCGGCGTGCTCCACGAACCGCGCCGCCGTCTCCGCCAGCACCTCCCGCCCGTCGCGCGCCCACAGCCCGTCGTTGAACAGCTCGACCTCGATGGGCCCGGAGTATCCCGCCGCCTCGACGTACCCCCGCCACTCCCGCATGTCGATCGAACCGTCGCCGATCTGACCGCGGCCGTTGAGGACGCCCTCGGGCAGCGGAGTCGTCCAGTCGGCGAGCTGGAAGGTGTGGATACGGCCGCCGGCGCCCGCGCGGGCGATCTGGGCGGGAGCCGTGTCGTCCCACCAGATGTGGTAGGTGTCGACGGCGACGCCCACCTGGTCCGCCGGGAAGCGTTCCGCGAGGTCCAGGGCCTGGACGAGGGTGGACACCACACAACGGTCCGCGGCGTACATGGGGTGGAGGGGCTCGATGGCCAGCCGCACGCCCCGCTCGGCGGCGTACGGGCCCAGCTCCCCCAGCGCGTCGGCGATCCGCTCCCGCGCGCCGTGCAGGTCCTTCGAGCCGGCCGGCAGCCCCCCGGAGACCAGCACCAGGGTGTCGGTGCCGAGGGTCGCGGCCTCGTCGACGGCCGCACGGTTGTCGTCCAGGGCGCGGGCCCGCTCCTGCGGGTCGATCGCCGTGAAGAAGCCGCCGCGGCAGAGCGTGGTGACGGCCAGACCGGCGTCGCGGACGAGTTTGGCGGTGGCGTCCAGGCCGTACGACTGGACGGGTTCACGCCAGAGTCCGACGCCCGGGATCCCCAGCTCGAGGCAGGACTCGACCAGTTGGGGCATCGACAGCTGCTTGACCGTCATCTGGTTGATGGAGAAACGGGCGAGGCTGCTCATGAGGTCACTCCGTACAGAGCCAGCAGGGTCTTCATCCGGGCCTCGGCGAGCTCCGGGTTCGGGAACAGGCCCAGGGTGTCCGCCAGCTCGTACGCCCGCGCGAAGTGCGGCAGCGAGCGGGCCGACTGGAGCCCGCCGACCATGGTGAAGTGTTCCTGGTGCCCGGCCAGCCACGCCAGCAGGACGACGCCCGTCTTGTAGAACCGGGTCGGCGCCTCGAAGAGATGGCGGGAGAGCTCGACGGTGGGGTCGAGAAGCTCACGGAAGCCCTTCACGTCACCGGTGTCGAGCACTCGTACCGCCTCGGCCGCGAGCGGACCCAGCGGATCGAAGATGCCGAGCAGGGCGTGGCTGAAGCCCTGCTCGTCGCCCGCGATCAGTTCGGGGTAGTTGAAGTCGTCACCCGTGTAGCAGCGGACGCCCTGCGGCAGGCGGCGGCGCAGGTCGACCTCGCGCTGGGCGTCGAGGAGGGAGACCTTGATGCCGTCGACCTTGTCCGGGTGGGCGGCGATGACCTCCAGGAAGACGTCCGTGGCCGCGTCCAGGTCGCCCGAGCCCCAGTAGCCCTCAAGGGCCGGGTCGAACATGGGGCCGAGCCAGTGCAGGACCACGGGCTCGGCCGCCTGGCGGAGCAGATGCCCGTAGACCTCCAGGTAGTCCTCGGGCCCCTTCGCGGTCGCCGCCAGCGCCCGGGAGGCCATGAGGATGGCCTGCGCCCCCGACTCCTCGACGAGGGCGAGCTGCTCCTCGTAGGCCGTCCGCACCTCCTCCGACGAGGCCGGACCGGTGAGCTGATCGGTGCCGACACCGCACGCGATACGGCCCCCGACCGCCTTCGCCTCCGCGGCGGACCGGCGGATGAGTTCGGCCGCGCCCGCCCAGTCGAGGCCCATCCCGCGCTGCGCGGTGTCCATCGCCTCGGCGACGCCGAGCCCGTGGGACCACAGGTGGCGGCGGAAGGCGAGGGTGGCGTCCCAGTCGACGGCGGCGGCCGAGTCGGGCGAGACGTCCGCGAACGGGTCGGCGACGACGTGCGCGGCCGAGAAGACCGTACGGGAGGTGAAGGGCGCGCCGGTGGTGAGGGCGAGCGGGACGGCACGCGGCTCGTAGGCCTTCAACCGCCCGCCGACGGAGGGCAGTTGGATGGTCACAGCGAGATCTCCGGCACGTCGAGACGGCGGCCCTCGGCCGAGGACCTCAGCCCCAGTTCGGCGAGCTGGACGCCGCGGGCGCCGGCGAGGAGGTCCCAGTGGTAGGGGGCGTCGGCGTACACATGCCGCAGGAACAGCTCCCACTGCGCCTTGAAGCCGTTGTCGAACTCGGCGTTGTCGGGGATCTCCTGCCACTGGTCGCGGAAGGAGTAGGTGGCCGGGATGTCGGGGTTCCAGACCGGCTTGGGGGTCGCCGAGCGGTGCTGGACGCGGCAGTTGCGCAGCCCCGCGACGGCCGACCCCTCCGTCCCGTCGACCTGGAACTCGACCAGCTCGTCGCGGTTGACGCGCACCGCCCAGGAGGAGTTGATCTGGGCGATGGCGCCGCCCTCCAGCTCGAAGACGCCGTACGCGGCGTCGTCGGCCGTGGCGTCGTACGGCTTGCCCTGCTCGTCCCAGCGCTGCGGGATGTGGGTGGCGGTGAGCGCCTGGACGGAGGTGACCCGGCCGAACAGCTCGTGGAGCACGTACTCCCAGTGCGGGAACATGTCGACGACGATGCCGCCGCCGTCCTCCGCGCGGTAGTTCCAGGAGGGCCGCTGGGCGCTCTGCCAGTCGCCCTCGAAGACCCAGTACCCGAACTCCCCGCGGATGGACAGGATCCGCCCGAAGAAGCCCCCGTCGATGAGCCGCTTGAGTTTCAGCAGCCCCGGGAGGAAGAGCTTGTCCTGCACGACCCCGTGCTTGATGCCCTTCTCGTGGGCGAGGCGGGCCAGCTCCAGGGCGCCGTCGAGGCCGGTGGCGGTGGGCTTCTCGGTGTAGATGTGCTTGCCCGCCGCGATGGCCTTCGTGATGGCCTCCTCCCGTGCGGAGGTCACCTGGGCGTCGAAGTAGATCTCCACGGTCGGGTCGGCGAGGACCTCGTCCACGTCCGTCGACCAGTGCTCCAGGCCGTGCTGCTCGGCGAGCGCCTTCAGCGCGTGCTCGCGGCGGCCGAGGAGGACCGGCTCGGGCCACAGCACCGTGCCGTCGCCGAGGTCGAGGCCGCCCTGGTCGCGCAGGGCGAGAATCGAGCGGACGAGGTGCTGGCGGTAGCCCATGCGCCCCGTCACGCCGTTCATGGCGATTCGCACCGTCTTGCGTGTCACGTGATTCCCTTCGTACGCGGGTTCCGCGCCGCGTACGCCCCACTGGTGAACGTGACAGCAAGCGCTTTCTACATAAGGAGAAGTTAGCCTCTGTCGAGCCGATTGGACAAGACCATACGGACGACGAGATGTTCGACCGTCCGGACGGCTGGACGTAGGGGGCGTGGCACGGTCGGATGGAGCACTACGAGCAGTACGAGCACGACAGGTACGACGGGTACGGCAGGCCAAAGAGCACAGCGAGCACGAAGAGCACGATGAGGTGCTACGAGATGCGTGACCGGAGGACGACGAGATGACCGTGACCCTGGCGGACGTGGCGGCGCGTGCGCAGGTCTCGCCCGCGACCGTGTCCCGGGTGCTGAACGGGAACTATCCCGTCGCGGCGTCCACGCGCGAGCGGGTGCTGCGCGCGGTGGACGACCTGGACTACGTACTGAACGGACCCGCGAGTTCGCTGGCCGCCGCCACCTCCGACCTGGTCGGCATCCTGGTGAACGACATCGCCGACCCCTTCTTCGGAATCATGGCGGCCGCGATCCAGTCGGAGATCGGCGGGCCCGGGGGACGTGCGGGCGGCGAGCGGCTCGGGGTCGTGTGCAACACCGGCGGCTCCCCGGAGCGTGAGCTGACCTACCTCACCCTCCTTCAGCGCCAGCGCGCCGCCGCGGTCGTCCTGACGGGCGGTGCCGTCGAGGACGCGCCGCACGCGGCGGCGGTCGCGGCGAAGCTGCGCAAGCTCGGGGACGCGGGGACCCAGGTGGTCCTGTGCGGACGGCCGCCCGCGCCCGACGCCCCCGAGGCGATCGCGCTCACCTTCGACAACCGGGGCGGCGGACAGCAGCTCACCGAGCATCTGATCGGGCTCGGCCACCGCAGGCTCGGCTACATCGCGGGCCCGGAGGAACGGACGACGACCCGGCACCGCCTCGAGGGGCACCGCGCCGCGCTCGCCGCGCACGGCATCGAGGACGATCCGCGCCGCACGGTGCACGGGCGCTACGACCGTCGCGCCGGCTACGAGGCGACCCTCGAACTCCTGCGCCGTGACCCGTCGTTGACGGCTGTCGTCGCCGCCAACGACACCGTCGCGCTCGGCGCGTGTGCCGCGCTGCGCGAGTCGGGCCTGCGGATCCCCGACGACGTGTCCGTCGCCGGCTTCGACGACCTCCCCTTCAGCATCGACGCCGTCCCATCGCTCACGACGGTGCGGTTGCCCCTCTCGGAGGCGGGGGCCCGGGCCGGGCGTATCGCGATGGGCCGCGAGGAGCCGCCGCCGGGCGGGATCGCGACGGTGCGGGGAGAGTTGATGGTGCGGGGGTCCACGGGAGTGCCGCGGGTCTGAACGTGGGGTTTCCGCCCCCGCCGCCCCTACCCGTCCCATCCCTGCCTGGGGGCTCCGCCCCCCGACCCCCGCGGTGCGTTCTTCGGGTGCGGGCCGGTGGGGGCTTGGCGCGCAGTTCCCCGCGCCCCTGGGGGGCCGCAGCACGGCCCCGACCCGCCCACTCACCCACCCGGGCCCGCGATCACACGTGCGGGCGGTGTCCCTTCTCCTGAGGGGAACGACTGGTCGGCGCCGGGCAGCGTCGGCTTCGGAAGGGTCGCGACCTCCTCCTTCGCCTTCTCCAGCTGCTCCGCCGTGTCGTCCGGCAGCCACGGCGGACGCGGACGCCCGTCCGAGAAGCGGAACGCCGACGTGAAGTCGCCGAACGTCGACCGCCGCCAGTCACTGACGTCGGGCTCCTCGACCCCCACCGTCCAGGGCGAGACGATGATCGCGGGGACCCGGAAGCCGCCCCCGATGGGCAGCCCCTGGACGTCGAACAGCGGCCCGCACGGGGGCGGGCCCGCCACTTCACTCTCCTAGGGGCGACCGAGGGTCGGCAGAGGCCTGCGATGAACGACCGTTGCCCGCGCTTGGCCGAAGCCGTAGGCTCGGCACATACCTCTGACTGAGTCAACTATCAGGTCCGAGCAGCCAAGGCCGCTGAGCCAGACCGGAACAACCAGCGCCGACCATCCGGGGTTGAGTGATCATGACCGTCCAGGACATCCGCTCCTTCAACCGCTTCTACACGAACGTCATCGGGGCCCTCGACTACGGCCGCCACCTCTACGCCCCCTACACCCTCACCGAGTCCCGTGTGCTGTACGAGCTCGCCCACTCCCCCCGCACCGACGCCGCCGACCTCCGCGGCGAACTGTCCCTGGACGCCGGTTACCTGAGCCGCATCCTGAACAAGTTCGAGCAGGACGGCCTGATCGAGCGGACGCCCTCGGAGCGGGACCCGCGGCGGCGCCGCATCACGCTCACGGCACAGGGCAGGGAGACGGCGTCCCTGCTGGACGAGCGCTCACGGGAATCGGTGGGGGCGCTGCTGGCGACCGTGCCGGCCGACGACCGCCCCCGGCTCGCCGAGGCGATGCGGACCGTGCGCACGCTGCTCTCCTCCGGGCGCCCGCCCCTCCGCGAGGACGTCGTCCTGCGCGACCCCGGACCCGGCGACCTCGGCTGGATCGTGCAGCGCAACGCCGCGCTGTACGCCGCCGAGTACGGCTGGAACGCCGACTACGAAGGCCTGGTCGCCCGGATCGTGGCGGACTTCGCCGAGGACCACGATCCGCACCTGGAGCGGGTGTGGATCGCCGAGCTGGACGGCCGGCCGGTGGGCTGCGTGATGTGCGTGCGCGACGACGCGCCCGGGACCGCCCGCCTCCGCCTCCTCCTCGTCGAGCCCGACGCGCGCGGGCTGCGCATCGGCGACCGCCTGGTCGAGGCCGTCATCGACTTCGCGCGGGACGGCGGCTACCGGGACCTGGTCCTGTGGACCAACGACGTGCTCTCCGCCGCCCGCCGCATCTACCAGCGCCACGGTTTCGTCCTCGTCGCCGAGAAACCGCACCGCTCGTTCGGAGCGGACCTGACCGGTCAGGACTGGCGGTTGGATCTGCACCCCCCGCAGGAGTGACCGCTCGGGCTCACACGGGTTTCCAGGTGCCGCCGCTCATCCGGTGGACGGTCACCACCAGGGACAGGACATCGCCGTTCGCGTCGAAGCTGACCTCTCCCGTCGTCCCGTCGAAGTCGACGTCTCCCACCACCGCCCGCACGCCAGCGATTTCGGCATCTTAGCGACACAAAGGGCACGTCGCAGTGCTTGTGGAAAAGGTAGGGTCCATGCCCATGAAGCTGGCCTTCTCCACGCTCGGCGTGCCCGGGCTTCCCATCCCCGACGTCGTACGACTCGCCGCCGCGCACGGCTACCACGGAGTGGAACTGCGCGCGCATCCCGAGGAGCCGGTGCACCCCGGGATCGGGGCGGCCGAGCGGGCCGAGGTGGTCGCCGGGTTCAAGGCGGGCGGCATCGAGATCCTGGGCGTGGCGGGCTACGCGCGGGTGGCGGCGCCGGGCGACGACGACACCGTGATCGCCGAGATCAAGGAGCTCCTCGACCTCGCCCACGACCTCGGCGCCCCGTTCGTACGCGTCTTCCCGGGCGCGAGTTCCGAGCAGAGCGTCGAGGAGGCGGACGCGACGGCGGCTCGCCGGCTCGGCACGGCCGCGGAGTACGCCGCCGACCTGGGCGTACGGATCCTGCTGGAGACCCATGACTCGCACCGCACCGGCGCGGACGCGATCAGGATCCTGGGCCTGGTCGGCCACCACCACGTGGGCTCGCTGTGGGACATCATGCACACCTGGCTCGGCGGCGAGGAGCCGCCGGAGACCTACGCGGCCCTGTGCACCTACCTCGGCTATCTCCAGGTCAAGGACATCGCCTCCGCCGAGGACACCACCCCGCTCCCCCTCGGCGCGGGCGTCCTGCCCCTCGCCGACTGTGTGGAACTCCTCTCCCGGGAGGGCTGGGACGGCTGGCTGTGCTGGGAGTACGAGAAGCGGTGGTACGAGGGGATCGCGCCGCTTCCTGAGCTGCTGGGACCGGGCCGGGAGCACCTCGGGCGCCTGCTGAATGACTCCGCCTAGGACCGGTCGGGGCGACGCGCGCGCCCGCCCGGGCGGGCGTCCCGCGGCTCGCCGCCCCTCGCCGACGGGCTATCGTGGAGCGCATGTCGGCACCGGAACTGATCCGTATCGTCTCCCGCGACTCGCCCATGGCCCTGGCCCAAGTGGAGCGTGTCCGTGCCGAGTTGGGCGCGCTCCATCCGCACATCCGCACCGAGGTCGTGCCCGTGAAGACGACCGGTGACAAGTGGATGGGCGACCTGGCCAAGGTCGAGGGGAAGGGCGCGTTCACCAAGGAGGTCGACGCGGCACTGCTGGCCGGTGAGGCCGATCTCGCGGTGCACTGCGTGAAGGACATCCCCGCGGACCGCCCCCTCCCGGCGGGGACGATGTTCGCCGCGTTCCTGGCGCGGGACGACATCCGGGACGCCCTGGTGCACCCGGGCGGGCTCACGCTGGACGAGCTGCCGCAGGGGACGCGGATCGGCACCTCGTCGGTACGGCGGGGCGCTCAGCTGGCCGCCTCGCACCCGCACTTGGAGTGCGTGCCGTTCCGGGGGAACGCCAACCGGCGGCTGGAGAAGCTGGCGGCGGGTGAGGCGGACGCGCTGATGCTGGCGGTGTCGGGGCTGGAGCGGATCGGCCGGGCGGACGTGATCACGGAGATCCTGTCGCCCGAGACGATGATGCCGCCGATCGGGGCGGGCATCCTCGCCCTCCAGTGCCGTGAGGGCGACACCGACGTGATCGAGACGATCAGCGACCTCGGTGACCCGAACACGCACCGCGAGGCCACGGCGGAGCGGATGTTCCTGCACGTCCTCCAGGGCCACTGCAACTCTCCGATCGCCGGTTTCGCGAAGGCCCACCGCAGTGGCGAACTGTCCTTGCGTGCCTGCGTGTTCACCCCGGACGGCAAGACCGTTCTGAACGCCCACGAGTGGGCGGGCCGCCTCGACGCCGCGACACTCGGCACGTCGGTCGCCGTCGCCCTGTTGCGTCAGGGCGCCCGCGAACTGATCGACGACATCCCGCACTGATCACCCGAGCGGGCCGGCCCAGGCGGCGAAGGCCTCGTGGAAGGCGGGGAACGTCTTCCGTACGCAGCCGGGGTCGTCGAACGAGACGCCGCCCGGCGCGCGGAGTCCGGTCACCGCGAAGGACATGACGATGCGGTGGTCACCGTACGTCTTGATCTCCGCGCCCGGCACGGGTTCCGCACCGGGGTGGATCTCGATCCAGTCGGCCCCGGTCTCCACCCGTACGCCCAGCCGCCGGAGGTTCTCCGCGCAGGCGTCCAGGCGGTCGCACTCCTTCACGCGTGTGTTGGCGACGTCCTCGATGCGGACCGGGCCCGAGGCGAAGGGCGCGATCGCGGCCAGCGTCGGCATGGTGTCGGAGATGTCCCGCATGTTGACCGTGAGGCCGCGCAGTTCGCCGGTGCCCGCGACCGTCGTCCCGCCGGAGCCGACCTCCACCCGCGCCCCCATCCGCCGCAGTACGTCGACGAAGCCCAGATCGCCCTGGAGCGCTCCGGTGCCCAGGCCTGGGACCGTCACCTCGCGGCCGGTCAGGGCGGCCGCGGCGAAGAAGTAGCTCGCGGTGGAGGCGTCGGGCTCGACGGCGCAGGTGGTGGCGCGGTAGCCGCCGGGCGAGACCACGAACACCTCGCCCTCCCGGCGCACGGACGCGCCGAACGTCCGCATCATCGCGAGCGTGATCTCGATGTACGGCGCCGAGACCAGGTCCGTGACGGTGATGCGCAGGCCCCTGCGGGTCAGCGGGCCGAGCAGCAGGAGGGCCGTCAGGTACTGGGAGGACTGGCCCGCGTCGAGCGTCACGTCACCGCCCTCCACGCCGGCCGCCGCGATCCGCAGCGGATGGTGGCCCTCCGCCTCGTCGTGCCGCAGGTCGACACCGAGGTCGCGCAGGGCGCGGGTGAGCGGGAGCAGCGGGCGGCGGCGCATCTGCGGGGAGGCGTCGAAGCGGTAGGTGCCGTGTCCGGCGGCGGCGAGGGCCGGCAGGAAGCGGGCGGTGGTCGCGCCGTCGCGGCAGTACACGTCGGCGTCGGTGGCCGCCGGGCCCTGGGGGCGGCCGTCGATCTGCCAGGCGTGCGGGGTGCGTCCGACGCGGTAGCCGAGCCGGGTCAGGCCCTCGGTGAAACCTTCCGTGTCGTCCGACCGGAGCGGCCGTACGAGGGTCGTGACCCCGTCGGCCGCCGCCGCCAGGAAGAGCGCACGCGCGGTGATGGACTTGGAACCGGGGATGTCGACGACGGCCATGCCCTCATGCTGGCTCCCCGACCCGCTCCGGCGTGGGAACGTCCGCCAAATGGACCTGTCTGCGCGTGCCCGGCGTCGAACCGTCCCACCCATTCGCCCCACCCGCACCAATTCCCCGAACCGGCGGAAACCGGGGAACCCCGACCCGCGCCGCTTCGTCCAATCCGCACACTGCCGGATGAGTCTCCGCAGAGCGGTGTCGGCCTCGCTGCTGGCTGCGAACGCTGACCACCCTCTCCGCCGCCTGCGGCCGGCAGCACGCCGTCACCGGCGCGCCCCCCTCCA
Organism: Streptomyces sp. NPDC107454; assembly: GCF_055582885.1. NCBI lineage: Bacteria > Bacillati > Actinomycetota > Actinomycetes > Kitasatosporales > Streptomycetaceae > Streptomyces > Streptomyces sp. NPDC107454. The sequence goes on along the minus strand of NZ_JBVJPA010000001.1, from coordinate 123,706 downwards.
ACTGCGCCGGTGACGGCCCCTCCCCGGGATACTGTGCACACCCTTGACTGGAAGAAACTTCCCGGATATTCGTGGCTCCTCGGAAGTTTCCTTCATGAGGGAGGAGCGCACGTGCGGTCATCGAGTTCTTCCAGACCGTCCAGACGTACCGTTCTCGCCGCCACCGCCGGGACCACTGCGGCCCTGACCTTGAGCACCACCTCCGTCCGGGCGGCCGAGGAGAGACCTGACGAATCGTCACTCCGCGCGCTCGTCTCCCGGATGACGCTGGAGGAGAAGGTCGGCCAGCTCTTCGTGATGCGCGTGTACGGGCACTCGGCCACCGCGCCCGACCAGACCGACATCGACACCAACCTCCAGGAGCTCGGCGTCAGGACGGCCGCCGAGCTGATCGCCAAGTACCGCGTCGGCGGGATCATCTACTTCACCTGGGCGCACAACACCCGTGACCCGCACCAGATCGCGGCCCTCTCGAACGGCATCCAGAAGGTGTCGCTCGACCAGCCGCGCGGGCTGCCCGTCCTCATCTCCACCGACCAGGAGTACGGAGCGGTGGCCCGGGTGGGCAAGCCCGCGACGCTGTTCCCGGGCGCGATGGCGCTGGGCGCGGGCGGCTCGCGGGAGGACGCCCGTACGGTCGGGCGCCTCGGCGGCGCCGAGCTGCGCGCCCTCGGCATCCGACAGGACTACTCCCCGGTCGCCGACGTGAACGTCAACCCGGCGAACCCGGTCATCGGCGTACGCTCCTTCGGCGCCGATCCGGACGCCGTGGCCGGGCTGGTGGCGGCCGAGGTGAAGGGCTATCAGAGCGCCGGGGTCGCGGCCACGGCGAAGCACTTCCCGGGGCACGGGGACACCGCCGTCGACAGCCACTTCGGCTTCCCCGTCATCACGCACAGCCGCGAGCTGTGGTCGTCCCTCGACGCCGTGCCCTTCCGGGCCGCCGTCCGCGCCGGCATCGACTCGGTCATGACCGCCCACATCATGGTCCCGGCGCTCGACCCGTCCGGGGACCCCGCGACGCTCTCCCACCCGATCCTCACCGGCATCCTGCGCGAGGAACTCGGTTACGACGGGGTCGTGGTGACCGACTCGCTCGGCATGGAGGGCGTCCGGACGAAGTACGGCGACGACCGCGTCCCCGTACTGGCGCTCAAGGCCGGTGTCGACCAGCTCCTCAACCCGCCGTCCATCCACGTGGCCTGGAACGCGGTCCTGAACGCCGTGCACGGCGGCGAGCTCACCGAGGCCCGCCTCGACGAGTCCGTCCTGCGCGTCCTGCGACTCAAGGCCAGGCTGGGCCTGCTGGAGAATCCGTACGTCAGCGACTCCGGCGTCGACCACACGGTCGGCACCGCCGCGCACCGCAGGGCGGCCGACCGGATCGCCGAGCGCACGACGACCCTGCTGGTCAACCAGGAGCGCCTGCTCCCGCTCTCACGCCGGAGCACCCCGCGCGTTCTCGTCGTCGGCGCCGATCCCGCCTCGCCGTCCGGTACCGACGGACCGCCCACGACCGTCCTCGCGACCGCCCTCACCGAGCTGGGTTTCACAGCGACGGCACTGTCCACCGGAACGGCACCCTCCGCGGCGAGCATCGACAACGCGGTGGCGGCGGCCGGGGGTGTGGACGCGGTCGTCGTCGGCACGTACAACGTGACGGCGACCGGGTCGCAGAAGACCCTCGTCGAGCGGCTCGTCGCCACCGGCGTCCCGGTGGTCGCGATCGCGATCCGCAACCCGTACGACGTGGCCCAACTCCCCGACGTGCGCGCATGCTTGGCGACCTACTCCTGGACGGACGTCGAACTGCGCGCCGCCGCAAGGGTGATCGCGGGCAGCGCGCGGCCCCGCGGGAGGCTGCCGGTGGAGGTGCAGCGGGCGGACGACCCGACGAAGGCGCTGTATCCGATCGGGTATGGATTGACGTACTAGGTCCGGTATGGGCCGACGTACCGCCCCGGGTGGGGATTGACGTACAGGCCCTACGACGCACACCCGGCGCACTCCCCCCAAAGGACGCAAAGCACCCCGGATGTCTGGCGTGTGCCCGTCGCGACGGGTCACGCTGGGCGGGGGTATCGGGGGGAAGCCATGCGAGCCAGCTCGTCGGGTCGGCGTTGCCTTGGGGTGGTGTGCGCGCTGCTGCTGATCGTCGCCGCGCTCGCGGGGTGCGACCGCTGGTCGGAGTCGGGGAGCGCCGAGCCCGGCGCGGGGACGACATCGACGCAGCCCTCGGGCTACGGGGCGGTGTTCCTCGCGGTCGACGAGTGCAGTTCCTTCGGGACGACCAGCTTCACCGAGGTGCCCTGCAGCAGCGAACGGGCCGCCGCGCGGGTGATCGCCCGCTACGACGGCAAGGTGGCCGACGGGCCGCTGTGCCCCGCGACCACGGACTTCGTACTGCACATCAGCGAGACCCGGCCCGCCTCCGACGAGAACGGCGACGGGGTCGTGCCCCAGGGGTACGCCTGCATGCGCAAGCTGGAGGCCCCGCACCCCGGCGATCCGGGCGGAGGCGGCGGGCCCCGCACCATCGTCGGCGACTGCGTCTACAGCTCCGGTGACGGGCAGGTGCGGGAGACCGCGTGCGACGGCAAGGGCAAGAAGCCCCCGGACTACAAGGTGACGTCGGCGGTCGTCGACCGCTCCGAGTGCCCGTCGTCCACGGCCCTCTACGTCCAACTGGGCGGCAGCAGACCGGTGGGCTGCGCCCGCCCCGTGTAGCCGAGGGGCGGACGCGGCCGGTGAACCGGGGTGCGGCGGGTGAACCGGGTTACGGTCGCAGCGCGGGCTCGCGCTCGATGTCCCGCTGGTCCAGCTTCGCATCGAACTTCGCGAGCGGCCTGGCCGCCGACGGGTTCTCCTGGACCGTCGCCGAGGCGACACCCGCCCACTCCAGGATGCGGGCCGTCGCGAGGGCCTTCTCGTCGGCGACGAGCCCGGCGACGTTGGCACCGTGATTGAGACCGGGGGCGGTGAAGACGTACGAGTCACGCGCGCCCTTGCCGAGCCGGAAGCGCTCCGCGCCCCAGGGGTCGTTCTGACCGTAGACGAAGAGCATGTGGTCGGCGTGGTGGCGGACCCAGGAGTCCACGTCCGCCATGGCCCACGGCTGGAACCTCATCGGGATCGAGCGCGGCACGAAGTTCCGCGGCGGCTGGTAGCCGTAGCGGATGTACTTCTTCTCGATGGCCGGGAAGTGGATCGTGGGCGCGCCGAGCTGCGTGCCCGCCTGGTAGTAGTACGGCGTGTACGTGTCCAGGCCCTGGTCGGTGTAGGCCGAGAAGCCGGAGATGGTGTCGACGGAGTCCCAGATCGCGTCATCGGTGGCGTGCGCGGCGTCGGCCGGGATCGAGGCGCAGTCCGAGAGCAGGCTGTACTGCCAGAAGCCCCACACGTAGTCGAGCACGACCGCCTCGTACGCCTTGTCGAGGCTTCCGATGGTGGTGAAGGTGTAGCCGTTGTCGGCGGCGTACGCCTCGTACTTCTTCTCCAGCGGTGCGCGCCGCACCAGCGCCTCGCGCTGCACGGCGTTCAGCTTGTCGCGGCACTCCTTGGTGCCGACGTTCCTGAAGAAGCGGTCGTACGCCGAGTCCTCGTCGTTCACCACGTCGTTGGGGGCGACGTAGGCGACGACGCCGTCCATGTCGCGCGGGTAGAAGCGCTCGTAGTACGTGGCGGTCATGCCGCCCTTCGAGCCGCCCGTGGAGAGCCACTTCTGGCGGTAGACCGGCTTGAGGGCCTCGAAGATGCGGTGCTGGTCGCTCGCCGCCTGCCAGATGTCGAGCTTCGACCAGTCGGCCGGATCGGGCCGGGACGGGGTGAAGAAGCGGTACTCCATCGAGACCTGGTTGCCGTCCACGATCTGGGTGGGCTCACGGCGGCCCGGGTTCGTGGAGACGTTGTAGCCGCCGGTGTAGAAGACGGTCGGGCGGGAGACGTCCTTGTGCAGCACGGTGATCCGCTGCTGGAACGTGCCCTTGGACGGGTGCCGGTGGTCGATCGGCTGGGTGTAGTTCAGAACGAAGAAGCGGTAACCGGTGTACGGCTTCTCCTGGATCAGGCTCATGCCCGGTATCGCGAGCAGCCGGTCCTTGATGTCGGTGTCCGTGCTTGTGGTGCCTGGTGCGGCCTCCGGCTGGGCGGCGGTGGCCGCTCCCGCCGTGCTCAACGTGCCTATGAGCACCGTGAGCGCCAGCAGCCATCTGAGCGCCTTGCGCATGCACACTCCCCTGTGAAACGGATGTGCGCTGGAAGCTATCGGAGCAACTCACAGGCGCACCAGGGGAGATGGGGAAAACCCTGGAGGGAAGGCGGCGTCTCGGCCGAATCGGCACCCGGCCGGTCAAGCACTCGGCCGGCTCAGCAGAGGATCCAGTTCGAGCTCACCGAACCGGAGCCGACCGAGCCCTTGACGCGGACGCAGCGGTGGCCCGCGTGGACGGTCACCGGACCCGCGTGGTACGAGAAGCTGCCCCGGTCGACCACGGGTCGGCTGCCGCGCGCCTGCACGCTGACGGACATCGTCCGCTTGCGGGACTGCTGATCCTTCGGGATGGTCATCGCGCAGACATAGCCGTCGCGCTTGAAGATCTGCACGGAGCCGGTCGAGAAGCTGAGCGTTCTGACCTTGCGCCCCGAGCAGTCCGAGTCGGCGGCCTGCGCGCTGCCCGGACTCATCAACGCCATCAGCCCGGCTGCGGTCAACACCGCAAGACCCAGCGCCAGGCGCCGGCGTATCGCACCACCACGGTCCACTGTTGTCCTCCCCCGGCCATTCAGCGTACTGGTGTACGGACGCAGGACGTACATCGGATGGTTGCCTTCACCCGACAGAGGTTTTCTTCCGCGTTTGGGGCAACCACACCCCTTTGTTCGGTGTCCAACTGGTCGGAAAACCGAACGAAAGGTACTCATCCATGTCCCGCACGTCACGTTCACGTACGGCCGTCGGCGCGCTCGTCGCCGCGGCGCTCCTCGCCACCGCGGGTGCCTCCGTACCCGCGTTCGCCGGCTCCAGCGCTCCCCCGCCCGCCCGCAGCGGCGCCAACGGTCCCGCCTACGACCGGGTGGCCGACTTCTACGGCGCCTACATCGACGCGGTCACCGACGAGGGAAGCGGCCACCTCGGCTCCCAGCTGCGCACCTTCTACCTGACCAAGGATCTCCGCACCCGCCTGGCGAAGTGGGAGAGCCGCGAGCACGCCGACGGAGTGCTGCGCGCACAGGACGTACCGCGGGCGTGGAAGGTGACGGCGGGAGACAGCGGCGCGGGCCACACCTGGTCGACGGTGCGCCTGACCTGGGGCTCCGCCCAGCACCCCACGTACACCTATCTGACCGTGCAGTCGGACCTGGCCACGAAGAAGATCTCCGGCATCAAGGCGAAGAACTGACAGGTCCGGGGCACGCTCCCTCTCAGGCCGATGAGGGAACCGGCTCTTCCTCCTCCGGGGCCCCGACGAACGTCCTCCACAACTCCGCGTAGTGGCCGCCCAGTTGGAGGAGTTCGTCGTGGGTGCCGTCCTCGGCGACGCGGCCGTGGTCCATGACCACGACCCGGTCGGCGCGCGCGGCCGTCGTCAGACGGTGGGCGACGACGAGGGTCGTACGGCGGCCGGCGATGCGGTCGGTGGCCTGGTTGACCAGGGCCTCCGTCGCCAGGTCCAGCGCCGCCGTCGCCTCGTCGAGGAGCAGCACGTCCGGGTCCACGAGTTCGGCGCGGGCCAGCGCGATCAGCTGGCGCTGGCCGGCGGAGAGGTTGCGACCGCGCTCGGCGACCTCATGGAGGTAGCCGCCGTCGAACGTGGCGATCATGTCGTGGGCGCCGACCGCGCGGGCCGCGGCCTCCACCTCGGCATCGGACGCGTCGGGACGCCCGTAGGCGATGGCGTCCCGGACAGTCCCCTGGAAGAGGTACGCCTCCTGGGGGACGACGCCGAGCCGGTGCCGGTACGAGGTCAGGTCGAGCGAGCGAAGATCCGTGCCGTCGACCGTCACCCGCCCGCCCGTCGGGTCGTAGAACCGGGCGACCAGCTTCACCAGCGTGGACTTGCCCGCGCCGGTCTCGCCGACGAAGGCGACGGTCTGTCCGGCCGGGATGCTCAGCGAGACGGCGCTGAGCGCCTCCTCGTCGTCCCCGTAGGCGAAGTCGACGTCCTCGAAAGCGATGTCGCCCCGCAGGGAAAGGACCTCCAGCGGTTCGTCGGCGGCCTTCGTCGAGGTCGGCTCCTGGAGCAGTTCCTGGATGCGGCCCAGCGAGACCGTGGCCTGCTGGTAGCCGTCGAAGACCTGCGAGAGCTGCTGCACGGGCGCGAAGAACAGGTCGATGTACAGGAGGTAGGCCACCAGCGCGCCCGTCGTGAGGGTGCCCGCGTCCACCCGGTGCGCGCCCACGATCAGCACGGCCGCCGACGCGACCGACGACAGCAGCTGCACGAAGGGGAAGTAGATCGATATCAGCCACTGGCCGCGGATGCGTGCCGTGCGGTAGCTGTCGCTGCCCTCCGCGAACCGCTGCCTGCCCACGCGCTCGCGCCGGAACGCCTGGAGGATCAGCAGTCCGGAGACCGACTCCTGGAGGTCGGCGTTGACCGCGGACACCCGCTCGCGGGCGAGTTCGTACGCCTTCACGCTCGCCCGGCGGAAGAAGAACGTGCCGATGACCAGCGGCGGAAGGGTGATGAAGACGACCAGCGCGAGCTGTACGTCGATCACCAGCAACGCGCCCATGATGCCGAAGAAGGTGACGACCGAGACGAAGGCGGTGACCAGGCCCGTCTGGAGGAACGTCGACAGCGCGTCGACGTCCGTCGTCATCCGGGTCATGATCCGGCCGGTCAGCTCCCGCTCGTAGTAGTCGAGCCCGAGGCGCTGGAGCTGCGCGAAGATCTTCAGGCGCAGGGAGTAGAGGACCCGCTCGCCGGTCCGGCCCGTCATCCGGGTCTCGCCGATCTGCGCGGCCCACTGGACGAGCACGGTGACCAGCGCCAGCGCGGCGGCGGCCCACACCGCGCCGGTCGCCATCCGGGTGACGCCCCGGTCGATGCCGTGCCGGATCAGCACCGGCAGCAGCAGGCTCATGCCCGCGTCCACGGCCACGAGACCCAGGCTGACGAGCAGCGGGAGGCCGAAGCCGCGCAGCAGCCTGCGCAGGCCGTACGACTCCTCGGGCCTGACCGCACGCGCCTCGTCGATGCCGGGGGTGTCGGTGGCCGACGGCAGCGCCTCGACCAGGGTGAGGAGTTCGGGCGTGGCGGGCATGCCGGACAGGGCGTTGTCCTTGGGCTCCCGGTCGCCGGTCCACAGATGGGGGGTGACCCCGCGCTCGGCGTCGAACTCGGCGTCCAGCTCGTCCCGTACGGAGGTGTCCTCCTGGGGCACGGCGGGCAGGGCGTGGCCGGGCGAGACGCCGCCCAGCTCGTCCGGGTCGGTCAGGAGCCGGCGGTACAGCGGGGAGCGCTGCTGGAGTTCCTCGTGGGTGCCGATCTCGGCGAGGCGGCCGCCGTCGAGGACGGCGATGCGGTCGGCGAGGTTGAGGGTGGAGCGGCGGTGGGCGATGAGGAGGGTGGTGCGCCCCTCCATGACCCCCTTGAGGGCCTCGTGGATCTCGTGCTCGACGCGGGCGTCCACGGCGGAGGTGGCGTCGTCCAGGACGAGCAGGCGGGGGTCGGTGAGGATGGCGCGGGCGAGGGCGACGCGCTGGCGCTGGCCGCCGGAGAGGGTGAGGCCGTGCTCGCCCACCTTGGTGTCGTAACCCTCGGGCAGCTCGGCGATGAAACGGTCCGCCTGGGCGGCGCGGGCCGCGGTCTCGATCTCCTCCTGGGTGGCGTCCGCGCGGCCGTAGGCGATGTTGGCGCGCACGGTGTCGGAGAAGAGGAAGGAGTCCTCGGGGACCAGGCCGATCGCGGCGCGCAGCGACTCCTGCGTCAGCTCGCGGACATCGTGCCCGCCGATGAGGACGGCGCCGTGCGTCACGTCGTAGAAGCGGGGTATCAGGAGCGAGACCGTCGACTTGCCGGAGCCGGAGGAGCCGACCACGGCGAGGGTCTCGCCGGGGCGGATCTCGAAGCTCAGCCCGTCGAGCACCGGCTGATTCTTCGAGGTGCCCTCGTAGGCGAAGGACACGTCGTCGAACTCGACGGTCGCGGGCGCGTCGGCCGGGAGGGTCTTGGTGCCGTCCTTGATCGACGGCTCGGTGTCGATGAGCTCGAGGACGCGCTCGGCGCCCGCGCGGGCCTGCTGCCCGACGGTGAGGACCACGGCGAGCATCCGTACGGGTCCCACGAGCTGGGAGAGGTACGAGGAGAACGCGACGAAGGTGCCGAGCGTGATCTGTCCCCGTACGGCGAGCCAGCCGCCCAGCGCGAGCATCGCGACCTGGCCGAGGGCGGGCACGGCCTGGAGGGCCGGGGTGTACCTGGCGTTGAGCCGGATGGTCCGCAGCCGCCCCGCGAAGAGCCGCCGCCCGACGTCCCGGAGCTTCCCGGTCTCCTGCTCCTCCTGCCCGAAGCCCTTCACCACGCGTACGCCGCTGACGGCGCCGTCGACCACGCCCGCCACGGCGGCGGCCTGCGCCTGCGCGTACCAGGTGGCGGGGTGCAGCTTGGAGCGGCTGCGCTTGGCGACGACCCACAGGGCGGGGGCGACGGCGAGCGCGACCAGGGTGAGGGGCCAGGAGAGCGAGGCCATGATCCCGAGGGAGATCAGGAAGAGCAGCACGTTCCCGATGGTCATCGGGAGCATGAAGAGCAGGCCCTGGATCAGCTGGAGGTCGCTGGTGGCGCGGCCGACGACCTGGCCGGTGGACAGCTCGTCCTGGCGTCGTCCGTCGAGCCGGGTGATCGTCCCGTACATCTCGGTCCGCAGGTCGTGCTGAACGTCGAGGGCGAGGCGGCCGCCGTAGTAGCGGCGGATGTAGGTGAGGACGTAGACGAGGACGGCGGCGCCTATGAGCGCGCCCGCCCAGGGCGCCATGGGCTTGCTGTGGTTCCCGATGACGTCGTCGATGATCACCTTGGTGATCAGCGGGACGACCGCCAGGACCGCCATGCCGCCGAGCGAGGAGCCGAGCGCGAGCAGGACGTACTTCGGGTACCGCCATGCGTACCCCGCGAGCCGCTGTGCCCAGCCGCCCTTGTCCCCTTGCTCAAATGCCACGCCGGTGCCTTCCGTAGATCTCACTCCACCGGAAGGCACCAACGCTGAAACAAGCGGATTTCATCCCTCCGCAATAATCAGCCGTTCGCCGTGTGCGGCAAGCGGGCGCTCAGGGAGTACAGGCGGGTGGTCTGGACGGCGTTCTGGTTGTCGTCGCTGACCAGGAGGAGCTTGAGACGGCCGTCCGGGGTGCGGCCGGTGATCGTCAGGCCCTCGATGTTGTCGAGGAGGGGGTTGGGCTGGGGCTGCTTGGCCTGGGCGCCCAGTGAAGGACAGTTCACGAGGTCGGCGAGAAGTGTCTTGCGGGCGAGCCGCACGCCGTCCTGGCCGGTCAGGGTGTCGACACGGCGGGTGTCCGTGGCGTGGCGGAGGTCGGCGAGGTAGAGGCGGACGGTGTTGCCGACGCCCGCGGTGAAGCCGCGCTCCAGGACGAGGAGGCGGCCGTCGGGGGTTGGCAACTGCTCGCCGGGGAGCGTGCATGAGGGCGGTTTAGCTCGATCGTGTGACGGTCGGCTTCCGGGCTTGCGGCCTACTGGGCCGTCCGGGTTAGCGTGATCGTGTGATCTGGGACGCCGGGTACGGCGCCAGCGTGCGGGGCCCCTGCTCCACCGGAGTGATGGTTCAGGGCCTCCCCGTCGCCTCTGGCCGTACCCATGTGGCCAGGTCGCGCAGGGAACCGACCTCCCGGGCCCGGACCACGCACAGGATGCGTGTCGCTGCCCCGGGGATGAGTACGCCGGGGACCAGTACGCCCAAGACCGTTCGGGGCGTGCGGCTGAGCAGAGTCACTCCTGCTCAGTCCAGAGGAACGGTGGCCTGCGCCTCGGAGACACCGAGGCCGGTGTCGGTGCGGTAGCCGCACTGGACGGAGAGGTTGCCGACGAAGGTGCCGTCGTACGTCGTCTTGTCGAGTGCGTCGGAGTAGCTCGTGATCGAGACGGCGGGCGAGCAGGCGTGGACGCCCGGGGCGCTGCCGCCGTGGGCGTCGGCCGGAGCGGCGGCGGTCACACAGGTGGCCGCCGCCAGGCCGGCGGTGACGGTGGCGAGTACGGATCTCATACGCATGCCGGTCACGGTAGGACGGCGGGGTGACGCGCGGGAGACCGCCTCGTGAAGCGTCAGCCCGCGGACGGCACCGCCGGGATCGCTTCCTGGGGGTTGGCCGTGGGCACGTACCGCAGCACGCTCGCGCTGGTCGTGGACGGGGCCGGCACCAGGTCCTTGTGGATGGCCTTGGCGACGGCCTGGATGGTGTTGACGCCGTACTGCATGGTGCTGTTGTCCTGCGTCAGTACGGTCATCATGTAGTCGTGACCCGCGCCGTTGAACGTGCCGATGCTGTGCACGCGCCAGCCGTGCGTGGCACGCGACAGCCAGCCGTTCTTGACGTGCACGGCGACCGAGGAGGGCGCTCCGGCCGGGGTGCCCCAGCGCTGCGAGGAGATGACCTTGCCCATCAACTTCAGCTCGTAGGCACGGGAGTTGTCGCTCAGCACCGAGTTCTTGGCGGTGAGCAGCGCGAGCAGCTTCTGCTCGTCCCGGACGGTGATCTGGGTGAGACCCCAGTAGTTGTTGGCACCCGGCTTGGTCTGGGTCATCCCGGCAGCGGCGAGGAAACCTTTCACCTTGGTCACACCGAGCTGCTTCCACAGCGTGCTGGTGGCGTTGTTGTCCGACTTGGTGATCATGGCCGTGGCGAGGCTCTGCTCACGGGTGGTCAGATACCGGTTGTGCTTCTTGGCGTCCCACAGCAGCGTGGCCAGCACGGTGGCCTTGACGACGCTGGCGGAGTCGTACGCGGAGCTGCTCCGCAGGGAGCACGTGGTCTTCGTCGTACGGTCGTAGAGACCGACGGCGACGGTGCCGGCGCGGCCCCTGAGCGCCGTGGTGATGTCCTTCTGCAGCTTGGCGGCCAGGCCCGTCTTGCTCGACGTACAGCTGACCTGCGGTGCCGTGGCGGCGGCGGCCGGTGCGGCGGCGGCCGCGAACGGCACGATCACCCCGGCGCCGAGGCTCGCCGCGAGCACACGGGCACGCCGGGATATCCGGTGAGTCATGGAGGTTCCCCATCCCCTTCTACCAATACGAGCGCGCCTGTGGCGCACTCGCCTCTCATGACTCGTCTGGGTGACCGAAAGTTGTACGGGTGTTCTTTGGAGCGGGATTCGAGAGGGTCGGAGAGAGGGTCGGAGAGAGATTCGAGGGAGTGACTCTCTTACCCGCGTCTCATCCATCCACAGCTCGCCCCCAGACAGAGCACAGCCCGTACCCATCGGCGGTGTGCACGGTGCACTGGTGACATCTGCCACCGACCCACTGCCCCCGGCCCCCGGCCCCTCCGTGGCCCCCGGCGCACCGGCCGCCGCGCCGCCCCAGGAGCCGTCGCCCACATCCGCCGCGCCCCGCTGGTCCCTCCCCGCCCTGATCGCGATCATGGCGCTGGCCACGGTGCTGTACTCCTGGAACCTGTCCGGCTCCGGCCTCAACAGCTTCTACAGTTCCGCGATCTACAGCGGAACCCAGAGCTGGAAGGCGTGGTTCTTCGGCTCGCTCGACGCGGGCAACTTCCTGACCGTCGACAAGCCGCCGCTCGCCCTCATGGTCATGGGCCTGTCGTGCCGGATCTTCGGCTTCGGCACCTGGCAGATGATGCTGCCGATGATCGTGGCCGCCCTCGGCACGATCTGGATCCTGCACTCCTCCGTGAAGCGGGTGTTCGGCCACGCGGCCGCCGCGATCGCCGCGCTGGTGCTCGCGCTCACCCCGATCACCGTCGCCATCAACCGCGACAACAACCCCGACACCCTGCTCCTCCTCCTGATGGTGTCGGGCGCGGCCCTCGGACTGCGCGCGACCCGCGACGGCAGGCTGCTGCCGCTGCTCGGCTCGGCCGTCTGCTTCGGGCTCGCCTTCAACACGAAGATGCTCCAGGGCTACATCGCGCTGCCCGCCGTCTTCGCGGTCTACCTGTACGCGTCGCACCTCGGTTGGGCGAAGCGGATCCGCAACCTGCTGCTGGCCGCCGTGGCCCTGGCCGTGTCCAGCTTCTGGTGGGCGACGGCCGTCTCGCTGGTGCCCGCCGACGACCGTCCCTACATCGGCGGTTCGACGGACGGCACCGCCTGGAACCTGATCTTCGGCTACAACGGCCTGGGCCGCGTCCTCGGCGGTGAGGGCAACGGCGGTGGCGGCGGAGGTGGTGGCGGCGGCTTCTCCGGTTCCGCGGGCCTCGGCCGGCTGTTCAACGACATCCTGGGCGGCCAGATCTCCTGGCTGATCCCCTTCGCGGGCATCGCCCTCGTCGGCGGCCTGGTGCTGTGCGGGCGCGCCCCGCGCATCGACCCGACCCGTGCGGCGCTGGTGCTGTGGGGCGGCTGGCTGCTGCTGCACTACCTGACGTTCGCCACGGCCGAGGGCACCATGCACCCGTACTACACGACCGCGGTCGCCCCCGGTATCGCGGCCCTGTGCGGTGGCGGCGGCGTCATGCTGCTGCGTGCCTTCCGCGGCGGCGACGTCCGCTGGTCCTGGGTGCTGCCCGCCGCTCTCGCGGTCACCGGCATCTGGGCGGTCGTGCTGTTGCGCCGGGCCACCGACTGGAACACCTGGCTGTGGCCGGCCATCGCGGTGGTCATGGCGCTGGGCGTCGTCGGCCTGTTCGTCTTCCGCTCCGGCAACCGCGTACGGCTGCTGGCCGCGTCCCTGGCGGCGGCGGTCGTCGCGGCTCTCGCGGGCCCGGCGGCGTACTCGTTCGCCGTCCCGGCCAGTGCGGGCGGCGCGGGCGGCGGCATGGGCGGCACCAATCCGACCGCGGGACCGTCCACGGGTGGTGGCGGCTTCGGCGGCGGCGGACGGGGCGGTCCCAGTGGCAACGCGGGTGGTCCGGGCGGCGGCGAGATGCCCGGCGGCACCCAGCAGGGCGGCCAGGCGGCCGGCCAGGAGGGCGGCCAGATGACGCCCGGCGGCGGTGGAACCGGCGAACTGCCCGGCGGCGCCCCGCAGGGCGGCGAGAACGGTGGCTTCCCCGGCGGTGGTACGGGCGGCGGCACGGGCGGCCAGAACGGCGAGTTCCCGGGCGGCGGCACGGGCGGCCAGGCCGGTGGCGAGAACGGCGGCGCCCCGGGCGGCACGGGCGGTCAGCGCGGCGGCTTCGGCGGCGGTGGCGGCATGGGCGGCGAGACCAGCAGCGAGCTGATCTCGTACCTGGAGAAGCACCAGGACGGCGCCAAGTGGCTGCTCGCGGTGTCCAATTCGCAGAGCGCCGGGCAGCTGATCCTGAGCACCCACAAGCCCGTCATCTCCATGTACGGCTTCACCGGCACCGACAAGGGCATGACGGTCGCCAAGCTCAAGGAACTGGTGAAGAAGGGCGAGCTGCACTACATCCAGGTCGGCGGCTCGGGCATGGGCGGCGGCATGGGCGGCAACAACAGCGTCAGCTCCGCCGTCACCGCCTGGGTGCAGAAGAACGCCACGGCGGTGAAGGAGAGCGCCTACAGCAAGACCTCGTCCTCCGAGTCGAGTGCATCCAAGTCGAGTTCGACCACGAGCTCCGGGTCGGAGAACGACCAGTCGGCCCAGTCGGCCTCGACGCTCTACCGCCTGGACCCGTCCGACGTGAACTGACTCCCTCACGAACGCCGAAGGGCCCCTGACCATTCACCTGCGGTCAGGGGCCTTTCGGTGTGTCACATCGCGCCCACAACAAGCGACTTGCCGGTTTCCGTCACGCAACCGACACGCTCCGTTCATTCCCTGAAACGCATGTCCATGTCACGCTCCGGTTGCCCGCTCATTCAACCCGCGTAGAACGGACGCCCCCACCATGCCCGCCACGCACATACGCCGCTGGAAGACGCTGGCGCTGACCACCTCGGCCGTCCTGGTAGGCCTCACCCTGCCGACGATGACCGCCACTCCCGCGAGCGCCACGACGACCGCGTACGACAGCACGTACTACAAGAACGCGATCGGCAAGACCGGCAGCAGCCTGAAGTCCTCGCTGCACACGATCATCAGCAGCCAGACCAAGATCTCGTACTCCGCGGTCTGGAACGCGCTCATGGTCACCGACCAGGACCCGAACAACAGCAACAACGTGATCCTGCTGTACAGCGGCACCTCGCGCGCCAAGTCGCTCAACGGCGGAGACGTCGGCGACTGGAACCGCGAGCACGTGTGGGCCAAGTCCCACGGCGACTTCGGCGAGGTGACGGGTCCCGGCACGGACCTGCACCACCTGCGTCCCGCGGACGTCCAGGTCAACAGCATCCGTGGCAACAAGGACTTCGACAACGGCGGCAGCACGGTCAGCGGCGGGGGCGGCAGCCTCACCGACTCCGACTCGTTCGAGCCGCGTGACGCGGACAAGGGCGACGTGGCCCGCATGATCCTCTACATGGCGGTGCGCTACGACGGCGGCGACGGCTTCGCCGACCTGGAGCCCAACGAGAAGGTGAACAACGGAAGCAACCCGTACATCGGCAAGCTCTCCGTGCTCAAGGCGTGGAGCGACGAGGACCCGCCGAGCGCCTTCGAGGAAAAGCGCAACCAGGTCATCTACGACACCTACCAGCACAACCGCAACCCGTTCATCGACCACCCGGAGTGGGTCGACGCGATCTGGTAGACGGCCGTGACGGCGGTCGACCGCTACGGCCCGGGCCACCGGGCCGTAGCGGTCGACCGTGCCGTCAGCTCCCGAGGTGCGTGGGCGCGAACATCCGCAGCACCGCCGGGAGCAGCACCACGGACGGGCCGGGGCTCGCGAGGGCCTTGGCCAGGTCCTCCTCCAGGGTCTCGGGGGTCGTACGGACCCCCGGGACGCCGAAGGACTCGGCCAGCGCCACATAGTCGGGGCGGGTCAGTTCCGTCGCCGTGGGCTGGCCGAAGGCGTCGGTCATGTACTCGCGCAGGATGCCGTAGCCGCCGTCGTCGACGATCAGCCAGGTGACGTTCAGGTCGTACTGCCTCGCCGTGGCGAGTTCGGCGATCGAGTACAACGCGCCGCCGTCGCCGGAGACCGCGAGGACCGGGCGGGTGGGGTCGGCCGCCGCCGCGCCGAGGGCCGCCGGGAAGCCGTAGCCGAGGCCGCCCGCGCCCTGGGCGGAGTGCATGGTGTTCTTTCCGCGCGGGTCGAACGCGGACCACGCCCAGTACGCCAGGATGGTCATGTCCCAGAAGGACGGGGAGGTGGACGGGAGGGCCCGGCGGACGGACGCCAGCACCTCCTGTTCCAGGGTGAGTTCCTGTGCGGCGATGCGCTCCCCCACCCGGTCGAGCAGCGCCCGGACGCGGTCCGCGGCCGTCGGGTCGGGGCGGTCCTCGACGGTCTCCAGGAGCGCGGAGAGCGCGAGCCTGGCGTCCGCGTGGATGCCGATCGCCGGGTGGTTGGACTCCAGCTTGCCGAGGTCGGCCTCGATCTGGACGACCCGGCCGCGGGGCTTGAACGTGTGGTAGTTCGAGGACAGTTCGCCGAGGCCGGAACCGACGACCAGCAGGACGTCCGCGTCCTCCAGGAAGTCCGTGGTGTGCCGGTCCTCCAGCCAGGACTGGAGCGAGAGCGGGTGGGTCCAGGGGAAGGCGCCCTTGCCGCCGAAGGTGGTGACGACCGGCGCGTTCAGCTTCTCCGCCAGGGACCTCAGCTTGCCGGACGCGTCCGACCGTACGACCCCGCCGCCCGCGATGATCGCGGGGCGGGCCGCCGAGGACAGCAAGTGGGCCGCCAGCGCCGTCAGTTCGGGGCGCGGGACGACGTCCTCCGGGGTCGCGTCCATAGCCGTGACCTGCGGCAGGTGGGTCTCGGCGAGCAGGACGTCCTGCGGGATCTCCACCCAGACCGGGCCGTGCGGGGCGGTCAGCGCCGACTCCCAGGCCGCCGCGATCGCGGAGGGGATCTGCGACTGCGTACGGACCGTGTGGACGGACTTGACGACACCCCTGAACGAGGCCTGCTGGTCGGGAAGTTCGTGCAGATAGCCGTGGCGTCCGCCGCCCAGCCCGGCGGTGGGGATCTGGCTGCTGATGGCGAGGACGGGGGCGGAGGCCGCGGCGGCCTCCTGGAGCGCGGCCAGGGAGGTCAGCGCTCCCGGGCCGGTGGAGAGCAGCAGGGGCGCGGCCTCACCCGTGATGCGGCCGTACGCGTCGGCCGCGAACCCCGCGTTGTTCTCCACCCGCAGTCCGATGTACTGCAACGAGGACCGGCGCAGGGCGTCGAACATGCCGAGCGCGTGCTGGCCGGGCAGGCCGAAGACGGTCGTGGCGCCGAGACCGGCGAGGGTCTCCACGACCAGGTCTCCGCCGTTGCGGCCGGGGGGCGGATTCAGCGCGGCCTCCGTCTGCGCCGCCGACGGACGGAGCACCAGGTCGTGTTCGTGAGTCACTTGTTCCCGGCCTCCTGAGCCCTGGCCGCCGCGATCTGGCGGGACATGATCGTCGTCAGTTCGTACGCCGTGTGGGACGCGGCCACCGCCGTGATCTCGGCGTGGTCGTACGCGGGCGCGACCTCGACCACGTCCGCGGAGACCAGGTTGCAGGAGGACAGTCCTCGCAGGATCTCCAGCAGCTCGCGGGAGGTCATGCCACCGGCCTCTGGCGTGCCCGTGCCGGGGGCGTGCGCCGGGTCGAGGCAGTCGATGTCGATGGAGATGTAGAGCGGGCGGTTGCCGATGCGCTGGCGCAGCTGGTCGGCGACCTCGTCGGCGCCGCGACGGTAGATGTCCGCCGAGGTGACGATGCCGAAGCCCATCTTCTCGTCGTCGGTGAGGTCCTGCTTGCCGTACAGCGGGCCGCGGGTGCCGACGTGGGAGAGGGCCTCCGTGTCCAGGATCCCCTCCTCCACCGCCCGGCGGAACGGGGTGCCGTGCGTGTACTCGGCGCCGAAGTAGGTGTCCCAGGTGTCGAGGTGCGCGTCGAAGTGGAGCAGGGCCACCGGGCCGTGCTTCTTGGCGACGGAGCGCAGGAGCGGGAGCGCGATGGTGTGGTCGCCGCCCAGCGTCATCAGGCGAGCGCCCGTGCCGAGCAGCTCGTCGGCCGCGGCCTCGACCGTCTCCACGGCCTCGTTGATGTTGAACGGGTTCGCCGCGATGTCACCGGCGTCGGCGACCTGGGCGAGGGCGAAGGGGGAGGCGTCCTGCGCCGGGTTGTACGGGCGCAGCAGGCGGGAGGCCTCGCGGATGGCGTTGCCGCCGAAGCGGGCGCCGGGCCGGTAGGAGACCCCGGAGTCGAAGGGCACGCCGACCACGGCGACGTCGGCGCGGCCGACCTCGTCGAGGCGCGGCAGCCGGGCGAAGGTCGCGGGGCCCGCGTACCGCGGGACGCGGGACGAGTCGACGGGGCCGCGTGGCTGACTGTCGCCTGCTGCCGGGAACTCGGTGCTGCTCATCGTCGGACTCCTCCAGGTGGTACGGGTGATACGTCGTACAGGTGATGCTTTTCCAGTGTCGCGGACCCCGCTGACCGGGGGCCGCCCGGCCCGGTCGCCGTGCGGCGGCCGGGCCGAAGCTCTTCGGGGGCTGGGGCGACGTGCGGCGGCTAGGCGACCACGGCCGCCGGCTCGGTCTCGGTCTCGGCATCCGCGCCGCGCCCCGCCAGCCGCTCGCGCCAGGCGGCCAGGACCGCCGGGTCGGTCGCGGGTGTGGCCAGGGAGACGATCACGTACGCGACCAGCGAGGACAGCAGCCCGTAGTAGACGGGCTCGTTCGCAAGGATGCCGTAGGTCGCCATCAGTCCGACGACCGCGAGCCCGCCGACGACGACGGAGGCGAGCGCGCCGTGCACGGTCCCGCGCTTCCACAGCAGTCCGCCGAGGATCGGGACGAGCAGACCGCCGACGAGCAGGTTGTACGCGACGGTCAGCGCCTCGACGACGTTGTTGAGGGCGATGGCGGTACAGATCACGGCGATACCCATGACGAGGATGAAGACCCGGTTCCCCTTGACCTCGTCGTGGTCGTCCCCCCGGGGCCGTACGGCCCCGCGCAGCTTGGCCCAGATGTCGTTGTTGGCGACGGTGGCGCAGGCGATGAGGGCGCCGGAGGACGTGGACATCACGGCGGCGAGGGCGGCGGCGAGCACGAGGCCCCGTACGCCGACCGGAAGCTCGTCCTTGACGATGGTCGCGAAGGCGGTGTCGGCGCTGGGCAGTGTCGGGTAGAGCACCTTGGCCGCCGTGCCGATGACGGCGCCGGCGACGGCGTACACCAGGCAGTAGGTGCCGGCGACGGTGCCGCCCCACTTGGCGGTCGTGTCGCTGCGGGCGGTGAACACGCGCTGCCAGATGTCCTGGCCGATGAGCATGCCGAAGGTGTAGATCAGCACGTAGGTGAAGATCGTCTCGCCGCCGATGCCCAGCGGGTCGAAGTACTCCGTGGGCAGCTTGGCCTTCATCTCGCTGAACCCACCGGCCTTGATCACCGCGATGGGGAGCAGGAGCAGCAGCACGCCGACCGTCTTCACGACGAACTGCACCATGTCGGTGAGGGTGATCGACCACATGCCGCCGAGCGTGGAGTACGCGACGACGATCGAGCCGCCGATGATGATCGCGAGCGTCCGGTTCATGTCGAAGAGGACGTCGAAGATGGTGGCGTACGCGATGGTCGAGGTGACCGCGAGCATCAGGGTGTACGCCCACATGACGACACCGGAGATGACACCGGCCCGGCCGCCGTAGCGGAGGTCGAGCATCTCGGAGACGGTGTAGACCTTCAGGCGGGCGATCCGGGCGGAGAAGAACACCGAGAGGGCGAGGAGTCCGAGGCCGATGGTGAACACCATCCAGGCGCCGGAGAGCCCGTACTTGTATCCGAGCCCGACGCCGCCGATGGTGGACGCGCCGCCGAGGACGATCGCGGCCATGGTCCCGGAGTACATCGCGGGGCCCAGGCGCCGTCCGGCCACCAGGAACTCACTCTTCGACTTGGCGCGGCGCATGCCCCACCAGCCCATGGCCAGCATGCCGGCCAGATAGATGACGATCACTGTGTAGTCGACGGCCATAGGGGGCCCTCCTTCGCGCACTCATCGGTGGCGTGTCGTGCAGATGGACGTGGGGACGCGGGCCGGGCGAGCGATACCCGGCCGGGAGTCCGGCAGCTGATCGCGGGGACATACGCCCGTACCCGCGGCTGCCGACGGCACTGACCTTAGGTGGCCGGAAGATGACTCTGAAGTGTACGTTTCATCCATTGCAGCCGATCCGGATGGAGGGAACGTCCACCATGCCGGACACATCTGCCACATCCACCACATCCACCACGCCGGTCCCGCCTGTCCCACCCACCCCACCGGTCCCGCTGTCCGCCCTCCTGGCCCGGGAGGACCTCGGCCTGCGCCACATCGCGGGCCCCGTCGGCCCGGACACGGTGATCCACTGGGCGCACACGTCGGAGATGGCGGACCCGTACCCGTATCTGCTGGGCGGTGAGCTGCTGCTGACCGCCGGGGTGCACATCCCGGAGGCGGCGGGCTCGGGCACCTACTTCGACGACTACGTCTCCCGGATCGTGGCGGCGGGCGGCGCGGCGCTCGGCTTCGGCCTGGCGCCGGTGCACGACACGGTCCCGCGCGCGCTGGTCGCGGCCTGCGACTCCTACGGCCTGCCCCTGCTGGAGGTCCCGCCCCAGACCACCTTCTCGGGCGTGGCCCGCGCGGTGTGGCAGCTGATGGCGCAGGCCCGGCTGGCGGAGCTGCGGCGGGTCACGGAGGCCCAGCAGAGTCTGGCGGCGGCCGCCGCGCGCCCGGACCCGGTGGCGGCGGTGCTGCGGCAGCTGGCCCAGCGGGTGCGCGGCTGGGCGGTGCTGTACGGACCGGAGGGTGCGGAGCTGGCCCGCGCGGGAAGAACACCGCAGGACGGCCCCGTGGCCGCACTCGGCGCCCTGGCCGCCGTCGTACGCCCCGGGCCGCACCGGCCCGCGGTCCCCCAGGACCCCACTCCACCCCCCGCCCCGACTCCCGCCTCCACTCCCACCCCCTCCTCCGCCACCGACACCGTGGGCGGCACCCACCTGGCCGCGTACGCCCTCGGCGGCGGGCGGGGCTTCGTCCTCGGGGTCGCGGCACCGCACCGGGACCCCGGTGACCACACCATCGCCTCCGTCGCGGCCGTCCTCCTCTCCCTCCTCACCGGGGAACAGCAGAGCGGGAGCGGCTCGGCGCGCTCGGCGGCGCTCGTACGGCTCCTGCTGGGCGCCGCGCCCGAGGAGGTGGCCCCGCTGCTCGGCGGGGACCGGTGGACCGTCGTGCACGCCCGCCCCGCGGCGGACGGCCCGGCGCCGGACGCCGTCGCCGCGTCCGCGCTGGGGACGGCACTGGGCTCCGCGCTCATCGACACCGGTGGGAGTGTCGTACGCGTCCTCATCCCCGGCGACCGCGAGCCGACCGCGCAGAAGGGCTGGATCTGCGGGGTCAGCGCGGCGGTCGGCCCGCACGAGTGGGCGTCCGCCGACGGGCAGGCGGCCCGCGCCCTGGCCCGCGCCCGAGCGACCCGCACGCCCCTCGTCCGTCACGGCGAGCGCCCCGCCCTGGCGGACCTCGTGCCGCCGGCCGACGCCGCGGCCCACGCGCGCACCCTCCTCGCCCCCATCGCCGCCACCCCCGCCCTCACCGAGACCCTGCGCACCTGGCTCTCCCTGCACGGCAGTTGGGACCGCACGGCCGTCGCCCTCTCCGTCCACCGCAACACCGTCCGCCAACGCATCGCACGGTGTGCGGCGTTGCTGGAGGCGGACCTCGACGACGCGGACGTACGGATGGAGTTGTGGTTCGCACTGAGGGACACCTGAGAACCCGGGAAGGAACCGGGAACGAACCTGGGAAACACACCCCTCGACGCCCGCCTCACGCCGAGTGACCCACATCCCACGGTGCAGGACAACCACCCTCCCAGCGGAGCACCCCGGCACAATGGGGGGCATGCCGATATCCGGGACCCCCAGCCGCGCCGAGCTCGTCGACCACCTCGTGAAGACCCGTATCGCGGGCGACGTCGCCACGCCCCGCGAGAACAACCTTTCCCACTACCGCAAGCTCGCCAACGGCGACCGCAACTTCTGGCTCGGCCTGGAACTCGGAGACCGCTGGACCGACGAGCAGGACGTGCTCGCCGTGATGGCGGAGCGGTGCGGTGTGAACGACGACCCGGAGTACCGCTACGGCCAGGACACCATCGACCCCGAGCTGACCGTCGACGCCCTGGACCGGATGGCGGCGCGGCTGCGCAAGGCGGCGGACGGTGAGCAGCGGGTGCTGTTCGCGACCGGCCACCCCGGCGGCCTGCTCGACGTGCACCGTGCCACCGCCGCCGCGCTGCGCGGCGCCGGCTGCGAGATCGTCGTCATTCCGGACGGGCTGCAGACGGACGAGGGGTACGTCATGCAGTTCGCGGACGTGGCGGTGCTGGAGCACGGGGCCACGCTGTGGCACACCCACTCGGGCGAGCCGATGCGCGCGATCCTCAAGGGCCTGGAGGGCGCGGGCCGGCCCCTGCCCGACCTGGTCGTCGCGGACCACGGCTGGGCCGGCTGCGCGGGCCAGCTCGGCATCGACTCCGTCGGCTACGCCGACTGCAACGACCCGGCCCTCTTCCTCGCCGAGTCCGAGGGTACGGTCCAGGTGACGGTCCCCCTGGACGACCACGTCACCAGCCCGCGGTTCTACGACCCGCTGACGGCGTATCTGCTGGCTGCGGCGACCCTGTAGAAACGGGGCGCGGGGAACTGGGCGACCAGCCCCCACCGGCCCGCAGCCGAACGATTCGGGTGGGCGGCGATCCGGGGCTCAGCCCCGGCCCGGGAGCGCAATCCCCGTCACGGCCAAGGGTTCAGGCCCTCCTGGCGGCGTTGGGGGTAGCCCGGTGTCGGGTCGAGGTAGACCCGGCTCACCACGGGGAACGCCTCTCGTAGTCGGGCCTCCGCCTGTTCGCAGGCCCATTCGATCTGGGCGGCGGTCGAGACGTCCCTGAAGTCGACCTTGGCCGCGACGAGCGCCTCGCGCGGCCCCTGCACGAGGGTCGTGAGCTCCGGTACGGCCTCGACGTGCTCCACGACGAGCAGTTCGGCCCGGATCCGCTCGCGCACCGGCTTGGGGAGGGGGCGGCCGATCAGCAGTTCGGCGTTGGAGCGGCCGAGGACCCGGGCGACGTACAGCAGGAGGAGACCGATGCAGACAGACGCGATGCCGTCCCAGACGCCGGAGCCGGTGAGCTGTCCGCCGAGCAGGCCGCCCGCCGCGAGGACGAGGCCGATCAGGGCGGCCGAGTCCTCCAGGACCACGGCCTTCACGGCGGTGTCCGGGGTGTACCGGAGGTAGCGTTTGAAGGGCGCCCCCACACGGTCCGCCTCCCCCGCGCGCCTGTTGGACACCCGTGGTCGGCGAAGACGCCGCCGAGAAAGTCACGGCGGCGAACATCGCCGAGCATCGCCCAGATTTGGCGCCCTCCCCGTTCCAACGAGAAGGAGATTCTGGTCCGCGCCGACTGGCGGCGCCACCGCGGGTTCCTGCTTCATCGGCGTCAGCCAGCCCCCGAGAGGTCTGGCGGTAGGTCCGGCATTCGTCGCCGGACAGGACGACCGTAGCCTGCCGCCATGTCCGTCAGGCATGCTTCCGCCGCATTCACTCGGAAGCGGCGCAACGGGAACAAGCGCTCCGCATCGCTTCCTTTCTCCACGGTCCGCCCGCGCAGCTCACCTCGGCACCCGGACCACGCCTTCCTGGATCACCGAGATGGCGAGCCGTCCGTCCTGGGTGTAGATGCGGGCCTGGCCGAGGCCGCGGCCTCCGGAGGCGGACGGCGACTCCTGGTCGTACAGCAGCCATTCGTCGGCGCGGAAGGGGCGGTGGAACCACATCGCGTGGTCCAGCGAGGCCCCGACGACGTCCCCGGTCACCCAGCCGCCCCGCCCGTGCGCGAGCAGGATCGAGTCGAGGAGCGTCATGTCGGAGACGTAGGTGGCGAGGACGACGTGCAGGAGGGGATCGTCGGCCAGCTTGCCGTTGGTGCGGAACCACACCTGCGAGTGCGGTTCGCGGATCTCGCCGACCGTGCCGTACGGAGGCGCGTCGACGTAGCGCAGATCGACGGACTCGCGCGCTTCGAGGAGTCGTTCGACGACGAACGGGTCCTTGATGACATCGGCGTACAGCGGCAGCAGTTCGGCGGCCGTGGGCAGCGTCTCCGGGTCGGGCGCGGGCGGCATCGGGGCCTGGTGCTCCATGCCCTCCTCGTACGTCTGGAAGGACGCGGAGAGGTGGAAGATCGGCTGCCCGTGCTGGATGGCGACGACGCGGCGGGTGGTGAAGGAGCGCCCGTCGCGGATGCGGTCCACCGTGTACACGATGGGCGCGCCGGGATCCCCCGGACGCAGGAAGTACGCGTGCAGGGAGTGCGCGTGCCGGTCCTCGGGGACCGTGCGCCCGGCGGCCACCAGTGCCTGCGCCGCCACCTGCCCGCCGAAGACGCGCGGGACGACGGCGGAGCGGGACTGGCCGCGGAAGATGTCCTGCTCGATCCGCTCCAGGTCGAGCAGATCGAGCAGGGACTCAAGTGCCTGACTCATGCGTCAGTTGTATCGTGCGGTTGTTTCCTGTGATCTTTCGCGGGCCTTAGAGGCCCATGTCCTTCGCGATGATCGACTTCATGATCTCGCTGGTGCCGCCGTAGATACGGTTGACGCGGTTGTCCGCGTACAGGCGGGCGATCGGGTACTCGTTCATGAAGCCGTAGCCGCCGTGCAGCTGGAGGCAGCGGTCGATCACGCGGTGCGCGACCTCGGTGCAGAACAGCTTGGCGGACGCGGCCTCGGCCGGGGTCAGCTCACCCGCGTCCAGGGCCTCCAGGGCGCGGTCGACGACGGCCTCGGCGGCGTCCACCTCGGCCTGGCAGGCGGCCAGCTCGAACTTGGTGTTCTGGAAGTGCGCGACCGGCTTGCCGAAGACGGTGCGCTCCTGCACGTACTCCTTGGCGAACCGGACGGCGGCCTTGGCCTGCGCGTACGCGCCGAAGGCGATGCCCCAGCGCTCGGAGGCGAGGTTGTGGCCGAGGTAGTAGAAGCCCTTGTTCTCCTCGCCGAGGAGGTCCTCGGCCGGGACCTTCACGTCGACGAACGCCAGCTCGGCGGTGTCGGAGGTCTTCAGGCCCAGCTTGTCGAGCTTGCGGCCGATGGAGTAGCCCTCGGACTTGGTGTCGACGGCGAAGAGGGAGATGCCGTGACGGCGGTCCTCGGCCGTGGGCGCGGAGGTGCGGGCGCAGACGATCACGCGGTCGGCGTGCACGCCACCGGTGATGAAGGTCTTGGAGCCGTTGAGGACGTAGTGCGTGCCGTCCTCGGAGAGCTTGGCGGTGGTCTTCATGCCCGCGAGGTCGGAGCCGGTGCCCGGCTCGGTCATCGCGAGGGCCCACATCTCCTCGGCGGAGACGAACTTCGGCAGGAACCGCTTCTTCTGCTCGTCGGTGGCGAGCATCTTGATGTACGGCAGGCCGAGCAGCACGTGCACACCGGAGCCGCCGAACTGCACACCCGCGCGCGCGGTCTCCTCGTACATCACCGCCTCGAACTTGTACGAGTCGATGCCGGCGCCGCCGAACTCCTCGTCCACGCGGATGCCGAAGACGCCGAGCTCGGCGAGCTTGTAGTAGAAGTCGCGCGGCGCCTGGCCCGCGGCGAACCACTCGTCGTAGACGGGAACGACCTCGGCCTCTATGAAGGCCCGCAGGGTCTCCCGGAACGCCTCGTGGTCCTCGTTGAACACCGTACGGCGCACCGCCGGCCCCTCTCTGCGCCTGAACCGGCGCCGCTCTCGCGGATGTGGTTGCTCGCCGTCGGGGTTGCTCAATGGATGGCTGCGGTCCCTTGGCTAAGCGCTTGCTCAGATGTCAGGTTACCCGTCGGTCACGACGACCGTCCAGAGTCATCGGCCGGCCTCCCCCATGACGCTCGTCACGCTCGGCCAGCCGGGCGAGAGCGCGCCGGGGGAGTTCCGCGGCGGTCAGCCGGAACGGGGTCCAGCGGTCCTCGGAGTCCGGCTTCATCGACGCCGAGAACCGGAAGCGCCCCCTGCCGCTGGGCTCGGCGACCATCTCGCCGAACGTGCCGCTCGGTATCAGCCAGGCGGTCATGATCGTTCCCCGCTCGACATCCACCGCGACGAACAGCAGGTCCAGGTCGGCCCGCGGCTGGAAGGTCTGAGCACGCACGAAGGCCATCAGCCTGCCCTGGCGAACCTGCGCCCCGGTGGACATCCGGGCCTTCACCTGCACCGCCAGCGTCGCCGAGCTCCCGCGCCGGTGGAAGACGAGGTCCACCCCCTCGTCGTCCACCAGCGAGGTGGAGACGTTCAGCTCACCGCCCGTGGCGAGGATCGCCGAGGCCGCTACCAGGTACTCGGCGGCCTTGCCCATCCGTGCGGCTGCCGGACTCTTCTCCAGGTAGTCCTCGTCGTCACTCATGACGTGAACCTACCGAGCGCGGGCGGCACGCGACCGAAGAAAGCCGCGATCACGGATCAACGCGCCCATGGCCCCCACCACTTGGGCGGCACCGGGTCGGCCGGCGCCGAGGTCGGCTGATCGGGATGGAGACCTAGCCTGCGCAGGGTGTCGGCGCGCACGCGGACGACGACCGTGCCGTGCCAGTGACCGTCCGACCGGACCCCGCACATGAGGTCGATCCGTACATCCCGTACGGCGAAGGGGTCCCAGTCGATGCCCCGGTCACGCAGTCAAACCGCCATCAGCCGCCCCGGCCGCGGGCAGCCGGGGACGTTCTCGAAGCGGAAGAGGGTCACCCAGTCGGAAGCCTGTTCGCTCATGGCCATGTGTCCGTTCATGAGCGCCATCATGGCGCAGGGGACAGAGCCGCCGCTGGCAAAAAAATCCGCATGCACAAAAGCCCGCACGCATAGAGCCCGTCCCGCACGCATGGAGCCCGTATGCATGGAGCCCGTATGCACAAAGGCCCGTGTCGAGGACCCGTGTCAAAGAACGGTGTCCCCGGCCGCCGCCGCGAAGGCGCCCCGCGCCATCCGGTGCAGCAGGGCCGCCGTCACGCCGCGCCCCGGCAGCGCCCCGGGCCGCCCGAGGTGGGGGGTCGAGTTCAGGAGGCCGAAGACCGAGTGCACCGCCGAGCGGGCGGTGGGTTCGGTGAGGGCCGGATACACCTCGCGCACGACCTCCACCCACAGCTCGACGTACTGCCGCTGCAACTGCCGTACGAGCTTGCGGTCGCTGTCCCGCAGGCGGTCCAGCTCTCGGTCGTGCAGGGTGATCAGGGGACGGTCGTCCAGCGCGAAGTCGATGTGACCCTCGACGAGCGAGTCGAGGACCGCCTCCGCACCCCCGTCGGCCTCCGCCACCCGGCGCCTGCCGCCGGTGAGCAGCTGCCCGCTGATCCCCACCAGCAGCTCGGCGAGCATCGCGTCCTTGCCCGCGAAGTGCCGGTACAGACCGGGGCCGCTGATGCCGACCGCCGCTCCTATCTCGTCCACCCCGACGCCGTGGAAGCCGCGCTCGGCGAAGAGGCGGGCAGCCTCCCGGAGGATCTGCTCGCGTCGGGTGGGGGCGTCGGTTCTCGTGGCCATGGAAGCAATTCTAGACAGGGAGGTTAGCGGTCGTTAACCTGGAGGACATGCGTTAACGCTCATTAACTGGTGGACCACTGGTGAGGGGACCGCGGGACATGCACGAAGCACCGGAGCTGACGAGCGCGGCAGATCCCGCGTCGGAGGCCTGGCGGGCCAACGAGGCGGCCCATCGCGCCCTCGGCGAGGAGCTGCGCGCCAAGCTCGCCGAGGCGCGCCTCGGGGGCGGTGAGCGGGCCCGGGAGCGCCACACCGCGCGCGGGAAGCTGCTCCCGCGCGAGCGCGTGGACACGCTCCTCGACCCGGGCTCGCCCTTCCTGGAGCTGGCCCCGCTGGCCGCCCACGGGATGTACGACGGGCAGGCACCGGCCGCGGGGGTGATCGCCGGGATCGGCAGGGTCAGCGGCCGCGAGTGCGTGATCGTCGCCAATGACGCCACCGTCAAGGGCGGCACGTACTACCCGATGACCGTGAAGAAGCACCTGCGGGCACAGGAGGTGGCGCTCGAGAACCGCCTCCCCTGTGTCTATCTCGTCGACTCCGGAGGCGCCTTCCTGCCCATGCAGGACGAGGTCTTCCCGGACCGCGAGCACTTCGGGCGGATCTTCTACAACCAGGCGCGGATGTCGGGGGCGGGGATCCCGCAGATCGCCGCCGTCCTCGGCTCGTGCACGGCCGGTGGCGCGTATGTCCCGGCGATGAGCGACGAGGCCGTGATCGTGCGCAATCAGGGCACGATCTTCCTCGGCGGGCCCCCGTTGGTGAAGGCCGCCACCGGCGAGGTCGTCACCGCCGAGGAGCTGGGCGGCGGCGAGGTACACGCGCGTGTGTCGGGCGTCACCGACCACCTCGCGGAGGACGACGCGCACGCGCTGCGGATCGTACGGAACATCGCGGCCACGCTCCCCGCGCGCGGGCCCCTCCCCTGGGCGGTCGAGCAGTCCGTCGAGCCCAAGGTGGATCCGTACGGGCTCTACGGCGCGGTGCCCGTCGACTCCCGCACCCCCTACGACGTACGCGAGGTCATCGCGCGCGTGGTGGACGGTTCACGCTTCGCCGAGTTCAAGGCGGAGTTCGGGCAGACGCTCGTCACGGGCTTCGCGCGCATCCACGGACACCCGGTCGGGATCGTCGCCAACAACGGCATCCTGTTCTCCGAGTCCGCCCAGAAGGGCGCCCACTTCATCGAGCTGTGCGACCAGCGCGGCATCCCCCTGGTGTTCCTGCAGAACATCTCGGGCTTCATGGTGGGGCGTCAGTACGAGGCCGGTGGCATCGCCAAGCACGGCGCCAAGATGGTCACGGCCGTCGCCTGCACCCGCGTGCCCAAGCTGACCGTGGTGATCGGCGGTTCGTACGGCGCGGGCAACTACTCGATGTGCGGCCGGGCGTACTCGCCGCGCTTCCTGTGGATGTGGCCCGGCGCCAAGATCTCCGTGATGGGCGGCGAGCAGGCCGCGTCCGTCCTCGCGACCGTCAAGCGCGACCAGCTGGAGGCACGCGGGGACTCCTGGCCCGCCGAGGACGAGGACGCCTTCAAGGCCCCGATCCGCGCCCAGTACGAGCGGCAGGGCAGCGCCTACTACGCGACGGCCCGCCTCTGGGACGACGGCGTGATCGACCCGCTGGAGACCCGGCAGGTGCTGGGGCTCGCACTGACCGCCTGCGCCAACGCGCCACTGGGTGACCCCCAGTTCGGCGTCTTCCGGATGTGATGAGGGTGCCCGAGATGTTCGACACAGTCCTTGTGGCCAACCGGGGCGAGATCGCCGTACGCGTCATCCGCACCCTGCGCGCGCTCGGCGTGCGCTCGGTCGCCGTCTTCTCCGACGCGGACGCCGACGCCCGGCATGTGCGCGAGGCGGACACAGCGGTACGGATCGGTCCGGCGCCGGCCGCAGAGAGCTATCTGTCGGTGGAGCGGCTCCTCGAAGCCGCCGCTCGCACCGGGGCCCAGGCGGTGCACCCCGGGTACGGCTTCCTCGCCGAGAACGCCTCGTTCGCGCGCGCGTGCACCGAGGCCGGGCTCGTCTTCATCGGCCCGCCCGCGGACGCGATCGCGCTGATGGGCGACAAGATCCGCGCCAAGGAGACGGTGAAGGCGGCCGGGGTCCCGGTCGTTCCCGGCTCGTCCGGCAGCGGCCTCACGGACGCCCAGCTGGCCGAGGCCGCACGGGAGATCGGCATGCCCGTGCTGCTCAAGCCGTCGGCGGGCGGCGGCGGCAAGGGCATGCGGCTGGTGCGGGACGCGTCGGCGCTGGGCGAGGAGATCGCCGCGGCCCGCCGCGAGGCCCGCGCCTCCTTCGGCGACGACACCCTCCTCGTCGAGCGCTGGGTCGACCGGCCCCGGCACATCGAGATCCAGGTCCTGGCCGACGGCCACGGCAACGTCGTCCACCTGGGCGAGCGCGAGTGCTCCCTCCAGCGCCGCCACCAGAAGATCATCGAAGAGGCGCCGAGCGTGCTCCTCGACGCCGGCACCCGCGCCGCGATGGGCGAGGCGGCCGTCCAGGCGGCCCGCTCCTGCGGGTACGAGGGCGCGGGCACGGTCGAGTTCATCGTCCCCGGCTCCGACCCGTCGTCGTACTACTTCATGGAGATGAACACCCGCCTCCAGGTGGAGCACCCGGTCACCGAACTGGTCACGGGGCTCGACCTGGTCGAGTGGCAGCTGCGGGTCGCCGCGGGCGAGCGACTGCCGTACGGGCAGGAGGACATCACCCTCACCGGGCACGCGGTGGAGGCACGCATCTGCGCCGAGGACCCCGCACGCGGCTTCCTGCCGTCCGGCGGCACGGTGCTCGCCCTGCACGAACCCCAGGGCGACGGCGTGCGTACCGACTCGGGGCTGAGCGAGGGCACGGAGGTCGGTTCGCTCTACGACCCGATGCTGTCCAAGGTGATCGCGTACGGGCCGGACCGCGCGACCGCGCTGCGCAAGCTGCGCGCCGCCCTCGCGGAGACGGTCACGCTCGGCGTGCAGACCAACGCCGGGTTCCTGCGACGGC
The DNA here is from genome assembly GCF_055582885.1 of Streptomyces sp. NPDC107454. NCBI lineage: Bacteria > Bacillati > Actinomycetota > Actinomycetes > Kitasatosporales > Streptomycetaceae > Streptomyces > Streptomyces sp. NPDC107454. The sequence goes on along the minus strand of NZ_JBVJPA010000001.1, from coordinate 93,962 downwards.
TGCTGGCGCATCCGGCGGTGGTGGCGGGGGACCTGGACACGGGGTTGGTGGAGCGGGAGGCGGACGGACTCGCCGCGCGGCCGGTCCCGGCGGAGGTGTACGCGGCAGCGGCGCTGCTGCGCCACGCGGACCTCGGCCCCCGGGCTTCCGGGGCCCCGGTGGCCTTCGGGGCCTTTGAAGCCACCGGCTGGGTCGATCCGTTCTCCGTGCCGGACGGCTGGCGCCTGGGCGGCGAGCCTGCCTGGACGGCACACCACGTGCGGCTGCCGGGGCACGATCCCGTGACCGTCCGCGTCCGCCGCGCGGCGGACGGCGGCGTCGAGCTGCTGCTCGACGGCGAGGAGCGGCCCCTCCGGGGAAGCCTCCCCGTGCCCGCCGGCGGGCCCACCGCATCCCGGTTCACCTTCCGGCTCGACGGTGTCGCCCACACCTTCGCCGCCCTGCCGGACGGCACCTGGCTCGGCCGCGAGGGTGACGCCTGGCACGTGCGCGACCACGACTCCGTGGCCGCCTCCCTCACCGGCGCGGCGCACGCGGGGGTGGACTCGCTCACCGCGCCCATGCCCGGCACGGTGACCGTCGTGAAGGTGGCCGTGGGCGACGAAGTGACCGCGGGACAGAGCCTGTTGGTGGTCGAGGCGATGAAGATGGAGCACGTCATCTCCGCCCCGCACGCCGGGACCGTCAGCGAGCTGGACGTCACGCCGGGCACCACGGTCGCCATGGACCAGGTGCTGGCCGTGATCACGCCGTACGAGGAGACGACACCGTACGAGGAGACGACATGAGCACCCCCGAACTCGGCCTCCCCATGGTCGTACCGGCCCCGGACCTGCCCGCGCGGGTGCGGATCTACGAGGTCGGCGCGCGCGACGGGCTGCAGAACGAGAAGGCGACCGTGCCGACGGAGGTGAAGGCCGAGTTCGTCCGGCGGCTCGCGGACTCGGGCCTGACCACCATCGAGGCCACCAGCTTCGTCCACCCCAAGTGGGTGCCCCAGCTGGCGGACGCGGAGCAGCTGTTCCCGCTCGTGAGCGACCTGGGCAGGTCCTCGGGGGTGCACCTCCCGGTCCTCGTGCCCAACGAACGGGGTCTGGACCGGGCGCTGGCTCTCGGCGCCCGCCATGTCGCCGTGTTCGCCAGCGCGACAGAATCCTTTGCGAAAGCGAATCTCAACCGGACCGTCGACGAGTCTCTCGCCATGTTCGAGCCGGTGGTGTCCCGGGCCAAGGCGGACAAGGTGCACGTCCGTAGCTATATCTCGATGTGTTTCGGCGACCCGTGGGAGGGGTCCGTACCCATCCATCAGGTCGTACGCGTCTGCAAGGCCTTGATGGACATGGGCTGCGACGAACTGAGCCTCGGCGACACGATCGGCGTGGCGACACCGGGTCATGTGCAGACCCTCCTCGCCGAGCTGAACGAGGAGGGCGTGCCGACCAGCGCGCTCGGTGTGCACTTCCACGACACCTACGGCCAGGCGCTCGCCAACACCCTGGCCGCTCTCCAGCACGGCGTCACCACCGTCGACGCCTCCGCGGGCGGTCTCGGCGGCTGCCCCTACGCCAAGTCCGCCACCGGCAACCTCGCCACCGAAGACCTCGTATGGATGCTCCAGGGCCTCGGCATCGACACCGGTGTCGACCTGGCCCGCCTCACCGCCACCAGCGTGTGGATGGCCGAGCGACTGGGCCGACCCAGCCCGTCCCGCACGGTCAAAGCCCTCTCCCACAAGGAATGATCCCCATGTCCCTGGACCACCGCCTCTCCCCCGAACTCGAAGAACTCCGCCGTACGGTCGAGGAGTTCGCCCACGACGTCGTGGCCCCGAAGATCGGCGACTTCTACGAGCGGCACGAGTTCCCGTACGAGATCGTGCGGGAGATGGGCCGCATGGGCCTGTTCGGACTGCCCTTCCCCGAGGAGTACGGCGGCATGGGCGGCGACTATCTCGCCCTCGGGATCGCCCTGGAGGAGCTCGCCCGGGTGGACTCCTCCGTCGCCATCACCCTGGAGGCGGGCGTCTCGCTCGGCGCGATGCCGATCCACCTCTTCGGCACGGAGGCCCAGAAGCGGGAGTGGCTTCCCCGTCTCTGCTCCGGCGAGATCCTGGGCGCGTTCGGCCTGACCGAGCCGGACGGCGGCTCGGACGCGGGCGCGACCCGCACGACGGCCCGCCTTGACGAGTCGACGAACGAGTGGGTGATCAACGGCAGCAAGTGCTTCATCACCAACTCCGGCACGGACATCACGGGCCTGGTCACGGTCACCGCCGTCACCGGCCGGGGGCCCGACGGCAAACCGCTCATCTCCGCGATCATCGTCCCGTCCGGCACCCCCGGCTTCACGGTCGCCGCCCCGTACTCGAAGGTCGGCTGGAACGCCTCCGACACCCGTGAGCTGTCCTTCGCCGACGTCCGCGTCCCGGCCGCGAACCTGCTCGGCGAGGAGGGCCGCGGCTACGCCCAGTTCCTGCGCATCCTGGACGAGGGCCGTATCGCCATCGCGGCCCTGGCGACCGGCCTCGCGCAGGGCTGCGTCGACGAGTCGGTGAAGTACGCCAAGGAGCGGCACGCGTTCGGACGCCCGATCGGCGCGAACCAGGCCATCCAGTTCAAGATCGCCGACATGGAGATGAAGGCCCACATGGCCCGCGTCGGCTGGCGCGACGCCGCGTCCCGCCTCGTCGCGGGCGAGCCCTTCAAGAAGGAGGCGGCCGTCGCCAAGCTCTACTCCTCCACCATCGCCGTCGACAACGCCCGGGACGCCACCCAGATCCACGGCGGCTACGGCTTCATGAACGAGTACCCGGTGGCCCGCATGTGGCGCGACTCCAAGATCCTGGAGATCGGCGAGGGCACGAGCGAGGTGCAGCGGATGCTGATCGCGCGGGAGTTGGGGCTGGTGGGCTGACCCGGCCGGAGTCCCCACCGGGCTGGAGCGACTCGCGAAAGCCGTGCCTCTCCGGCATAGGACAGAGGCAAAGTCACTCGATCGGCTGAAGCCCGCACCGCCCAGCCACGGAAACGGATCGAGGCCACTACGGTCCGTCACATGGTCAGCTCAGCACACGAGGTGATGCACAGGATCTTCAGGGAGGACCCGGGACTGTTCGCCCGGGCCCTCCCGAAGGCGGGCATCGACTTACCCCAGCCCACGGCAGTCGAGCCACTGGACACCGATCTCACCGAGATCAAGCCCATGGACCGCCGCGTGGACACCCTGCAACGGATCCGCACGGCGGACGACGGAAGCTACCTGCTCGCCGTCGAGGCCCAGGGCAGACGGGACCCCGACAAGCTCAACAGCTGGACGTACTACCTGGCACACCTCTACGCGAAATACCAACTGCCCCCGGTCCTGCTCGTCGTGTGCCAGGACAAGGCCACGGCGTCCTGGGCCGCTGAACCCATCCGCATCGGCCCACCCCACCACACCAGCATCGCGGTCTTCCCGCTGGTCCTGGGCCCCGACAACCTCCCCGCGATCACCGACCCGGAGGAAGCGGCACAGGACATCCCCCTGTCCGTCTTCTCCGCGCTCACCCACGCCAAGGACCCCGCTCTTCCTGTGATACTGGACGCACTGGCGACGGCGCTCGCCAAGGCAAGCGGCGAGACCGCGAAGGGCTGGGCGGAGTACACCGAGATCGGTCTGGGAGACTCCCGGACCCGCACACTCTGGAGGAACCTGATGGCCACGTGGACCAGCCGCTTCCCCGGCAGCGGCACCCTCATCGAGGAGACCCACATCAAAGGGCGGGCCGAGGGCCGAGCCGAGGACATCCTCCGCATCCTCGAAGTCCGCGGCATCGACCTCCCCGAAGCCACCAGGGAGCGCATCAGCGACTGCACCGACCTGAACACCCTCAGCACCTGGTTCGACCGGGCCATCACGGCCACCAGCAGCGAGGAGCTGTTCACGGAGGCCTGACCGGCGGTGACCTCAGCCGGTCGCCAACTACCTGACGACTCCCTGGAGGAACGACTTCCAGGGAGCGCCGGACACGAACCCCGGCAGACCGTCGGCGACGCCGACCGCCTCCTACCCGGCGACCCCTCCGCCGAACGGCAGCCATGCCGCCGACACCACGATCACCGGGCCCTCGGCCGATGAACGTCGTTTCTGACGGTGGTCGACCTGCCTGCCGGGAGGCTCGGGCCTCCTGCTGGAACCGCGCCATGACACACAGGTTCACTGCTCGCGCAGTGGCGGCAGAGGTCGACCCAGATAACGACGTGATGCAAGTTGGCGTCGCCGCGGACAATGACGGCGAGGGCTTCTTCCTGCTGTTCATGAGCAACATCGGCGAACCAACCCGTCAGAACGTGTCACTCGGACTCGACAGCCATTGCCTCGTGACCCCACACCACGGAACGGCCTATGGCTGCGTCCGGGAGATCGCTCTGTCGGACAGGCTGCTCACGGTGTCGCTGAACCCCGCCTCGCTCGACAATCTGGAACTGGAAGACCCCGAGATCGAGGCAGAACTCGACTTGCCGGCCGAGGACATCGAGCGGATGCGGAAGGTGCTCGCCCAAGTCCTGGCGTTCGGGCGGACAGACGCCCGCCCTCAGCGCGTGGACCTATAGGGGCGCGTCCCTGGGGGACTTGCGTGGGACACAGATGGCGGGGACGCTGCGGCGTGCGCATCTGAAATGATCAGTTAAGCCAGTCAACGTTCATTACGCACATCGGCTCCCTTTACGCCCCGATGTATTCAGGTTTGACCCCGTGGGCGCGCAGCACTTGCCTCATTGAGTGCGCGTCATGTCTGAAAACGTCGCGTGTCACACGGGAGTTGAGGCCCGACGGCCAAGCCGTCGCTCAGGCGTTCACACAGGCGGCCCGCAGATTCCGGCGGACGGCAGCCACCCTCTGGACAAGCAGTGAGGTTAGGCTAACCTATCTTCGAACTTGTCCGGCGGGCGCTACAGCCCCGTGCCGAAAGCAGCCACACACATGTCCAACGCCCGTGCCACCCACCTCACCCGACGCGGCATCCTCGCCGCCGGCGGCGCCCTCGGTCTCGGTGCCGTCCTCGCCGCCTGCGGCGACGACGACGGCAAAAGCGGTGGCTCGGAGTCGACGAAGGCCGCCGCCGCCAAGTCCGGCCCCTGGACCTTCAAGGACGACCGCGGCACGACGGTGAAGCTGGACAAGATCCCGGCGAACATCGTCGCCTTCACCGGTGTCGCCGCCGCCCTCCACGACTACGGCATCGAGGTCAAGGGCGTCTTCGGCCCGACCACGACCAAGGACGGCAAGGCCGACGTCCAGGCCGGCGACATGGACGTCAGCAAGCTGACCGTCCTCGGCAACGAGTGGGGCCAGTTCAACATCGAGAAGTACGCGGCCCTCGCGCCCGACGTGCTGCTCTCCACCATGTTCGACTCCGCGGGCACCCTCTGGTACGTCCCCGAGGAGTCCAAGGCGAAGATCCTCAAGCTCGCCCCGAGCGTCGGCATCTCCGTCTACGACCGCCAGATGCCCGTGTCGTTGCAGCGCATGCTCGCGCTCGCCGTGTCGCTGGGCGCCGACGAGAAGTCCGCCAAGATCGCCGAGGCGAAGAAGAAGTTCGAGACGGCCGCCGAGAGGCTGCGCGCCGCCGCCAAGGCCCGCCCCGAGATCAAGGTGCTCGCCGGTTCCGCGAGCCAGGACATCTTCTACGTCTCCGGCTCGAACCTCTCCATCGACCTGGAGTACTTCAAGGCACTCGGCGTGAACATCGTCGAGCCCTCCGCCAAGGCCCTGAAGGCCAGCGGCGGCTGGTTCGAGAACCTGAGCTGGGAGAACGTCGACAAGTACCCGGCGGACATCATCATCATGGACGACCGCAGCGCGACCATCCAGCCGGCCGACATCACCGAGGCCACCTGGAAGAAGCTGCCCGCGGTCAAGGCCGGCCAGGTCATCGCCCGCTCCCCCGAGCCGATCGTGTCGTACGACAAGTGCACCCCGCTCCTCGACAACCTCGCCGAGGCGATCGAGAAGGCCAAGAAGGTCGCCTGACACCCCTGACGTGACCATCTGACGTGACCACCTGACGATGACTCAGGAGCACTTATGACGACGGCCGTAGCCGCCCCGTTCCGTTTCTTCTCCCTCCAGGTCGTACGGACGAGGCGGCTCGGCCCGTCGCTGGTCCGGATCACCTTCGCCGGCGACGACCTGCCGGCCTTCGCCTCCCACGGCCGGGACCAGAGCCTCTCCCTCTTCCTGCCGCACCCCGGCCAGACCGAGCCCGCCGTCCCCTACGAACTGGGCGACGGCTGGTGGCAGGGCTGGCGCGAACTCCCCGACGACGAACGGGCGGTGATGCGCTCGTACACGCTGCGGGCGCTGCGCCGGGACGCCCGGGGCCATACGAGCGAGATCGACATCGACTTCGTCCTGCACGGCGTGGAGCCGGACGCCGAGGTCCCCGCGGGGCCGGCGTCCCGGTGGGCCTCCCGCGCGTCGGCCGGTGACCGCGTCGTACTGCTCGGCCCGGCGGTCGAGGACAACCGGGCGATCCGCTTCCGCCCGCCCGCCGACACCGACCTGGTCGTCCTGTGGGCGGACGAGACCGCGCTGCCCGCCGCCTCCGCGATCCTCGAGTCCCTGCCCGCCGGCACCCGCGTCCGCGCCTGGCTGGAGGTCCAGCACGCCGAGGACGTCCAGGACCTGCTGGTCACCGCCGAGGCGGAGATCACCTGGCTCGTTCGCGACGGCGGGGCCCCCATGGCCGTCGACGCGGTACGCACCGCCCGGCTTCCGGCCGCCGGGAGTCCGTACGCCTGGATCGCGGGCGAGTCCGGGTGCGTGAAGGAGATGCGCCGTCATCTCGTGCGCGAGCGCGGCATCGACCGCAGGCGGGTCACCTTCGTCGGCTACTGGCGGCGCGGGCTGACCGAGGAGCAACTGCGCGAGCAGGAGTGACCGTTCACGAAAAGTCACAGGTGGGGCGGGGTCGCAGATCGACTTAGGTTAGGCTAACCTAAGTCGAACGCCAGGACCCCGCCCCGCTTCTCGTCCCGGCTCAGCCCCCGCCCCACCCGTCCCGCTCGGACTCTCCCGCACGGAGGACCCCCACATGCGCTCGCACCTGCTCAATGACACGACCGCGGAGCGGTACCGCCGCTCCGTGACCGAAGGAATCGAGCGGGTGGCGGCCAAACTCGCCACCACCGACCGACCGTTCACGGGTGTCACGGTCGACGCCCTCGCTCCCCGTATCGAGCAGATCGACCTGGACCGCCCGCTGCACGACACCAGCGCGGTCCTCGACGAACTCGAAGAGGTCTACCTCCGGGACGCGATCTACTTCCACCACCCGCGCTACCTCGCGCACCTCAACTGCCCGGTGGTCATACCCGCCGTGCTCGGCGAGGCCGTCCTGTCCGCCGTCAACTCCTCCCTGGACACCTGGGACCAGTCGGCCGGCGGCACCCTCATCGAGCGCCGGCTCATCGACTGGACCAACGAGCGCATCGGCCTCGGCCCGGCCGCCGACGGCGTGTTCACCAGCGGCGGCAGCCAGTCCAACCTCCAGGCCCTGCTGCTGGCCCGCGAGGAGGCCAAGGCGGGGGGTGAACCCGGCGACCACGCCGCCAGACTCCGCATCTTCGCCTCCGAGGCCAGCCACTTCAGCGTCAAGAAGTCGGCCAAACTCCTGGGTCTCGGCGCGGACTGCGTCGTCTCGATCCCCGTCGACCAGAACAAGCGCATGCAGACGCTCGCCCTCGCCCACGAGCTGGAGCGCTGCGAGCGCGACGGCCTGATCCCGATGGCCGTCGTCGCCACCGCCGGCACCACCGACTTCGGCTCCATCGACCCGCTCCCCGAGATCGCGGAGCTGTGCGCCCGGTTCGGCGCGTGGCTGCACGTGGACGCGGCCTACGGCTGCGGACTGCTCACCTCCCTCAAGAACCGGGACCGCCTCGACGGCATCGAGCGCGCCGACTCCGTCACCGTCGACTACCACAAGTCCTTCTTCCAGCCCGTGAGTTCGTCCGCCGTGCTGGTCCGCGACGCCGCCACCCTGCGCCACGCCACCTACCACGCGGAGTACCTGAACCCGCGCCGCATGGTCCAGGAGCGCATCCCCAACCAGGTCGACAAGTCTCTGCAGACCACCCGCCGCTTCGACGCCCTCAAGCTGTGGATGACGCTGCGTGTGATGGGCGCCGACGGCATCGGCGAACTCTTCGACGAGGTCTGCGACCTGGCCCAGGAGGGCTGGAAGCTGCTCGCCGCCGACCCCCGCTTCGACGTGGTGGTCGAGCCGTCCCTGTCCACCCTCGTCTTCCGCTTCATCCCGGCCGCCGTCACCGACCCGGCCGAGATCGACCGCGCCAACCTCTACGCCCGCAAGGCCCTGTTCGCCTCCGGTGACGCCGTCGTCGCGGGCACCAAGGTGGGCGGCCGCCACTACCTGAAGTTCACCCTGCTCAACCCCGAGACCACGACCGACGACATCGCCGCCGTGCTCGGTCTGATCGCCGGCCACGCCGAGCAGTACCTGGGAGAGTCCCTTGACCGCGCTTCCTGAATCCGTCGAAGCCACTGGAAAGACCTACGACTTCGTGGGGATCGGGCTCGGGCCCTTCAACCTCGGCCTCGCCTGCCTCACCGAGCCGATCGCCGAACTGGACGGCGTCTTCCTCGAGTCCAAGCCGGACTTCGAGTGGCACTCCGGGATGTTCCTGGAGGGGGCGCACCTCCAGACCCCGTTCATGTCGGACCTGGTGACCCTCGCCGACCCGACCTCCCCGTACTCCTTCCTCAACTACCTCAAGGAGTCAGGGCGGCTGTACTCCTTCTACATCCGCGAGAACTTCTACCCGCTCCGGGTCGAGTACGACGACTACTGCCGCTGGGCCGCCTCGAAACTGAGCAGCGTCCGCTTCAGCACGACGGTCGAGGAAGTGACGTACGAGGGCGATCTGTACCACGTGCGGACGGCGGCCGGCGAGGTGTTCCGCGCCCGCCACCTGGTCCTCGGCACCGGAACACCCCCGTACATCCCCGAGGCCTGCGCGGACCTCGGCGGCGACTTCATCCACAACTCCCGCTACCTCCAGCACAAGCGGGAGCTCCAGGCGAAGAAGTCGATCACGCTCGTCGGCAGCGGCCAGTCCGCCGCCGAGATCTACTACGATCTGCTCAGCGAGATCGACGTCCACGGCTACCGGCTGAACTGGGTCACGCGCTCCCCGCGCTTCTTCCCGCTCGAGTACACCAAACTCACGCTGGAGATGACCTCCCCGGAGTACATCGACTACTTCCACGCGCTGCCCGAGCCGACCCGCTACCGCCTCCAGACGGAGCAGAAGGGCCTGTTCAAGGGCATCGACGGCGAGCTGATCGACGCGATCTTCGATCTGCTCTACCAGAAGAACCTCGCCGGCCCCGTCCCGACGCGGCTGCTCACCAACTCCTCCCTGAACACGGCCGCCCACGAGAACGGCACGTACACCCTGGGCCTGCGCCAGGAGGAGCAGGGCAAGGACTACGAGCTGAGCTCCGAGGGCCTGATCCTGGCCACCGGCTACAAGTACGCCGAGCCCAAGTTCCTGAAGCCCATCCGCGAGCGGCTGCGCTACGACACCCGCGGCAACTTCGACGTGGCCCGCAACTACGCCATCGATACCACGGGCGGCGGCGTCTTCCTGCAGAACGCGGGCGTCCACACCCACAGCATCACCAGCCCCGACCTGGGCATGGGCCCGTACCGCAACGCGTCCATCATCCGTGAGCTGCTCGGCACCGAGTACTACCCGGTCGAGAAGACGATCGCGTTCCAGGAGTTCAGCGTATGAGCACCACAAGCCGTACAGGCACGACCACCGACATGGGCACCTTCACCATCCGCCCCCTCGACGCCCTCCAGGACGCCGAGTTGCTGCACGGCTGGGTGACGCATCCCAAGGCCGCCTTCTGGATGATGCAGGAGGCGAAACTGCACGACGTGGAGCGCGAGTACATGGCCATCGCGGCCAGCGAGTACCACGACGCGTTCCTCGGTCTGCGGGACGGTGAGCCCGTCTTCCTCATGGAGCGCTACGACCCGGCGCACGTCGAACTCGTCGGCCTGTACGAGCCGCAGCCCGGCGACGTCGGCATGCACTTCCTGGTCGCGCCCACCGACACACCCGTGCACGGATTCACCCGGGCCGTGATCACCGCCGTCATGGCGCACCTGTTCGCCGACCCGACGACCGCGCGGGTCGTCGTCGAACCGGACGTGCGCAACACGGCCGTGCACGCGCTGAACGAAGCCGTCGGGTTCGTGCCCGAGCGCGAGATACAGAAGCCGGAGAAAAGGGCGCTGCTGAGTTTCTGCACCCGGGAGCGGTTCGAGCGGACGGCGGGGGTGACCGTATGAGCCTCGCCGACGCCGTGGCCCACCTCTCCCCCGAGCGCTGGGAGCGCGCCAACCGCCTTCTCGTGCGCAAGGCCCTCGCCGAGTTCGCGCACGAGCGCCTCATCACTCCGGAGCCCGAGGGCGACGGCGGGTACGTCGTCCGCAGCGACGACGGCCTGACCCGCTACCGCTTCACCGCCACCCTCCGCTCCCTCGACCACTGGCAGGTCGACCCCGAGTCGATCACCCGCCACCGCGACGGGGCCGAACTCCCGCTGGCCGCACTCGACTTCTTCATCGAGCTGAAGACGTCACTGGGCCTGAGCGACGAGGTGCTGCCGGTCTACCTGGAGGAGATCTCCTCCACCCTCTCGGGCACCTGTTTCAAACTCACCAAGCCGCAGATCCCCTCCGCCGAACTCGCGAAGGCCTCCTTCCAGGAGATCGAGACCGGCATGACCGAGGGCCACCCCTGCTTCGTCGCCAACAACGGGCGGCTGGGCTTCGGCGTGCACGAGTACCTCTCGTACGCCCCCGAGACCGCGAGCCCGATCCGGCTGGTGTGGCTGGCCGCGCACCGCTCCCGGGCCTCCTTCACCGCCGGTGCGGGCATCGAGTACGAGTCCTTCGTGCGCGAGGAGCTGGGGGCCAAAACGGTCGAGCGGTTCACCGCCACCCTCACCGAACAGGGCCTCGACCCCGAGGAGTACCTCCTCATCCCCGTCCACCCCTGGCAGTGGTGGAACAAGCTCTCGGTGACCTTCGCGGCCGAGGTCGCCCGGCGCCACCTGGTCTGCCTCGGCGAGGGCGACGACGAGTACCTGGCCCAGCAGTCCATCCGGACGTTCTTCAACACCACCAGCCCCGGGAAGCACTATGTGAAGACGGCGCTGAGCGTCCTCAACATGGGCTTCATGCGCGGTCTGTCCGCCGCCTACATGGAGGCGACGCCGGCGATCAACGACTGGCTGGCCCAGCTCGTCGAGAACGACCCGGTGCTCAAGTCCACCGGCCTGTCGGTCATCCGCGAGCGCGCCGCCGTCGGCTACCGCCACCTGGAGTACGAGGCCGCCACCGACCGCTACTCCCCGTACCGCAAGATGCTCGCGGCCCTGTGGCGCGAGAGCCCGGTCCCCTCGCTCCAGGAGGGCGAGAGCCTGGCCACCATGGCCTCCCTCGTCCATGTCGACCACGCGGGCGCCTCCTTCGCGGGCGCGCTGATCGAGCGGTCCGGGCTGCCCCCCGTGGAGTGGCTGCGCCGCTATCTGCGCGCCTACTTCACGCCCCTCCTGCACAGCTTCTACGCCTACGACCTGGTCTACATGCCGCACGGCGAGAACGTCATCCTCGTCCTCAAGGACGGCGCCGTGCAGCGCGCGATCTACAAGGACATCGCTGAGGAGATCGCCGTCATGGACCCGCAGGCGGTGCTACCGCCCGTGGTCGAGCGGATCCGCGTCGAGGTCCCCGAGGACAAGAAACTCCTGTCCATCTTCACGGACGTCTTCGACTGCTTCTTCCGCTTCCTGGCGGCCGACCTGGCCGACGAGGGCATCCTCGACGAGGGCGACTTCTGGCGGACGGTCGCCGAGTCCGTGCGCGAGTACCAGGCGTCGGCGCCCGAACTCGCCGACAAGTTCCGGCAGTACGACATGTTCGCGCCCGAGTTCGCGCTGTCCTGCCTGAACCGGCTCCAGCTGCGCAACAACAAGCAGATGGTGGACCTGGCCGATCCGTCCGGCGCACTCCAGCTGGTCGGCAGCCTGAAGAACCCGATCGCGGGTCTCTGAAACCGGTGGGGCTCAGGAGTACGGTCCTCCTGAGCCCCACCTTTCTGGGCCGCGCCCTGAGACCTGCGCGACCGGCCACGAGGGAACCTCGGACGATCGACGGCACCTCCCCGCACTTCCAGCGGAGCGCCTACGCCGTGGGCCAGGGCACCTGGGGCGAGCGGTAGTAGCCGATCCCCAGGGCCTCCCAACGCGGCCCCTGCGCCGCGAGCCGCACCTTGTAGGTGTCCCAGTCGTGCGTCGACGCGGGCGACCAGCCGAGCTCGGCCGCGCCGGGCAGCCGCGGGAAGGTCATGTAGTCGATGTCGGACCCCTTGACGATGGTCTCCGTCCACAGCGGCGCCTCGACGCCCCGGATCGCCGAAGCCGGCGCTCCCGGAAGGTAGGCGCCCGGATCCCAGTCGTAGGACCGTTTCACCTCCACCAGGCCCGCCCAGTCCTGCCCGAGCGGGGTGTCGGCGGTGTACTTCATGTCGAGGTAGACCCGGTCGGCGGGCGACAGCACGAGTCCCGTGCCGTTCCGCGCGGCCTCGGCGACCTGCGCCTTCTCCGTGGCACTGGTGTCGTCGAGCCCCCAGTACTGCGCGATGGCGCCCTTCACCGGGTGCGCCCCGGTCAGCTGGTGCCAGCCGACCACCGTCTTGCCGTACTTGGCGACGACCGGCTGCACCTTGTCCATGAAGGTGACGTAGTCGGCGTGGCTGGTGGAGTGGGCCTCGTCCCCGCCGATGTGGAGGTACCTGCCCGGCGTGAGCGCCGCCAGCTCCCGCACGACATCGTCCACGAAGTCGTACGTCACCGGCTTCGCCACGCACAGCGAGCTGAAGCCGACGTCGGTGCCGGTGTAGAGCGGGGGCGCGGTCCCGTTGCAGTTCAGCTGGGCGTACGAGGCGAGCGCGGCGTTGGTGTGGCCCGGCATGTCGATCTCCGGGACGACCTCCAGATAGCGGGAGGCCGCGTACCGCACGATCTCCTTGTAGTCGGCCTTGGAGTAGTAACCCCCGTGCCCGCCACCGACCTGTGTGGACCCTCCGTACGTCGCGAGCCGCGGCCAGGAGCCGATCGCGATGCGCCAGCCCTGGTCGTCACTCAGGTGCAGATGCAGTTTGTTGACCTTGTAGAGGGCCAACTCGTCGATGTACCGCTTGACTTGCGCGACACCGAAGAAGTGCCGGGAGACGTCGAGCATCGCGCCGCGGTAGCCGTAGCGCGGGCTGTCCTTGATGGTGCCGCCCGCGACGAGCCAGGGGCCGGGCTGCACGGAGTTCTTCTCGACGGCGGCGGGCAGCAGCTGGCGCAGCGTCTGGACGCCGTGGAAGAGCCCGGCGGGCGCGGCGGCCGTGATGGTGACACCGTCCCGTCCGCTGTCCAGGCGATAGCCCTCGGCGCCCGTCGGCCCCGCCGCGATCCGCAGCCGGATACCGCCCGCGCCGTGCGTGGTGACGGGCAGTCGGTACCCGGTGGAGGGACGCAGGACGCCGGCCAGATACGCGCCGACCCGGCGGGCCTGAGGCGAGTCCTCGACCCGGATACGGGTGCCGTCGGTGATGCGGTACGGGGATCCGCCCGCGTGGACCGAGGCGGGGGCCGGCACCACCTGCCCGAGCGGGGTCGCGGTGCGGCCCGACTCGGAGTGTGCGGCACCGGCGACTGAGACACCGGCGGCCGCCACGAGCAGCAGCGTACCGAGAAGACGGGGCGTTCTGTGCTGTCTCACATGCGCTCCCTTCGAAGGACCCTGCAAATGAATTGCGAATGGGTATAGACCACTCTTCCGCAGACCCGGTGAAACAATCCCCCTCATGGCGGAAATCATCCAGAAGGACGGGACGTGGACCTTCGACGGCGACGCGCTGCGGCTGACTCCGGGGCGCGACAAGAACGTGAGCCTGCTCCGCAGAACCTTGGGTGAACTGACGCTCCCGCTGGGAGCGTTGGCGGGGATTTCCTTCGAACAAGGCAGGAAGAGCGGCCGGTTGCGGCTCCGGCTGCGCGACGGCGCCGACCCGCTGCTCCAGGCGACCGGCGGCAGACTCGCCGAGCCTAACGACCCCTACCAGCTCACCGTGGAGTCCGACCGCTACGGCGTCGCCGAGTACGTCGTGGACGAGGTCCGGGACGCGCTGCTTCTGGACCGGGTGCCGGCCGACCCGGTCGACAGCTATCTGCTCCCGGGCCCCTCCGTGCCGCTGTCCGTCTCCGCCGGCGACGGCACCGCGAGCTTCGACGGCGAGCACGTGCGCCTGGAGTGGAACTGGAAGACCGAGGACTCCAAGTCCGCCGCCGGAGCCCGCTCGCTCGCCCTCAGCGACCTCACCACCGTCGAGTGGCACCCCGCGGTCGGCCTGGAGAACGGCTACCTGCGCTTTACCGTCCGCGGCGCGGAGACCAAGGCCCCGCCGAAGTACGACCCCAACTCCGTCGAACTGTGGGGCTTCAAGAAGGACCCGCTGATGGCGCTGGTCGCGGCGGCGGTGCAGGCCCGGCTCCCGCATCCCACGGCCTCCCCGGAAGCCGCACAGGCGACGGAGCGGCCGGCCGCGACCGCCCCGGAGGACGACCACGACGCCCTGCTCCGCCGCCTGCGCGAACTGGGCGACCTCCACCGGTGCGGCGTCCTGACGGACGAGGAGTTCGCCCTGGCCAAGCAGGCGGTCCTCAGGCGCATCTAGGAACAGCGCCGGCGCGGACCGCCTTCCGGGCGGGCTGTGGGGCTACTTCGCCCTGCGCGCCACCGTGAAGTGGTCGATCCGGTCACCGGTCTCGGCGATGCCCTGGACCTTCAGGGTGGTGTAGTGGCCCTTCGGCGCGGGGGTGACGTCCACGCGAAGGAAGGAGTAGTTCAGGTAGCGAACGCGCGACCAGGCGACGGTCTCGTTCTGCTTGCCGTCCTTGAGGTTGATGAAGGAGGCCACGGATTCGACCTCGTTCTCGTGCCCCTCGTACGAGTCCGGGGCAGTGAAGGCGTACAGGCTGCGGCCCGCCGCACCCGCCGTGACGTACACCACGCCCTCCGTCTCGGAGTACGCCGTGTCGCCGATCGGCAGCTTCTTGGTGATCTCGTTGCCCTTGATGACGTCCGTGCGCTCGTACTGGTGGTTGTGGCCGTTGATGACCAGGTCCACCGTGTACTTGTCGAACAGCGGCACCCACTCCTGTCGCACGCCCCCCTCCGAGGCGTGCGCCGTGGAGGTGCAGTACGCGCAGTGGTGGAAGAACACGATGATGAAGTCGATGTCCTTCGCGGCACGGAACTTCTTCAGCTGGCCCTCGAACCACTTCGTCTGGGTGCCACCGGAGATGCCGAGGTTGGCCGGGATCTCGAAGGAGACGTCGTTGGGGTCCAGGGAGATGATCGCCGTGTTGCCGTAGACGAAGGAGTAGACGCCGGGAAGGTTCTTCTTGTCCGGACCGTTGTCGGGGAGCGTCCAGCGGGCTTCCTCGCCACCGTAGCCGTTGGGCGAGTACCAGGCCTCCATGTCGTGGTTGCCGTACGACACCATCCACGGCACGGACTTGGAGACGGACTCGGTCTGGGCGAGGAACTGGTCCCAGGTGCGCGAGTCGAACACCGTGTCGGAGGTCTTGCCCTGGCCGGCCGGGTCGCCGTAGGCGATGTCGCCGGCGTGCAGGTGGAAGGACGGGTTCTGGCCGAGGATCAGGCTGTCGTTGGCCAGGGCGTGGTAGCTGACACCCTGGTCGCCGAAAGCCGTGAAGGTGAACGGCTCGGCGTGCGAGGGCGCGGTGGTGAAGGTGCCGAGCGTGCCCAGCAGGTGGGGCGCGCAGGGGTCGAAGCCCGCGTGGCCGACGCCGTAGTAGTACGTCTTGCCGGGGCGCAGGTGGGTGAGCTTGGCGTGCAGGTAGTACTGCGTGTGGTCGCCGCTCGCGCCGACGCCCGCCGGGGTGTAGAGGGAGCGGACCTCGGCCTCGATCTTGCGGGAGAGGTCCCAGGGGTGGGCTCCGATGCGGATGAACGGCTTCTTCACCGCGGCCGGAACCTGCCAGGAGACCGTGATCTCCGTACGCGGGTCATTACCGAAGGCGAGGTGACGGCCGAAGGGGGCGACGAGGGCGCCGTCGATCTTCTCGGCCGAGGAGGTGGTGGCCTGCGTCGGGACAGCGGCCTGTGCGACGGCGCCGGGCACGAAGGCGCCGCCCGCGACGGCGCCGAGGGTCACGGCCCCGCCTCTGATCATGTTGCGCCGGGAGAACTTGGCGCGGAGATACTCGTGCTGCTCTGCCATGGTCATGCGCTCGGCGAGCTTCTCCGGTACGCCCATGCGTGGAATGTCCATGGCCACAGAAGTTGCTCCCGGCAATCGACGCGGCACAAGACGCAGGATGGACAGCTTGCTAACAGCCCCCCATAAGACCTTCAACAGCCACTTGCCCGATATCGGGCAGGATTCTTGCGAATCGGCTCCTCGTACCCCAGGATCAACGGGTGCACGAGGAACTTGTTGATCACCTGACGCGCTCCACCCCCCTGAACCGGGGCGAGGCACTGCGGGTGATCCAGGACGTGCTCGCCTACTTCGACGAGACGACCGAGGACTACGTCCGTCGCCGCCACCGCGAGCTCCAGGCCCAGGGCCTGGTCAACGCGACGATCTTCGAACGGATCGAGGCGGACCTGAAGTACCGCGCGGTCGCGCCGCCGGAGCTCACGCTCAGGCAGCTGCGCCGCATTGTCTATGGCTGAGGAATACATATATATGTGCGGAATCGTCGGATACATCGGCAGGCGTGACGTGGCACCGCTGCTGCTCGAAGGCCTCCAGCGCCTGGAGTACCGCGGCTACGACTCGGCGGGCATCGTCGTCACGACGCCGAAGTCAGCCGGTCTGAAGATGGTGAAGGCCAAGGGCCGGGTCCGTGACCTGGAGGCCAAGGTCCCCGCACGCTTCAAGGGCACGACCGGTATCGCCCACACCCGCTGGGCCACCCACGGCGCCCCCTCCGACGTGAACGCGCACCCCCACATGTCCGGCGACAGCAAGGTCGCGGTCGTCCACAACGGCATCATCGACAACGCCTCCGACCTGCGCAAGAAGCTCGAGGCGGACGGTGTCGAGTTCCTCTCGGAGACCGACACCGAGGTCCTCACCCACCTGATCGCCCGCTCCCAGGCCGAGAAGCTCGAGGACAAGGTCCGCGACGCCCTGCGGGTGATCGAGGGCACGTACGGCATCGCGGTCCTGCACGCCGACTTCCCCGACCGCATCGTGGTGGCCCGCAACGGCTCCCCGGTCGTCCTCGGCATCGGCGAGAAGGAGATGTTCGTCGCCTCGGACATCGCCGCCCTGGTCACCCACACCCGCCAGATAGTGACGCTGGACGACGGCGAGATGGCCACCCTCAAGGCCGACGACTTCCGCACGTACACCACCGAGGGCACCCGTACGACGGCCGAGCCGACCACCGTGGAGTGGGAGGCGGCCTCGTACGACATGGGCGGCCACGACACGTACATGCACAAGGAGATCCACGAGCAGGCCGAGGCCGTGGACCGGGTACTGCGCGGCCGCATCGACGACCGGTTCTCCACCGTGCACCTCGGTGGCCTGAACCTGGACGCCCGTGAGGCGCGCCAGATCCGCCGCGTGAAGATCCTCGGCTGCGGCACCTCGTACCACGCGGGCATGATCGGCGCCCAGATGATCGAGGAGCTCGCCCGCATCCCCGCGGACGCCGAGCCGGCCTCCGAGTTCCGCTACCGCAACGCGGTCGTCGACCCCGACACCCTGTACGTGGCCGTGTCCCAGTCCGGTGAGACGTACGACGTACTGGCCGCCGTGCAGGAGCTGAAGCGCAAGGGCGCGCGGGTGCTCGGTGTGGTCAACGTCGTCGGCTCGGCGATCGCCCGCGAGGCGGACGGCGGCATGTACGTCCACGCGGGCCCCGAGGTCTGCGTCGTCTCGACGAAGTGCTTCACCAACACGACCGTCGCCTTCGCGCTGCTCGCCCTGCACCTCGGCCGCACCCGCGACCTGTCGGTCCGCGACGGCAAGCGGATCATCGAGGGCCTGCGCAGGCTGCCCGCGCAGATCTCCGAGATCCTGGAGCAGGAGGACGAGATCAAGAAGCTGGCCGAGGAGTACGCCGAGGCCCGCTCCATGCTCTTCATCGGCCGCGTCCGGGGCTACCCGGTGGCCCGTGAGGCCTCCCTGAAGCTCAAGGAGGTCTCGTACATCCACGCCGAGGCCTACCCGGCCTCCGAGCTCAAGCACGGCCCGCTGGCGCTCATCGAGCCCGCGCTGCCCACGGTCGCGATCGTCCCCGACGACGACCTCCTGGAGAAGAACCGCGCCGCCCTGGAGGAGATCAAGGCCCGCAGCGGCCGGATCCTCGCGGTGGCGCACCAGGAGCAGGAGAAGGCCGACCAGACGATCGTCGTCCCGAAGAACGAGGACGAGCTGGACCCGATCCTCATGGGCATCCCGCTCCAGCTCCTCGCCTACCACACGGCATTGGCCCTGGGCCGCGACATCGACAAGCCGCGCAACCTGGCCAAGTCGGTGACGGTGGAGTAAAAATCCGCCGGCCCGCCGAAGCGACCGTTGAGGAACCCCCGCGGCGCGCGACCACCGCCGCGAGAGCGGCACCGGTTTGGGCGCAAAGCAACGAGAACGGGTCCCTGTGCACGCCACCACCGCACAGGGACCCGTTCCTTCAGGGGGCCGGGGCCGCCCATGCCCCGGCCCGCGCCGACGTCAGCCGGTGGCCGTCACCCCCCGGCCGGCGGCGCGTCCGGGCAGTGCGGTGGGCCAGTGAGCCATCGCCGCCGTGGCCCCGTACCAGGCGAGCGCGCCGCCCGCGACGGCGAACCAGCCGCCGGCCTTCCCCAGCCCTCCGCTGTCGCCGAACTGCCCCACGGCCAGCAGGAGAAGGGCGACGAAGAGCAGTGCGTACGTTCCCCGGGTGAGGAGGGGGGCGCCGCTCGCTCCGGCGGTCAGACTGAGCGCGACGAGCGCGAACAGGAGCAGGAAGAGACCGGTCGCGTTGGCGGACATCTGCGTGCCGGCCGTGACGCCCCAGGTGAACCAGAACGCGCCGAGCGCCGTGAAGGCCGTACCGGTGAAGGCGTCGTGGTCGCGGAAGGCGAACAGCCCGGCTACGAAGAGCGCGATGCCACCGACATAGGTGGCGAGGGAGACGGAGTCGGCCGCTGTCACGCCGTCGATCACTTGGGTGTTACCGAGGCCGAAGAGCAACAGGGTGAGGCCGAGCGCGAGGTGGCCGAGGGTCGAGGTGATGCTTCCCGCGGAGACGTCTTTGTCCACGGCGGGCTCCCTTCATGCATGTGCAGTTGTGCTGCGTGGTACCGGCCGTGCGGTTGGTCCGGTGACCGGTATGTACCCTTCACAAGGGCACAAACCACCTCTACGCGCGAGTAGATTCATGCCGTTTCAGACACCCGCCAAAGGGAGTTGACGGTAGGTCAGGGGCGCGTCGGAGGATGCGTCAGGGGATGACGATCACCGGGCGCTGCGCACGCTTCGCGAGCCGTCCGGCCACCGAGCCGAAGATGCGCCCGACGATGCCGTGCGTGGAGCCGACGACGATCGCGTCCGCCTCGTACTCCCGTCCGACCTCTTCGAGTTCGTGACAGATGTCACCGCCGCGCTCGACGAGGATCCAGGGCACCTCGGCCAGGTATTCGGCGCATGCGAGTTCGAGGCCGAGCACCTCGGTGCGGTGGTCGGGCACGTCGACGAAGACCGGTGGTTCACAGCCCGCCCACACCGTGGTGGGCAGCCGGTTCGCGACATGCACGATGATCAGGCCCGAGCCGGAGCGGTGGGCCATGCCGATCGCGTAGGCGAGGGCGCGCTCGCTGGACGTCGAGCCGTCGAAACCGACGACGACGCCGTGCTTGAAGGCAGGATCGCAGGACTGGCGGGGTTCTTCCGCCGCCAGGGGCTCGGCCGCCGTGGGATCGGCGAGCGGGCGCTTGCGGTCCGCGGGATCGAAGAATTCGTGACCGGCCATGGGTATCTCGGCGTTTAGATCCTCGTGGTGGGGACGACAACGTGCGGCAGAGCTGTGTCCGGGAATCATCTTCCCGACCCCATACCCCCAAGGGTACGGCGGCACGCCTCCTCTGCCCAGATCTCGCGCGCACTGCGCGGCGTTCCCCGGAGCATGCATGAGAGGCGCCCTTAACGCAATGGTTGCTGCCCCATACAGGCGGTTTGCACAGGGTTCACCCAGGCTCAAGCCCTTTCGTAGGTGACCGGCGGGTCGAACACGCGTTGAACCGATGAGCCACCGCCATGGAGAGCACTGGAGTACCAGGGAACCAGGGAGCAGACCGTGCCAGGACCAGAGACCGCGTCCCACCGCTCCTCCCCGGCGCCCGGGCCGGACACGGCGAGCGAGGTGGTGCGGTGGGCGGCCTTCAGCTGCGTCCTGGTCCCCGTCGTCCTCGTCTGGTTCGGCACCTCCCTCGCCGGCGCGGCCGGTACGGCACTGGGCCTGGCGGCCGTGACCGGTGCCTGCCTGGTCCTGCTGCGCCAGTCCGAGCGCGTCGCGGCCCGCCTCCGTGCGGATGAGCCGGCCTCGCCCCGGGCCCGGCACAGCAGGACAGGCCTCCACGCAGGCGCCCCGCACCACCACCACGGCCGCCCCGGGCGTGGCCGCCGGGGTCGCGCCGAGGCGCCCCGCGGGGAGGCGGACCCCGGCACCCGGGATCGCGGCGACGGGGGCGCCAGGGGCCATCGAGGAGCGGGCGGCACGGAGAGGGGAGGCGGCCCTCGGGACGGCGGTGGCGGGGCCCACGGCGAGACGGCCCATACCGAGGGGACCACCCCCGGCGCACGGAGCCCCGGCACCGGGCCCCGCAGCGACCAGAGCCGCGCCGCGCGGGACCGGAACGCGGGGGGCCGGAACGGACAGGACCGGGGCGCACGGAACTGGGACGCACGGGACCGGGGCCCACAGAACCGGGACGCACGGGACCGGGACACACAGAATCCGGACGGGCGGGATGTGGACGGACGCGATCCCGACGCACAGGCCCATGACACCGCGAACCCGGCCGCATGGGAGCGGACCCCGGGAAACCTGGCCGAACGAGACGGGCGCCCGGAGAACCTGATCACCTGGGACCGCGCCCCGCAGAACCTGATCGCGTGGGACGCGGGCGGCTGGAACCGGGACACGCAGGATCCGGACACCCGCGTCCAGAGCCAGGGCCGGGACACGCGCGACCAGGACATTCAGCGCGACGCCCCTCGCGGCGGCGTCCCGCCCGAGCGCCCCGCACGGCACCGCGGCACGCAGGATTTGGCCGACTCGCACATCATGAACGGCTTGCGGGGCAGTAGTGGCTCGGGGGCGCACAGGGGCGGACGTCACGGCGGAGGGAAGAAGCCGGTTGACTGACCGGTTTCCGCGCACGCCCCCGCTTCTTTTCAGCCAACTTCGGCCACCCGCGCATCTCTTGCTCGAACGACCCCCCAACCCCCGTTCCACCTGCACCGAAAGCCCTCTGGAGGGCTCGCGCACCCTATGGGGATTGGCCACTGACACGAGGCGCACTTCCCTGCAAGGCCCACGAGTGCAACGCTTCGTGATCGAATGCTTCACGCCAAGTTGCCATGTCGACATTCTGCCGACTGCCGAACTGGTCACCTTGGCGCCACGGGACACAGTAGATTCGATCTTGACTGTCTTACGGCGGGGGACTCGTGCAGGACCGAGGGGAAACGTGCAGGAGCGACACAACCGAGGAGCCGCGACCACCGAGGGGGGCTTAGCAGTATGAGCCACGACTCCACTGCCGCGCCGGAAGCCGCGGCCCGGAAACTTTCCGGGCGACGCCGCAAGGAGATCGTCGCGGTGCTGCTGTTCAGCGGCGGCCCCATCTTCGAGAGTTCCATACCGCTGTCGGTGTTCGGGATTGACCGCCAGGACGCCGGCGTGCCGCGCTACCGACTTCTGGTGTGCGGCGGCGAAGAAGGCCCACTGCGGACCACAGGAGGCCTGGAACTCACCGCGCCGCATGGCCTGGAGGCGATCTCGCGGGCGGGCACCGTCGTGGTGCCGGCCTGGCGTTCGATCACCTCGCCGCCACCGGAGGAGGCGCTCGACGCGCTGCGCCGGGCGCACGAGGAGGGAGCCCGCATAGTCGGACTGTGCACCGGCGCGTTCGTGCTGGCCGCCGCCGGACTGCTGGACGGCCGACCGGCGACGACCCACTGGATGTACGCACCGACGCTGGCCAAGCGCTACCCGTCGGTCCACGTCGACCCGCGAGAACTCTTCGTGGACGACGGAGACGTACTGACCTCCGCGGGTACGGCGGCCGGAATCGATCTCTGTCTCCACATCGTGCGGACGGACCACGGCAACGAGGCGGCCGGCGCGCTGGCCCGCCGTCTTGTCGTGCCCCCGCGCCGGAGCGGCGGTCAGGAGCGCTATCTCGATCGGTCTTTACCCGAAGAGATCGGCGCCGACCCCCTCGCGGAGGTCGTCGCCTGGGCGCTGGAGCACCTCCACGAGCAGTTCGACGTCGAGACGCTGGCGGCGCGCGCGTACATGAGCCGCCGCACCTTCGACCGCCGGTTCCGCTCGCTCACGGGGAGCGCTCCCCTGCAGTGGCTGATCACTCAGCGCGTACTGCAGGCGCAGCGGCTGCTGGAGACCTCCGACTACTCGGTCGACGAGGTCGCCGGACGCTGCGGCTTCCGTTCGCCGGTCGCGCTGCGGGGTCACTTCCGGCGCCAGCTCGGCTCGTCCCCGGCCGCGTACCGGGCGGCGTACCGCGCGCGCAGGCCGCAGTCGGAACGGCCGTCGGACGTGGACGGCTCCGCAGGCCAGGCCGGGCCGTCGCCCGTCCTGAACCAGGAGAGCCCGGTGCCGCTGCAGACCCGCCGCACGGCGGCCGCCACCGCCCTGGGCCCGTCGACGTCCCTGTCGGCGGAGCCGGGCAAGACGGGCACCGAGCTGTACGCGGCCGGGCGCCTGCCGGGGCAGCGCAGCGCGCCCTGAGGCGATGACGCGAGACGGGGCGGCCCGGGACCCGACGAGGGTTCCGGGCCGCCCCCGTCCCAGGCCACCACGCAGGTCACCGCCGTCCCGGATCTGCCCGTGCGCCGCAGCGCGCCGTAGGGTTAGGGCCATGAACGATCGCATGGTGTGGATCGACTGCGAGATGACCGGGCTCTCGCTGTCGGAGGACGCACTCATCGAGGTGGCCGCGCTGGTCACCGACTCGGAACTGAACGTGCTCGGCGAAGGGGTGGACATCGTGATCCGCCCGCCGGAGCGGGCGCTGGAGACGATGCCGGACGTGGTGCGCCAGATGCACACGGCCTCCGGTCTCCTCGACGAACTGGCCGAGGGCACGACCCTGGCCGACGCCGAGGCACAGGTCCTCGCCTACGTACGTGAGCACGTCAAGGAGCCGGGCAAGGCCCCGCTGTGCGGAAACTCGGTCGGCACGGACCGGGGTTTCCTGACGCGCGACATGCCTGCCCTCGAGGACTACCTCCACTACCGCATCGTGGACGTCTCCTCGGTGAAGGAGCTGGCCCGCCGCTGGTACCCCCGGGCGTACTTCAACAGCCCGGAGAAGAACGGCAACCACCGCGCCCTCGCCGACATCCGCGAATCCATCGCGGAGCTCCGCTACTACCGCGAGGCGATCTTCGTCCCGCAGCCCGGCCCCGACTCGGACACCGCGCGCGCCATCGCGGCGAAGCACGTGCTGCCCGCCGAATGACGCATGTCCGGGGCCCCGAGGGACCCCGGAGAAAGTCTGGCGCGAGCACCCCTTCGGACCCTGTACACTTTTTCTCGGCCGGTCAGGGAAACCAAGACCGGTCGTGGTGGGTGTAGCTCAGCTGGTAGAGCACCTGGTTGTGGTCCAGGATGTCGCGGGTTCAAGTCCCGTCACTCACCCTTGCATAAAGGCCCCTGACCTGCGGAAACGCGGGTCAGGGGCTTTTTTGGTCACCCGGTTCGGCCAAACAGCGGTGCCAGGCCGCGGGAGGCAGCCTGGTTCACACGTCGAGATCCGCCCGCCCGCACGGCGTCTCGAGCAGTCGTCCCTCCGGGATCTTGGTGCTGCCCAGTGCGGCAGCATGGTCGGCGGGCATGACCGGGGCTGTTTCGAAGGCTGATGTGGATGTCGAGGTGTCCGTTGTCCCTCCGCCCCGTTCCGGTGAGCAAGTCCCGTCCATGACTGCGCGGATCGCGCGGGCGAGCGCACCGTCGATGTACTCGAAGAGCGTGAGGTGGGCCTCGGCCCAGGTGGTGAACCGCGGCCACTGAGGCCTTCGGTTTCGATCAGTACCAGAGGTCCATGACCCGGGCGTTGTTGCACGAGTCGCCGGCGGAACCCATGGATGCCTCTTTCCCGCCCGCATCATGCGGGCTGTGAGCTTCTTCGACGTGCTCTGCCCGTACTCAGCCGTGGCCGGCATCGCGGATCAGCCGCTCGGGCTCGACCTCACAGGACGCGAGCGCGTACTACGGCGGCGCCGATGCTGCGGTCCCGCCGTCGGTGGGTGCGTCCTGCTGGGGTGGAGCCCCGGTGCGAACGCCGCTCGCGCGGTGCTGTCCTGACGTGGTCGGCGATCACGGTTTGCGCGGCCAGGAGCGCTGGGGCCGTCGGCAGCCATCCCGAGGGAGGGGCCATGACATCCATGCCGGTGGCCGGTATCCGCGCAGGTGCCCCTGCGCAGCCCGCGGATCTTGTCCTGCGCAACGCGAAGATCTTCACCGGCGACCCGAAGCAGCCGGCCGCGACCGCGCTCGCCGTGCGCAACGGTTCGGTGACCGTCGTCGGCGGGGATCGGGAGGTCGCTCCACTGGCCGGTCCGCAGACCCGGGTGATCGACGCCTTCGATCCGTGCTTCAGCTGAACACCTCTGTCCCCGAACCGAAAGGTGACCAGATTCCCATGCCTTCCGAACTCCAGCCTCCGACCGGCCGCCGCAGATTCCTCAAGGGCGCTGCCGGTGCGCTCACCATCCCGGCCGCCGCCACCCTCGTCGGCGCGCCGGCCGAACCCGCCCACGCCGACGGCACCGGCCTGCCCGACTTCGCACCGATCCCGGCCGCCTCGGTCGGGCCCAAGCCGAACTCGGACGGCTACTACGTGGGCCAGATCGCCGGAAACCTCCACTGGGTCACGGACTCCTACTACCAGGCCATGTTCCTGACGACCCCGCGGGGCGTCGTCCTCGTCGACGCCCCGCCGACCATCGGGCACAACCTGCTCCGCGCGATCGACGACGTCACCCGGGCCAACGGCCGACCCAGCAAGGTCACACACCTGGTCTACTCGCACTCGCACGCCGACCACATCGGTGCCGCCGGTCTGTTCGGAAACGACGTCGTCCGGATCTCGCACGCCGCGACGGCCGGCCTGCTGGCCCGCGCGGCGGACCCCAACCGTCCACTGCCGACGGTCACGTTCCACGACAAGTACCAGCTCAAGGTCGGCGGAGAAACCCTGCGCCTGGCGTACCACGGCCCCAACCACTCCCCCGACAACATCTTCGTCTACGCGCCCGAATACGCCACCCTGATGCTGGTCGACGTCCTGTACCCGGGCTGGGTGCCGTTCAAGGGCCTCGCCGTCTCCCAGGACATCCCCGACTGGATCAGGGCCCAGAGCATCGCGATGGATTACCCGTGGCAGACGTTCGTCGGCGGCCATCTCGGGCGGCTCGGAGTCCGCGCGGACGGCGCCCTGCAGATCCAGTACGTGGACGATCTGGAGGCCAGCACCCGGTCCGCCATCGCCTCCGTCGACCCGAGCCCGTTCTTCGCCAAGTACGGCGCGCAGGGGAACTCGTGGGCGATCTTCAAGACCTTCCTCGACGCGGTCGCGGACGCCGCGGCCGCTCCCGTGGCCGCGAAGTACACCGGAGTCCTCGCCGCCGCCGACGTCTTCACGCGGGACAACGCGTGGACGCTGCTGGAGTCCCTGCGGATCGACGCGGGTGTCCTCGGGCCGTTCGGCGTCCACCCCTGAGCCGCTGGGGTGCCACCCCGGTGCGAGAGCACCGCGGTTCCCGGTTTCGTGTCCACATGCCGGGTCAGCACACTCAGACAAGAGAGGTCCAGCCATGACCGTCCCGCTTCCCGTGGTTTTCGTCCACGGACTCTGGCTGCACAGCACCTCCTGGCAGCCGTGGACCGATCTGTTCCGTGAAGAGGGCTACGACCCGTCCGCGCCCGGGTGGCCGGGTGACCCCGGCACCGTCGAGGAGGCGCGCCAGAACCCTGAGAGCGTCGCCGGGTACGGCATCGACGACGTCGTCGAGCACTACGCGGCCCTGATCGCGGCACTGCCCGTGCGGCCCATCGTGATCGGTCACTCGTTCGGTGGGATGATCGCGCAGAAGCTGCTCGGCCAGGACCGCGCCGCCGCGGCGGTCGCGATCGACGCCGCACAGATCAAGGGCGTACTGCCCCTGCCGCTGTCCGCGCTGAAGGCGACGTTCCCGGTCTTCAAGAACCCGACCAACAAGCGCCGGTCGGTCTCCCTGAGCGCAGAGCAGTTCCGGTTCGCGTTCGGCAACGCCATTGCGGAGGAGGAATCGGCAGCCCTGTACGAGCGCTGGACCATCCCCGCGCCGGGCAAGCCGTTGTACGAGGCCGCCTCTGCCAACTTCAACCCCCACTCGCCGGCGAAGGTCGACACGGACAACAGCGGACGCGGCCCTCTGCTGCTCATCTCCGGCGGCAAGGATCACACGGTGCCCGAGGTCGTCACCCGGGCCACCCTCAAGCAGTACCGGCACTCCGAGGCCGTCACCGACATCATCAACTTCCCCGACCGCGGGCACTCCCTGACGATCGACGGCGGCTGGCGCGAGGTCGCGGACACCGTTCTCACCTGGCTGCGGCAGCAGAGCCTGGAGGCCGGGCGATGAACTCCCGTCCCCAGACCGCCGGAACGTCCGGTGCCGACGTGGGCCTGGCCGGACGGACCGTCGTGGTCACCGGCGCCGGGCGCGGCATCGGGCTGGCCGTCGTCGAGGCCTTCCTCGCGGCCGGCTCCCGCGTCGTCGCGGGGTCGAGGGAACGCACCGAAGCCCTCGACGAGCACGTGAAGCAGGGTGCTGAGCTCACCGTCGTGGAGGTCGACCTCGCGGCGTCCGACGGTCCGGCCGCGCTGATCGCCGAGGCCGTCGCGGTCCATGGCGGTGTCGATGTCCTGGTGAACAACGTCGGGGCGGTGCGGCCACGGGTGGACGGCTTCCTCGGCGTGACGGACGAGGACTGGGACTGGACTTTCACGGTCAACTTCATGGCTGCCGTCCGCGCCACCCGGGCCGCTCTGCCGCACCTGCTCGCCACCGGCGCGGGACGGATCGTCACCGTCTCCTCGGTCAACGCCCGGCTGCCGGACCCGCTGGTCATCGACTACGGCGCGGCGAAGGCGGCGCTGACCAACTTCTGCAAGGCCCTGTCCAAGGAGGTCGGGCCACGCGGCGTGCGGGTGAACACCATCGGCCCCGGCCCGGTGGAGACGGCGCTGTGGCAGGGTGCCGGCGGTGTCGCCGCCACGGTCGGCCAGTCCCGGGGCGTCGATCCCCGGGAGGTGGCCCGCGGGGCGGCGGACCAGTCGGTGACCGGCCGCTTCACCCGGCCGTCCGAAGTGGCCGGTCTCGTGCTCTACCTCGCCGGTCCCCAGGCGGCGAACATCACCGGCGCCGACTTCGTCATCGACGGCGGCCTCGTCGAATCCCTCTGACCGACCGTCACGGCACGGCGGGCGCCGGCCTGCCGTGCCTCGCTCCCCCTCGCATCCTTTGGAGAGATCAGTGAGATTCCGCCTGCCCAGATCCCGCCGCCTGGTGACCGCGGTCTTCGCCCTGGCCGTCGGCCTCGGCTCGGTCACCGTCACGGCCGCGGCCTCCGCCAAGCCGGCATCACCGGCCGGCGAGCGAATACCCGCCGGTTTCAGCGAACACAAGACCCGGGTCGCCGGGATCGGCATCAACTACGTGATCGGCGGCCACGGCCCGACCCTGGTCCTGATCCACGGCTACCCCCAGACCTGGTACGAGTGGCACGGCATCATGCCCGAGCTCGCCAAGCACTACACCGTCATCGCGCCGGACCTGCCCGGCGCGGGCCACAGCGACACCCCGGCGTCCGGCTACGACAAGAAGACCATGGCCGCCAAGCTGCACGCGCTCCTGGTGTCGCTCGGCAAGGACCGCGACGTGAACGTCGTCGGCCACGACATCGGCACGATGGTCGCCTACTCCTACGCCGCGCAGTACCCGCACAGCGTCAGGAAACTGGTGCTCAGCGAAGCCCCGATCCCGGACCAGGGCATCTACCAGCACCCGGCGCTGACGGCCCAGGGCCCCGGGGCGTGGCACTTCGGATTCTTCGCCTTGCAGACCGGCCTCCCGGAGAGCCTGATCCGGGGCCGCGAGCTGACCTGGACGACCGGCTTCATGCGGGGCATCGCGGTGCACAAGGACGCCCTGACCCCGGACGAGCTGCAGGTCTTCGCCTCCTACCTGCGCGACTACGCACACCTGGAAGCGAGCTTCGCGTGGTTCAGGACGTTCCCGCAGGACATCGCTGACAACGCGCGGTTCCAGAAGAGGCCCTTGACCATGCCGGTGCTCGCGATCGGCGCCTCCGGCAGCCTCGGTTCGTCGGTCGCGAAGCAGGTACGCCACTACGCCACCCACGTCACCCCGGCCGTCGTCCCCGACTCCGGCCACTGGATCTACGAGGAGCACCCGAAAGAGATGACCGACATGCTGCTGCACTTCCTGGGCAGCCGACGATGACGTCAGGAGCGGGGATGACCCGGTTCTTCCCGACCTTCGGCCCGACGGCCGAGCGCGAACCCTTCTGGTTCCTCGGCGGCCAGGCCAGGATTCTGCTTCCCGGCGCCGCGACCGACAACCGGCTCAGTCTGATGGAGTTCACCGACCCGGCCGGCCACGCGCCCCCGCACCACGTCCACGAGGACGAGGAGGAGGTCTGGTTCGTCCTCGACGGCGAGGTGACGTTCTTCGTCGGCGACCAGCGCCACGACCTGGTGCCCGGACAGGTCGCGTACGGGCCGCGCGGGGTTCCGCACAGCTATCTGGTGCGCTCGCCCGAGGGGGCGCGGATAGCGGCGCTGTTCAGCCCGGCCTGCATCGAGGAGTACTTCAGGGCCAACGGCACCCCGGTGGCCGAGGCCGGGGACCTGCCGCCGGAGTTCGATCTCGCGGCGGTCCTGGCCTCCGCCGAGGCCTTCCATCTGCGCGTCACCGGACCGCCGCCGTCCTTGTGAGTCAGACCGCCTGAAAGGGCGGGAAAGACAGAGGAGAACAGCCATGACAGGCATCGAACTCGTCCGATTCCGCGAGGGCGGGCAACGCCGCAGAAAGCTGATGCTTTCGGCGATGGTGGTCGGGACACTGCTCGCGGTCCCGGCTCTGTCCGCCGCCACGCCCGCCGGCCCGGCGTCCGCCGCGAACGCCACGACGGCGTCGGCCACACCGAGCACACCGAGCACACCGAGGCCGACCGTGGTCCTGGTCCACGGTGCGTTCGCGGACTCGTCGAGCTGGGACGCGGTGATATCGCGGCTCGAGCGCCGGGGGTATTCCGTGATCGGCGTCGCGAACCCGCTCCGTGGCCTGGCCGGCGACGCGGCCTACGTGTCCAGTGTCCTGGACACCATTCCCGGGCCGGTCATCCTGGTCGGCCATTCCTACGGCGGCGCCGTCATCACCGACGCCGCGGTGGGCCACCCCAACGTCAAGGCCCTGGTGTACATCGCCGCGTTCGCTCCCGACCAGGGCGAGTCCGGCCTGGCGATCCTCGGAAAATACCCGGGCAGCCGGCTCTCGCCGGCGCTGACGGTCCGGCCGTTCCCGGGCGGTCAGGACGCCTACGTCAACCCCGCGGATTTCCGGCAGGTCTTCGCCGCCGACGTGCCGGCCGGCAAGGCCCGGCTGATGGCGGCCGGGCAACGGCCGGTGGCGCTGGCCGCGTTCGCGGAACCCAGCAGCACGCCGGCGTGGAAGACCATTCCCTCCTGGTTCCTGGTCGCAGGCGCCGACCGCGCCATCCCACCGGCTGCCGAACAGGCCATGGCGCTTCGTGCGGGTTCCCGCACCGAGGTGGTCCGAGGCGCCTCGCACGCGGTCCTCGTCTCGCATCCCGACGCCACCGCGCACGTCATCGAGGCCGCCGCCCGCGCCACCTCCTGACCCAGCGTCATCCGTGGTGGGTGTGGCTTCAGTTGAGTGATGCTCCTCGACCAGCGCGAACAGCGGTGGCTCGGCCCACGCCAGCCCGAGTCGATCAAAGACCCACCAGTGGAACGCCTGAGCCCCACTCGCCTTGAACCACACCCATCCGCCATGCCCCGGCGGGGCCGCACCACCTACGCGGCCCGGCGATCCGCGAAAGGAATGAGCATGCCAGCACCGTCCGACCCGGTCCGCACATGTCCCCGCAGCGGCCACGCCACCGACCGGCAACGACAGAGATGACCGACTCCCGCGACCACGGTCCATTGCCGGGCCTGCTTCTCGCCCTGACCGTCGGGACCGGCCTGGTCGACGCCGTCAGCTATCTGACGCTGGGCCACGTCTTCGTCGCGAACATGACGGGCAACGTCGTCTTCTTCGGATTCGCGGTCGTCGGAGCCGGCGGCGTCTCCTGG
The DNA here is from genome assembly GCF_055582885.1 of Streptomyces sp. NPDC107454. Lineage (NCBI taxonomy): Bacteria > Bacillati > Actinomycetota > Actinomycetes > Kitasatosporales > Streptomycetaceae > Streptomyces > Streptomyces sp. NPDC107454. The sequence goes on along the minus strand of NZ_JBVJPA010000001.1, from coordinate 63,169 downwards.
AGCGCGACGCTTCTTGCGGTCGGCTGCTTCGGGGCCGGCGCGTTCGTCGGCGGTCGCTACGGCAGCGCCCGCAAGACCCACCGCGGCCGGCTGCTGGCCGCCACGTGCGGGGCCCAGTGCGTGCTGGTCGCCGTGTCGGCCGGTCTGGCCGCTTTCGCCGATCCGGCGCGGCGCGGCACACAGCTGGCCATGGTCGCACTGCTGGCCGTCGCGATGGGCGCGCAGAACGCCGTGGTCCGCCGACTGGCAGTCCCCGACCTGACCACGACGGTTCTGACTCTGACGACCGCGGGACTGTTCGCGGACCGGACCTCGAACCAGGTGCGGCTGCGGCGCGTCGCGTCGATCCTGTCGATGATGACGGGGGCTCTGGTCGGCGGTCTGCTGCTACGCCACGGCCGGATCGCGGCTCCGTTGTGGGCCGCCGCGGCCGTTCACGCGGTGTGCGCGGTGGCGGCCGACCGGCTGCGACGGCGCGATGCGGCTGAGAGCTGGGGCTGATCGGGCTGCGACCGCCTACTCCACCATCACGTCCACGGCGCCCGTGCGCCGTCCGCCTCACCCGCCCCGGCGCCGTCACCACGCGCTGCTCCACCAATCTCACGAAGGGAAACCGACATGCCGTACATCACCGTCGGCCAGGAGAACTCCGCCGACGTCGAGCTGTACTACGAGGACCACGGGAGCGGGCAGCCCGTCGTGCTGATCCACGGCTACCCGCTGGACGGCCACTCCTGGGAGAAGCAACTCCCGGCCCTGCTCGACGCGGGCCACCGCGTCATCACGTACGACCGGCGCGGCTTCGGCCGGTCGTCGCAGCCGACCACGGGCTACGACTACGACAGCTTCGCCGCCGATCTCGACACACTGCTGACCGAACTGGACCTCACCGACGCGGTACTCGTCGGGTTCTCCATGGGCACGGGGGAAGTCGGCCGTTACCTGGGCACGTACGGCTCGCAGCGCGTCGCCAAGGCCGCCTTCCTTGCCTCCCTGGAACCCTTCCTGGTCAAGACCGACGACAACCCGGGCGGCGTCGACCAGTCCGTCTTCGACGGCATCCTGGAGGCGGTCACGAAGGACCGCTACGCCTACTTCACCGGCTTCTACGAGGCGTTCTACAACCTCGACGAGACGCTCGGCCGCCGGATCAGCGAAGAGACCGTGCGGGCCGGCTGGAACGTGGCGGCGGGCGCGTCGGCGTACGCGTCGGTGGCCTGTGTGCCCACCTGGATCACCGACTTCCGCGCCGACGTCGCCAAGATCGACGTACCGACGCTGATCCTGCACGGCACGGCCGACCGGATCCTGCCGATCGACGCAACCGGGCGGCCCTTCCACGCGCTGCTGCCCTCGGCCGAGTACGTCGAGATCGAGGGCGCCCCGCACGGTCTGCTGTGGACGCACGCCGAGGAGGTGAACGCCGCGCTGCTGGCCTTCCTGGGCAAGTAGTCTCCCGGCTCGGCCACGCACCGAGTGCCAGGTCGGTGACTCGGTGCAGGTCCTCGCGGCTCGTCCCGCCGGTGGCCTGCACCGGGACCGGACCACCGGCGCTCGGCCAGGTCGCGCGGGTCGGCTCACCATCGGGGCAGCCGGGGACGGCGTCGGCGGAGCCGTGCGGCCACGCCTCCTTATCGTCCGACCCCTTCTGCGCGGATCGGCTCAGCGCCGGTCGGCTCGCCCTCGAACCGGGGTGGCTCCCCAGTGCGAGCGGAAGGCCGGCCGGTGTGGAATACGACCGCTCGGCGCCATCGGTGCCGGCGGGAACCGGCTACGAGGAGGCGGCGATGACGAGATCCGGAGCGCTGAGGATGACGGATCACGCCGGCGTCCCGTTGACCCACGGCCGGCCACGGGTCAACGGGGTCGATCTGCATTACGCGATGGGCGGCGGTGGCGACCCGGTCGTCCTGATCCACGGTGTGCCGAAGACCATGTTCTTCTGGCGCCACGTCATCCCGCTGCTCACACCGCACTACACGGTCGTCGCGGTGGATCTGCGGGGATTCGGCGGCTCCGGACGTCCGGCGACCGGGTACGACACGCGGACCCTGGCCGCCGACATCGCCGCGCTCATGACAGCGCTGGGATACGACCGGTACCGCGTGGTGGGCGAGGACTGGGGTGCGGCCGTCGCCTACGCCGTGGCGGCCTTCCACCGCCCGAAGGTCGTCCAACTCGTCTTCCAGGAGACGAGACTGCCCGGCCTCCGGGTCCCCGACCTCGGGCCGCTCGCCGCCGACGATCCCCGCACCGGCTGGCATCGCTCGTTGTTCGGCCTGCCGCACTACCCCGAATTGCTGATCTCCGGCAGGGAGCGCGCCTTCTGGACGTACTTCATGCGGCGGATCATGTGGGACCCGAGTGCGTACACGGACGTCGACGAGGACGAGTACACCCGAGGGCTCGAAGAACCGGGCGGCAACCACGCGGTGTTCGAGCTGTACCGGGCCACCGAGATCGACGCCGGCCAGAACCGACCGCAGTTCGCCATCCCGCTGGAATGCCCGGTGCTGGCCGTCGGTGGCCGCGCCTACCTCGCTGCGGAACCCGGGGAACAGATGACTCAGGTCGCGGTGAACGTCACACCTGTAGTGATCGAGCAAGCCGGGCACAACATCCCGTTGGAGGCACCCGTCGAACTCGCGCGCCACTACCTCGATTTCTTCGCGACCGCGGAAGAATGACAGTTCAGCAAGTTCCGTCGTAGCGCTGCGCCGATGACGGTCACCGCGTCACCTCGATCCGGTCGTGGACGACGGTTGACCGACTCCCGCTGCGCGCACAGCCCCACCTCCCGGCCCACCACTCCGCCGGCGGCCGGTGCGACCCGGCCTTCCACACGAAACCGCAGCCGGCCGCACCTCTCGCGACCCGCCGGAAGCATCGGGCCGCGCGTTCTTCCGTTCCGGAGATCAAGGAATCCACCGGTCGGCGGGTCTTTGTTACGGAGGGAGCAGGCCGTCCGCGCGGCCCCGCGGGGACGCACTCGGCGATGTCATCGGACATGGAGGGTGTCCCGCCGTTTCCGGAGCGGACCGGCCTCGTCCCTCCGGACAGCCCTCCCCTGCACAGCCCCTGTACCAAAAGCGCCGGATCCGTGCCCGGCGCCCGAAGACCAATGGAATCAGCTGGCTATGCGTTTTCAGATCCTTGGACCCGTCCGGGCCTGGCAGGGCACCACCGAGTTGAAGCTGGGCCCGCCCAAACAGCGGGCGCTGTTGGCCCTGCTCCTTGCGCACGCGGGCCAACCCGTCCCCTTACACGGGATCGTGGACGCACTGTGGCACGAGGATCCACCGGCCACCGCCGTGAACGTGATCCACCGTCACGTCGCGGCGCTGCGCCGGCTGTTCGAACCCGGACTGCTCTCCGGCACCGCCTCGCGCCGTCTGGTCCGCGATTCCGGTGGCTACCGCGTCGACACAGCACCGCACGAACTGGACCTGCTGCGCTTCAGAGCGCTGCGCCAGGACGCGCGCCTTTCGGCGCAGCAGGGCGACCGGGCGAAGGCCGTGGAGTTGCTGGTCGAAGCACTGGATCTGTGGCGAGGCCCGGCGGGCTCCGGCATTGCGCCCGAGGTCCGGGCCCTCCCCGTCTTCACCGCCGTGGACGACGAGCACGTCGCCGCCGTCAAGGAGGCGGCCGGGTACGTGCCCACCGCGGGTGCCGTACTCACCGAGCACGTCCTGATCACCCTCCGCCAGGCCGCCTCCCACCACCCGCTCGACGAAAGGCTGCAGGCCCGGCTCATCGAGGTACTCGCCGCCGCGGGCCGTCAGGCCGAGGCTCTGGAGACCTACCAGGCCGTACGGGCGCGGATCGCCGACGAGATCGGCCTCGACCCCGGTCCCGAGCTGCGGGAGGCACAACTCACCGCGCTGAACCGGCCTCGGCAGCCCCATGCGCAGGCACCCGCGGAGCCCGGCCCTGACCCGGCGGCGACCACCGGCACTCCGAGTCCCGCGCAACTTCCCCGGGACCTGGGCGCCTTCACCGGCCGCAGCAGCGAGCTCGGCCTCTTGGACACGCTGGTGCCCGAGCCTGAAGGTCCCGCCCAGGCCGTCGTCATCAGCGGTATGGCCGGAGTCGGCAAGACCACCCTGGCCGTGCACTGGGCGAACCGGCTCGCCGACCGCTTCCCCGACGGACAGCTCTACGTCGACCTTCGGGGCTTCTCCCTGACAGGGCCTGCCATGAGCGGCCCCGAGGCAATGCGTGCGCTGCTCGACGCCTTCGGCGTACCCGTCAGCCGCATCCCGGCGGGGCTGCAGGCACAGACCACGCTGTATCGCAGCCTCCTGGCCGGTCGCCGGGTCGTGGTCGTCCTGGACAACGCCCGCGACTCCGAGCAGGTGCGTCCCCTGCTTCCCGCCCCGCCCGGCTGTCTCGCCATCGTCACCAGCCGCCACCAACTGCAGGGGCTCATGACTGTCGAGGGCGCGCATTCGGTCACCTTGAGTCCGCTCGACGAGGACGAGGCCCTCGCGCTCCTCTCCCGTCGGCTCGGCAGCGCGAGAGTCACCCGGGAGGCCGCTGCGGCAGCCGAGATCGTCGCCCTGTGCGGGCGGCTTCCGCTGGCACTGGCCATCGTCAGCGCGCGGGCCGCACTCAACCCCGGCTACGCGCTGGCCGCCATCGCCGACGAACTGCGGGCGAGCCACGGCAGCCTCGACGCCTTCATGGGCGAGCCTCCGCTCGCCGACGCACGCTGCGTCTTCTCCTGGTCCTACCAGGCACTGACACCACGAGCGGCCGAGCTGTTCCGGCTGCTCGCCCTGCACCCCGGCCCCCACTACTCCTTCGCCGACGCGGCGAGCCTGGCGGCCACCAGCACCAGGGAGATCCGGTCCTGCCTCACCGAGCTGGTCAGGGCTCATCTGCTCTTCGAGAACGAGCCCGGCCGGTTCACCTCCCACAGTCTGCTCCGGGCCTATGCCGCGGAGCTGGTCGGCGAGTTCGAGACCGCGCACGACGTGGAGGCGGCCACCACTCGCGTTCTCGACCACTACCTGCACAGCGCCCACGCCGCGGAATCCGTCCTCGCGCCCCACCGCGAACGGATCACCCTGCGCCGTCCGGCCGCACACACCCTGCCCGAGCGGTTTTCCGACCAGCGCGGCGCGGCCGACTGGTTCGAGTGTGAACGGCCCGTGCTGCTGGCCGCCGTCGCGCAGGGCGGCCGGCACGGTGACGGCGCCTTCAGCTGGCAGCTGGCCTCCGTGCTCGAGCTGTACCTGGACCGCAACGGGCGCTGGCAGCAGCAGCAGACGGTACAGACCACAGCCATCACGGCGGCGCGGCGGGGAGGCGACCTGCTGGGGCAGGCGCACGGGCACCGCGCCCTGGGCTTCGCCCTGAGTCGGCTCGGGCAGTGGGAAGGCGCCAACGAACACCTCGAGCGCGCCCTGCGGTTGTTCAAGGAGCTTGGCGACAGGCGCGGCCAGGCGTGCGTCCATCGCTACGGAGCCTTCATCGCCAACCAGCACAGCCGCCATACCGAGGCGTTGGAGCACTACCGCCTCGCCGGTGAGTTGTACCGCGCGGCCGGACATCCCAACGGCGAGGCAAGCGTGCACAACGAAGTGGGGTGGACGTACCTGCTGCTCGGCGAGTACGACAAGGCCGTCGACGAGTGCAGCCGCTCCCTCGCGATCCACCGGGAGACCGGCGACCGCAACGGCGAGGCCGCGGCGTGGGACAGCCTGGGGGTCGCCTACCGGCATCTGGGCCACCACGACCAGGCTCTCGACAGTTTCCGCCGCGCTCTCGACATGTACCGGCAGCTCCGCGACTCCTATCTGGTGGCGGACACCCTGATCCACATCGCGGACACGCACCTCGCCGCGGACCGGACGGACAAAGCGGCAGAGGCTCTGCGGCAGGCGCTGGACATCCTTGAGGACATCGGTCACCCCGACGCCGAGGGCGTCCGCACGAAACTTCTCCAGAGCGACTGAACCCCGGAGCAGCTCAGGACCGTGTTGTGCGCAGGAGCGTGTTGTGCGCAGGAGCACGGTGACGGATCGGGGGTTCGGAGGCAGAGAGCCCGTTCGGTGACCGGGCGGCTGCAAAGGCGCCGGACGACGGGTCCACCCTCGCCACGCCGACCGCCGCTGTGGCATGCCCTCCGTCAGAATCTCGTCAGCTTTTGGGCTTCGGCAACTGCCTACGATCCCCGAACGCGCTGCTTCCGACAGGAACTTCGCCGAAGCAGGCACGAAATGCGTCGTGCCCGTCGGCTGCCGGCTGCACACCCGGCTCGGCCGGCGTACCGCCTTGCCCCGTCGTTCGGCGATCCCGCACCCGCCCTGCCCCCATGCAGCCGGAACCGCCCGTGCGAGCAGCGTCGACGGGCAGAACCCGGCCTGAATGGGATCGACATGATTTGCGCAGCTGTACCGAGTGAGCCGCCGGCCGCACCTTGCGAACACCTCCCGCAGACACTGGCGGCCGACCACGCCAAGCCGCTTCTCGCCTACGTCGAACGCATGCTGGGCGATCGCCACACGGCAGAGGACATCGTGCAGGAGACCCTGATACGCGCCTGGCACCACTCCGACCGGCTCTGTGCCAACGACGGCTCCGTACGCGGCTGGCTGCTCACCGTGGCCCGCAACCTCGCCATCGACCGCATACGCAGCGCCTGCTTCCGCCACGAGTCCCCGGGCACGGACCACCCGGGCATGCTCCAGAGCGACCACGCCGACACAGTGGCAACCTCGGTCGACACCATGGCCCTGCTGCGGCACCTGTCACAGGAGCACCAAGAGGTCCTCGTGCACACCTACCTGCACGACAGGACCGTGCAGGAGACCGCCCGGATCCTGGGCATCCCCGCCGGCACCGTCAAATCCCGGCAGCACTACGCGCTGCGCCAGCTCCGCAACCGGATCCGCACACACCTGACAGCCGAGACGGCCGCCGCCTGAATCCGCTGCCGCACCCCCGAGCACCTTGTCCTACAGCCTTGGCGATCCCGGCCGAACGGGTTGTGGAGGCAGCGGGACAGCTACGAGCTCCCCGGCCATCTCGTGGTCGCATCCGCGGCCCTGGGGCTGACCGGCTTCGGCGCCTGGTCCTCGGACGGTCATCCGGGGCATCGAACGGGGACGCTGTCGCTGGGCCCGAGTGCGATCGCGACCGTAGCGGCCGGTGGGCTCGGCGTCCGCGTCCGGCTCGGCCGCCGCGAAGGGCAGCGGGCGGCCGGGGGGATCGGCGGGCGATCGAGGATCAGTGCTCGGCCCCCGGGCCCGGTTCGCCGATCGCGCGCGGGATCTGCTTCCGGGAGGTGATGCCGAGCTTGCGGAACACCTTGTTCAGATGGAACTCGACGGTCGAGGCGGTGACGAACAACCGCGTCGCGATCTCCCCGTTGGTCAGCCCCGAGGCGGCCATGGCGGCCACCTGCCGTTCCCGCGGTGTGAGATCGAACCTGGTCTCCTCCGTCCGCCTGCGGGCTGTCTCGCCGGTGGCCAGCAGCTCGATCCGGGCCCGCTCGGCGTACGGCACCGCGCCGAAGGCGTCGAAGCTCTCGTACGCGGCGCGCAACTGCCTCCTGGCGTCGGAACGCCGCTTGCGGCGGCGCAGCCACTCGCCGAACAACAGCCGGGACCGGGCCTGCTCCAGACCCAGCGGAGCCTGCCCCAGCAGGTCGACCGACTCCTCGTAGAACTTCTCGGCATCGTCGCCGTCGGCCGTCAGCGCCCGGCCGAGGGCCAGGGAGCCCAGCGCCCAGGGAGTACCGGCGAGCGGGGCGCGTTCCTCCAGCCGGGCCAGGGCTCCGGCCACGCCGGCTCGGTCGCCGGTGCGCACAGCGGCCTCGATGAGCAGCGGCAGAACGAGGTTGCCGCAGGCCGGGGGGTCCTCCTCGAAAACCGCCCGCGCGTGCTTCATCGCCTGCCGGTAGCGGCCCTGCCCCAGCTCGAACAGGGTCAGCGCGTGCTGCGCCAGCAGCTCGTGCAGGCCGAGGCCGATGCCCCTCATCTCCGCGGTCCGCCGCGCAGCCGCCCGCAGCTCGGCCTCCCGGCCGGTCAGGGCGAACAGGTGGAGCCGGTTGATGTCTCCGCCGCCGGGGAACCCCGTGGCGGCCACGATGTCGTCGAACTCGGCGTAGCGGACCTCCGCCTCCGTGAACCGCCCGTCCCAGAGTTCGTAACGCGCCTCGACGAGCAGCGTGATGCTCAGCGCGTACAGCGCGCCGGTGTCGCGCTCCGCCGCCGCCAGACGGTCGGTGAGTTCACGCCCGGCCTGGACGTCCCACAGATCGTCGCAGGCCATGGACAGCATCACCGCGAACGGACTGTTCGCGTCCCCGATCGCGTCGCCGCCCCGCAGCCCGTCCAGGGCGGTCCGCAGCACGGGCGCGCCGCGCTCATAGCCCTCGGCCACGCGACGGGCCAGACCCTCCATCAGCAGGTCGCGGCCGCGCACGGCGGAGTCCGGGAGGTGCCGCGCGACGACGGCGGCCGCCGCGACCTCGGTCAGCGAGGTGCCCCGCGTACAGTCGTGGGCGACCAGCGCGGCGTGCAGTGCCTCGCAGAGCAGCTCCCAGGTCAGTCGCGGGTCCTGCGCGTCGAGCCGGGTCACGGCGTCCATCAGCATCGCCGGGACGTCGGCGACGACGATCTGGAACATCAGCACGGTCGCCCGCATCCGCAGCTCGCGCGAGCGCATCACCGGGCCACGAATGTCGGCGCCGGCCAGGTCCAGCGCGGTCCCTGCCGCCGGCGCGTCACCGGACATCAGATGGGCCTGCGCCGCGTCGAGCAGCCGCTCGGCCCGTTTGTCCGGGTCGCCGGTGAAATCGGCGGCGCGCGACAGGAACAGGGCCTGCTGGGAGTAGCCGCCGCGGGAGCGGGCTCGCTCGGAGGCGGCCTCCAGGTCGTCGGCGACGCCGTCGTCCACGCCCTCGGCGGCCTCGGCCCGGTGCCAGGCACGACGGTCGGCATCGCGTACGGGGTCACAGACGGCGGCCAGTGCCGCGTGCACCCGGCGGCGCTCGCCGGGTTGGGCTCCGGCGTAGACCGTCGAGCGGATCAGGGGATGCCGGAAGGCCGCCGGCGTGTCCCGGTCGAGGATGCCCGCGGCGACCGCCGGCTGGACGGCGCGGGCGGACAGGCCCAGCCGCCCGGCGGCCCGCCACATCATTCCGGTGTCGTCCGAGGGGGCCGCCGCGAGCAGCAGCAACAGGGTTTTGGTCTCGGGCGGCAGGGCTCGGACCAGGCGCTGGAAGTGGCCCTCAAGGAGCCGGCTCACCGGCAGCGGATCGGGCAACGGGGCGACTCCGGACAGTTGCTCGGCGGCCAGGGCGTCGGTCAGCTCCAGCAGCGCGAGCGGATTGCCACCGGTGCCGGTGACGATCCGGCCGGCCACGTCCGCGTCCACCCGCCGGGGGACGGAGGAAAGCAGAATCTTGGCCTCCGGCTCCGGCAGACCGGTCACGGAGTGCACGTTCAGCGCGTCGAACAGGCCGTTGTCCCCAAGCCCGTCGCGGACGGCGATGATCAGGCCCAGGGAGTCGGCATGCAGTCGGCGGGCGGTGAACGCGAGCGCCTCGGCCGACTCCCGGTCCAGCCAGTGCGCATCGTCAAGCAGGAACAGCAGCGGCTGATCGGCGGCGGCCGCGGACAGCAGTGTCAGCGTCGCAAGGCCGACCAGATAGCGGTCGGCGGGCGGCCCCGGCACCAGGCCCAGGGCCGCGTCCAGCGCGGCCCGCTGCGGCCCGGGCAGCCGGCCCGTCCGGTTCAGGAACGGCCGCAACAGCCGGTGCAACGCACCGAAGCCGAGACCGGTCTCGGACTCGACCGCGGTCAGGCGGACCACGCGCAGTTCCGCGGCCCGGGCCGCGGCGTACTCCAGCAGCCGGGTCTTGCCGATCCCGGGTTCGCCGGTCAGGACCAGTGCTCCGCTGAGGCCGTCGCGCACCGCGTCCAGCAGTCGCCCGATGGCCTCGCGTTCGGTATGCCGTCCGACGATCGGCGGCCTGGACGCATGCTGGATGCCGTTCCACACCATGGGACCGCTCCCCCACTTGTTGATGTCCTGACATGGGGGACGCTAGGAGCGCCGCACAGGCGGAAGCGAGCGTCATGTGACGGTGGTCAGCGCACTGCGTTGACCACCGTCCGCAGCTCGGCGCGCGAGACCACGCCCAGCTTGGGGAAGATCCGGTGGAGATGCGAGCTGACGGTACGGTGCGACAGGTAGAGCCGCTGGCCTATCTCGCGGTTGGTCAGCCCGTCGGCGGCGAGCTGGACGATCTGCAGCTCGTGGGCGGTCAGCTGGTCCCGGGCGTCCGGGGCCCGGCGGCGGCTGGTCTCGCCCGCGGCGCGCAGTTCCCGGCGAGCCCTCTCCCCCCACGGGATCGCGCCGAGCGCGTCGTACATGTCGCGAGCGGCACGGAGGTGGTCGCGGGACTCGACACTGCGCCGCCGACGCCGCAGCCATTCGCCATGGGCCAGGTGGGTACGGGCCCTGATCAGCGGCCAGGCACTGAGGTCGGCGCTCAACGCGACCGCGAACAACGGGTCGGCGTCCTCGTCGGCGGCCAGCAGCGCCCGGACCAGACGCAGTTCGGCGTGCAGCACCGGTGCGGTGGTCACCGTGGCGACCTCCTCCAGCTCCGTCACGATCGGAAGCACGGCCTCCAGCCGCCCGCAGTGCGCCGCCGCGTCGACGAGGTCACCCACGGCCGTCAGCCGCAGGGCGACCTGGAACGCGGGATCCGCCGGATCGTGAAGCCGGCGGAAATGGCCGAAGGCCTCCTCGAACCGCCCCGCGCCCAGCGCGGCCAGTCCGCGTGCCATCGACGCGGTGGCCAGCACCGGACGTGCCCCGGTCGGCAGCCCGATCTCCTCCGCCTCGTCGGCCAGCTCCAGGGCGGAATCCACCTCACCGCGCAACGCGGCCAGCTTGGCCGCGGTGGCGGTCATCAACGCGTACATCATCGTCTGGCTGGTTTCGCGTGCCAGCCTTCGTGACTCCTCGGTCGCGGCGATCGCCGCGCCGAGGTCGCCGACCACGAGAGCGCTCCACGCGTCCGCGCCGACCGTCCGGGCCAACAGCCCCAGGCGTCCCTGGGCACGCAGCGGCGCACCGCCGGCAGCCGAGAACGCCCGCGCCAGGTCGAAGCCGCCGACGAGGAGCGCGGCGGTGCTGAGCATGCGGTAGGCGCGGCCGTCGTCGCCCTCCTTCAGGGCGACGTGCCGGGCACGGTCCAGGACGAAGGCGCCGCGGTCGACCGGCGCGGCGTAGGCGCAGATGGCCAGGCGCCACGGATCGAGTTCGTCGAGCTCCATTCGCTCCACGGCCTGCAGAACCGTGCGGCGGCCCGCCGGGCCCGGGTCGGACCAGAAGCACAACTGCGCGGCGCTCCACAGGATCCGCAGCGCCAGCGCACGGTCCTCCGCGGCCATCTCCTCGGCGAGGGCCGTCAGGGAGTTGGCGCCGGACGAGTGGCTGTGCAGTCCCTCGTCGAAGCGGCCGCGCAGCCAGACGACCGTGGCGTGCTGCCGCCGCGACAGCGGCCCGGTGAGCGCCTGGTCCAGCAGCCGGGTCACGGTCTCGGGCCGGCCGAGCTCGACGGCGAAGTCGGCGGCACGCAACAGTCGTTCCGCTCGGCGGTCGGCGTCCTCGCTGAGCGCGGCGGCCTGTTCGAGGGCCGTGACGGCCGCCGCGATGCCGCCGCGGCGTGCGGCCCGGTGAGCGGCGTCCTCCAACGCGGCGGCGACCGTCTCCTCCGGGTCGTCGGCCGCGGCGGCCCGGTGGCGCAGCTGCCGGTCCGGGTGTTCGTCGAGCACGGCGGCGAGTGCGGCGTGTGCGGCGTGGCGGACGCCGGTGGGCATGGTCTGGTGGATCGCCGACCGCATCAGCGGATGCCCGAACCGTAGTTCGGTACCGACGATTTGGACGAGCCGGGCGCGCACGGCCGGGTCGAGCTCCGCGGTTCCGGCCGTCGCGCCGGTGAACTGCCGGGTCGCGCGGTAGATCTCGGGGAGCGAGGAGCTGTCGTCGAGGGCAGCGATCCGCAGCAGACTGCGGGTGATGTCGGGCAGGGTCTCCAGGCGGTCGGTGAAGGCCCGTTCGAGCCGTTCGGTGAGCGGCAGTTGGGACAGGTGCGGATCGGCCGACGCGCCGAGGGTGCGGGAGAGTTCCGTCAGGGCCAAGGGGTTCCCGGCAGCCTCGGCCAGCAGTCGGCGATGCGCGGTCGGCCGCAGATCCGGGGCGCGGTCCGCCAGGAGTTCCGTAGCCTGGCCGTCCGTGAGCGGGCCCAGGGTCACGGAGGTGAGTTCGTCGGAGTTCAGCCGCGACCGGTAGCCGTCGCGTGCGGCTCCCACCACGACCACCGGCTCCGTGCCGACCCTGCGCGCCACGAAGGCCAGGACACTGGCGGTGGCGTCGTCGAGCCACTGGGCGTCGTCGACCAGGACCAGCACCGGCGCGACCGCGGCCGCGTCGGCCAGGAGGTTGAGAACCGCCAGACCGACCAGGAAGACGTCGGGGACACCGGCCTCGGCGTGCCCGAGCGCGGTGTCCAGGGCCTGCCGGTGCGGCGCGGCGAGCTCAACGGCTCCCGCGGTCAAAGGGCGCAGGACGAGCTGCAGACCGGCATAGGGGATGTCACTCTCGGCCTCGACACCGCTGGTGCGCAGGACCCGGTAGCCGAGCCCTTCGGCGAGGGCGGCGGTCTCGGCGAGCAACGCCGTCTTCCCGATGCCGGGCGCCCCGCGGACCAGCACCGCGCTCCCGTGGCTCCGCGGCTCGGCCAGCAGCCGGCGCAACAGACCCAGCTGATCGTCCCGACCGATGAGCTCCACGTTCCCCCCATCAGCCGGGTCTTCGGACTCGGTCTGTCTGGAAGGTCAGGGTACTGCGCCGCGGCCGACGGTCTGAACGGTAAACCAGGCCGCGATGGATTCTCGCTTCGCCTCGGCCCCAGGTCCAGGCGGTGTCCACATGGCTCTTCCGCTCGGCCGCCGGGGAGCAGCCGCCCAGCAGCCCGGCGGCGGCTCACAACGGCACGGGTTCACACAGCGGCGCCGGTGAGGCGGCAAACGCCGGCCCCTCTCCCCGCGGGAGCGCATGGCGCACCGGGATGTTCCGCCCAACGGTGAGCGGTGTCAGCGCACCGCCTTCTGCCCCGTGGGACCGACCGCGAACCACTTACCGTCGACGCCCTGCCCGTTCAGATCGCCCGCCCCGGCGTCGCCGGAGAAGCGGTAGACGGGCCAACCGCCGACCGTGACCTGGACCTGGCCGTCCTGCCGGCGGATGGCACCGACCTCCTTCGGGTTCACGCCGGCCAGGTAGACGTTGCCGCCCTCCTTGATCGTCACCGGCGGCCACTTCGAGGCACAGGCGTCCTTGCAGTTCGACTGGGAGGGCTCCGCGGTGTCGCCGTCGAAACGGTAGAGCGCCGCCTGGTTGATGTTGATCAGGTGGGCCACCGGCAGCTGCGGCGAGGTCACCGCCGACAGCTGCACCCACTTGGGCGGGGTCTCCTGCACCGCCGCTCCGACCACCGTGCCGCCGGTGCCGTTCAGGCCCGCGTCCTGCGCCGTGGAGTCCACCACCTGCAGCGCCGAGTTGCCGGCTCCCTGGCCGGGCGCGGCCGTCGTGGGGGATGCCGAGGACGTGGCCGGGGTGGACGGATCCTTGCTGTCACCGATCTGGATCGTCTTGCCGCAGGCGGTCAGGCTCGCCACACCGCACACCGCGAGGACGGTGGCGACGGTGGCACGGCGTTTGGCGGCGCCGGGGGACAGCAGGCCGCTGAAGAACGAGGTCATGCGAAATACACGAGACAGAGGTCGCCGAGGGTTCAATGCCGTGCCCAAATCGCCTCGCACGCCGCCTGGTTGAACGATCCGGCCGTGTGGCCTCGTGTTCCTCGCGGAGACAACTGGCCATCGCGCAGAAACGGGAGCCGGCAGTGGCAACGGACATCCACATTCCCGCGGGCGAGCTCGGGGAGGCCAAGAAGGTGCTGAGCTTCGTGCACGAGAACATCGACATCGGACACAACACGTTCAACTTCGATGCGGCGTTCGGCCCCGAGCTGTCCCGCGGAGCCGCCCAGAACTTCGAGAACAGGTGGGAGGACGGCAAGCACCAACTGCAGAAGCAGGTGGAGGGTATCCGCGACGCCATCGACAACATCCTCGACTCCTTCGCGAAGACGGACCAGGACGCGGTGGCACATCTCGGCGACGGTGGCGGTAAGTGACCTCCCCGACGGACATGGTGAAGGGTGACCGATGAGCACGGCACAGCGATTCCTGCTGGACATCCCCGATGGGTGGCAGCAGATCGATCTGAGCGGCGAGGAACTGGCGCGGGTCCGCACACAGGCTCTCGCCTCGACCGACGACCCACGGGAGAAGGCTCAGATCAACGACATGTTCCGGCAGGGCCGTGAGGTGACCCGCGCGGCACGCCGCCACGGAGCACTGCTGGCAGTGGGCACGGCGGCCATGTATCCCGACGGCCTGTTCATGGCGTATGGCATGGTCTTCGCCGTCACCACGCCCGTGGGTCAGGAGCTGACGCTGCCCGTGCTGTCCGCGCAGGTGGGTGTCTCCTCGGCCACGAGTGTGGCGCCGAAGGACCGGGTGATCACCTCGGTGAAGGTGCCTCATGTCGGTGCGGCGGCGCGCGTCACCGGCACCGAGGTGACCCGGCTGACCGGCGACATCGACGTCAAGCTGCTGACGATGCACACGATGATGCCGGTGCCCGGCACCACCCAGGACTTCCTCGTGATCACCCTCGCCAGCCCCAACCTGCCGTTGAAGAACGAGGTGTACGACCTCTTCGACGCCGTCACAAGCACCTTCCGGTTCATCAGCGCTGACGGAGTCCAGGTCCCTGTGGGAGCCGTCGACGCCCAGGACAGCTCCTCGGGCTGAAGCCCCTGAACGTCACCGCGGGGCGGCCGTCGTACGGATGGCCGCCCCGCGGTGGGAGGTGAGGGTGCACCCCGGCTTCTAGCGGTCCGCCTCCAGGAACGGCACCTGCACGGTCCGCAGCACCCCGTCGCCCAGGTGCAGCAGACCGCGCCCCGGCTGCGGGGCCTGGCCGACGACACCACGGGTCAGCTTCACACCGATGACCTCTCCGTCGCTCAGCCCCTGCGGGGAGAGCAACATGCCGGTGCGGTTGCGCTTCACCTGCCCCATCCATCCGGCCAGGCTCAGCGACAGCGACTCGGCGTTGCCGGCCGCGAGCACTCCCCAGCCGGTTCCGGCGCCGCCGCGGGCGAGCAGTGCGAGGTCGGAGTCGATCTCGGCCCCCATGAACAGTTCGGCGTCGTCCACGACGATCACCCCGTACTCCTGCGAGACGCTGCCCAGTGCCTGCCGGAAGTCGCCCGCCGCCACTTCCGCGTCGGTGATGACGGAGACCACGCCCGGCCGTCCTTGCAGATCGCGCAGGGGTGAGCGTCTCGGCGCCAGCACGATCAGGCCCGTGCCGGCCGCCAGCAGCGACTCCGCCGCGATGAGCAGCGCGGTGCTGCGTCCGGTGCGCGGCGGCCCGGCGATCACGAAGGTGGGCACGTCCGTGAGGTCGGGGCCGAGCGAGGTGAGGGTGTCCCCGCCGACGGCCACCAGGGGCCGCATCGGTCCTCCGCCGGTGTGCAGGGCGAGGGCGTCGGCGTACGCGATCCGGTCGGGCAGCACGTCCAGCCTGATCGCGCGGCGGACGGTGGGCACCGCGGCCTCACGCTCGGTCAGCTGCCGGCCCAGTGCCGCCAGGACCTCGGCCTGCGCGGTGCCCGCCAGGTCCTCGCCGAGGACGGCGATCTGCGCCTCGCTGAGGTCCTGGGTGCGGATGCCCCGGCCGGGCGCGGGGTCGGACGGTGCGGACTTGGTGGGGATGCCGACGCTGGAGTAGTCCTGGCGGTCGTTGAGCCTGAGGACGATCTTGTCCTCGGTGGTGCCGGAGAAACGGCTGCTGCCGAGCACTCGGTCACCTGCCAGTACGACGTGGAT
This sequence comes from Streptomyces sp. NPDC107454, assembly GCF_055582885.1. Taxonomy (NCBI): domain Bacteria; kingdom Bacillati; phylum Actinomycetota; class Actinomycetes; order Kitasatosporales; family Streptomycetaceae; genus Streptomyces; species Streptomyces sp. NPDC107454. Next base: position 47,177 of record NZ_JBVJPA010000001.1, on the reverse strand, counting down.
GCCGACGCCCGCACCGTCGCGCAGCAGACGCAGCAGGCGCTCCATGTAGCTGCCGTTGTCGTACGAGGTGAACTCGCGCTCGAAGACCTCGAACCGGTCGACCAGCAGCACGATGTGCGCGAGCCGCTCGTGCGGGGACTGGCCGCGGCGCAGTTCGGTCAGGTCCGCCGTGCCGCGCGCGCCCAGGATGCCCTGGCGTGCGGTGAGTTCGGTGCCGAGCCGGTCCAGCAGCCGGCCCAGCCGCTCGATCTGCGTGCGGTCGACGACCGCACCGCAGTGGGGCAGTTCGGTGAGCACGTTGAGCGCGCCGTTGCCGCAGTCGATGCCGTACAGATGCACGTCGTCGGCCCCATGGGCCTGGCCGATCGCCGCGGCCAGGGTGCGCAGGGTCTGGGAGCGCCCGCTGCGCGGCGAGCCGATGATGTGCAGATGGCCCGTCCGGTCGAGGTCGAACGTCAGCGGCGCGCGGCTCTGCTGGGCGGGAAGGTCGACCATGCCGTACACGACCGCGGGCAGCTCGGCCTCACGTTCGGCGGCGGGCTTCGGCGCGGGCGCCGGGGTCCACGGCAGCAGCGCGGGCAGCGGCGGCAGCCAGGGACTGGGCTGGCGCGGCACCCCGGCGAGCGTGGCGGCAACGGCAACGGCATCGGCGAGCACGGCGAGGTCGGTGACGGCCTCGGTCTGCGCCGCCGGGGAACCGCTGCGTGCGCGCTGATCCGGCAGCGGGCCTCCGAGATCGTTCCAGGACACCGGCATCGCGCTGACGGTCACCTCCGTCCCTGCGGCGGGCAGGCCGCCGGGACGGCGGCCGCCGACGCGTCCGGACTGGAACGGCAGCAGCGCCGACGGACCGAGACGGGCATAGGCGCGGCCGGGGTTGGCCGGGGAGATGTCACCGGAGTCGGGAGCGTCGATGATGTCGCGGCTCTCGCTGGTGTCGGTGGTGCGCAGCGCGATCCGCAGGTTGGTGTTGGCCCGGATGTCCGGGGTGACCGCGCCGCCCGGCCGCTGGGTGGCCAGCACGAGATGGATGCCGAGGGACCGGCCACGCTGTGCGATGTTCACCAGGCCCGATATGAAGTCGGGCAGCTCGCGCACCATGGAGGCGAACTCGTCGATGACGAGCAGCAGCCGCGGCAGCGGCGGCAGGACGTCGCCGCCCCGCGAGCGCTTGTCGAGGTAGTCCTCGATGTCCTTGGCACCGGCGTGCGCCAACTGTGTTTCACGACGGCGCAGTTCGGCACCGAGCGAGACCAGGGCCCGCTCCACCAGCCGGGTGTCCAGGTCGGTGACCAGGCCGACGGTGTGCGGCAGGTCGGCGCATTCGGCGAAGGCGCTGCCGCCCTTGTAGTCGACGAGGACGAACGTCATCTCGTCGGGCCGGTTGACCACGGCGAGGGTGGCGACGAGGGTCTGCAGCAGCTCGGACTTGCCGGAGCCGGTGGTGCCGGCGATGAGGGCGTGCGGGCCGTCGCGCACCAGGTCGACGGCGAACTCACCGTCGTAGCCGACGCCGAGGACCGCCTTCGTGGAACGGCCGCCCAAGGACCAGCCCGCCGCCAGCGCCTGTGCGGTGGGCGGCTCGATCCCCAGCAGGTCCAGCAGCCGTACGGATCCTGGCAGCGCGCCCTCGTCGCTGTCGCCCACACCCCGCAAGGGGGCAAGAGCCCGCGCGAAGTCCTCGTACCAGGCGGGTTCGGGAGAATCGCCGCGCACGTTCTCCAGCGCGGCGGCGGAGCCGGTGCGGACCTTGGCGGTCCCGCTGCCGGCCTCGGTGACGACGACGGCGCCGCACTCCTCGGGAAGCAGCCGCTCCTCCCGGTCGATGCAGATGGTGTGGACGCCCACCGCCGGGCCGTCGCGCAGCAGGGCGATCACGCCGGGCAGGGAGCGGGCCCGACGGGCCTCCTCCAGGACGACGAGGATGTCGGGGTAACCGTTGGCGCCGCCCCGCGTGATGTCGGGTCCGGCCGCGCCGCGGGCGGCGACGATCTGGCCGAGTTCGCCGATGCGGCGGGCCAGCGAGTCCGCGGTGCTGCCGATCAGGGCGTAGGCGTCCTCGCCCTGGGCCTGGCTGTGCGGCAGCCAGCGGGTCCAGGACCAGTCGCGTTCGCCGGACGGCCCGGCGAGGACGACGATGCGCAGGTCGGTGGGGCTGTGCAGGGCGGCGGCCTGAGCGGTCAGCCATCCCGCCAGCCGGGTCGCGCCCGATCCGGCGACACCCGCGACGCCCACCCGGCGCAGTGGCAGAGCCACCGGCACCTGGTACAGCCACGGCACGGTGTTACGCCGGTGCTCGTCCTGCTCCGGGTCGTCGACGCTGGCCGACGAGGGCAGATCGGTGGTGCCCGCGCGGACGGAGAGGAAGTCGGGGTCCTGCCACCGGCGTTCCCACAGCCGTTCCGACGGCTGGACCGCCATCTGCAGCAGCGCGGCCGGATCGGGCAGGGAGAGACGGAGGTTGTGCTGTTCGTCCAGAACGGCGGCGTCGATGTCCGCACGGACACCGGCCAGCGCCCGGTCGTACTCCTCCTTCTTCTCCAGGTACTTCAGCATCGCCTGCTTGCGCCCGCCGAACTGGGTGACCAGGGCTGCGATCGGCGAGAGCAGGGCGATGAAGACGAACGACCACCGGTGGGTGACGAAGATGGCGATCGCGGCGCTGCCGGCCGGCAGCAGCAGGATCGGCAGCAGCGGGATGGGCCGCTTGTCGGGTTTGACGGGCGGAGTGGGCAGCCGGAACTTCGCTCCCGCCGCGGGCGGCAGGAACCTCGGCGGCCGGTTGAACTCCAGACCGAGCCCGTCCTCCGCCGCGACCAGCGGAGCGCGCGCCACGCGCCTGGAGGTGAGTTCGAGCAGGATGTTGCCGACAGCGAGCTGGCTGCCCTCGCGCCATGGGGACGGGTGGTGCGAGGGCTTGCCGTCGACCAGCGCCGTCTCGGCCTCGAGGAGTTCGGCGCGGCCGTCGAGGTGGACCCGTACCCGTGCCGCGTGCGCGGGCGCGCCCTCGGCGAGGCGGATACGGCAGCCCGGGGCACTGCCGATGTCGTAGTCGCCGGGAACCAGGCGGTAGGTGGTGCCCGCACCCGGCCCGGAGACGATGCGGACCTCACTACGGCCCTCGGGCTCGGCCTCCCGCGGAACGGGAGCGCCGAGCCCCAGATCCATGCCGTCCCGTACGCCCGCCACCTGCAGCGTGCTGCTCGGGTCGACGAGCGTCGGGCCGAGGTACAGGGCCGGCTCCGGCTCTGCGGTGCCGTCGGCCCCCGCGTACCCGACGGCGCGTGCGAGTTCGGACGCGAACCTGCCCGCGGTGGCGGTCGGTTCGGTCTGCACGGCGACGGTGGTGGACACCCCCTCGGCCCGCGGGTCACGAACGCTGACGGTCAGTCGCACTGCTCATCGTCCTTCTCGGGTAGCGGTGGGTACGGCCGGTGGGTCAGGACAGAGCGGAGCCGAGCTGGTTGTCGGTCTGGTCGAAGGCCTCACCGACGGACTTCACGTACTGGCCGATGCCCTGCAGGCCCTGGTTGACCTGCTCGAAGCCCTTGGCGAACTCGTCGAAGAACGGCGAGAACTTCTGCTGGGCGGCCGGGGTGCTGTAGCCGTCGGCGAGCAGGCTGGAGATCTTGGTCCTGACCTCGTTCAGCTTGTCCTGAAGCTGGGAGAAGTCGTTGAGCAGCGCCTGCGAGGTCGACGAGGTGGTGTCGGAGTTCACGCTGTAGTTGGGCACGGAGGTACTCCTTGCTGGTGCGGTTGGTTCCGTCCATCCGTTCGAGGACGGAGAACTGGGTGTGCGTGTGCGGCTAGCCGCCCTCGCCGTCGGCCACGGCCGGTGCGGGAGCCGGGTCGGGCGGGGCCGCCGGCGGGACTGCGGGGCCTGGGTCCACCGGTGTCGGAGGACGCGGGGGGACGTCGATCGGGGACACAGGATGCGAGCCTGTCGAGGACGGCGACTCCGGCGCGGCGTCCCTCATCGCCACACCCAACACGGGCACTTTGTCCTCATCGACGTTCGGGAATCTCGTCGCCCCCACCAGATCCGACTGCCTCGCCAGATCGTCCGGCACAGAAAGGCCCGACGTCGCGGGATGCGAGCCCGCCGGGGCCTGCGGCGGGGAAACATCCGACGGCACCGGATGCGCATCCACCGGCGACGTGGGATGCGAGCCCACCGGCGACGGCGGCACAGGAACGTCTGGCGTCCCAGGACGCGCATCAATCGGCGACTGCGGCACAGAACCATCCGGCGACCCAGGATGCGAACCCACCGGGGACGGCGGCACAGAACCATCCGGCACCCCAGAATGCGAACCCACCGGCGACTGCGGCACAGGAGCGCCCGGCGTCCCAGGACGCGCATCAACCGGCGACTGCGGCACAGAACCATCCGGCGACCCAGGATGCGAACCCACCGGGGACGGCGGAGACCCATCCACCGGCGCCCCGGGATGCGAACCCACCGGAGACTGCGGCACAGGAACGCCCGGCGACCCAGGACGCCCATCAATCGGCGACTGCGGCACAGAACCATCCGGCGACGCGGGACGCACATCCACCGGCGTCGCGGGATGCGAACCCACCGGGGACGCCGGCAAAGAACCGTCCGGCGAAACCCCAGGATGCACATCGATCGGCGACGTGGGATGCGAGCCCGCCGGGGACTGCGGCACAGGAGCATCCGGCGACGCAGGATGCGAACCCACCGGGGACTGCGGCACAGGAGCATCCGGCGACGCAGGACGCCCATCGACCGGCGACTGCGGCACAGAACCCGTCGGCGACCCAGGACGCACATCCACCGGCGACTGCGGCACAGAACCCGTCGGCGTCGCGGGATGCGAACCCACCGGGGACTGCGGCACAGAACCATCCGGCGACCCAGGACGCGCATCAATCGGCGACCGCGGCGGGGAACCCGTCGGCGACTGCGGCGGAGACGCGTCCGGTGATGACGTCGGCTCGGCATCCGGGCGGGGGCGGCCCTTGAAGGGGATCTTGTCGGTGAGGTTGCCGGTGGCACGGCCGAGGCCGGCTCTGCCGATCGCGCCTACGGCGAGTTTCGAAGCCGAGTTGGCGATCTCGCCGGCGGCGACCTCATTGGGGTCGCCGCCCTGGGCGACGCCGACCCCGATCTTCGTTCCGAGAGTGGCGCCCTCTTCGAGGAAGCTGCCCAGCTGGTCGGACACCTGCTTGCCGCGGGAATCACCGACCGCAGGCTCCGCGGTGTCGCCGAACCGGCCGCTCTCGCCCTTGCCGAGAGCGCCCACCACGCGCTTGAAGGCCGCTCCGGCCAAGGCACCGGCCGCGGCGCCCGCGAGGATGCCCTCAGGCGTGAGCTTGTCGTGGTTGGCGGCTTTGGAGGCCGCCTCGATGGCGGTGTTGGCGGCGAAGTTACCGACGACCTCCCCGGCGAACTCCCCGGTGTTCTTGACGATGGGACGACTGAGGAAGCCCCCGACGACCTTGCTGTTGGTGAGCGTCTCGCCGATCCTGCTGATGCTGCCCGAGGCCCGACCGATCAGAGCCGAGTTCTTCACCGCCGCCGGAAGCACGGCGGAGCCGATGGCCTCCGCGGCTCGGCCGCCCACCCTGAGCAGCGAGCCGCCGGGGATGAGGCCCAGCAGACCGGTGACGAAGTCACCGGCCTTGATTCCGCCCGTCTGACTCGCCACGACTTGGTTGAAGACGAACAGCAGGCCGCCGAGCAGGACTCCGGCGAGGGGGAAGAAGACCCCTACCACCGCCACCAGGATGGCCAGCAGGATCTGCACGAAGGGGAAGTCCTTGAAGAAGTCGGCGATCTTCTGGAAGACGTTCCGCTCCGGGATCGCCTCGTCCGCCGCCCGGTCCAGCACCTCGGCGCACCGGCGCTGCGCTCTCTCCCGCAGCGTCTTCGCCTGCTCCGCCAGACTCCGCGCCCTGCTCATCTCGGCCTGGCCGGCGTCGATGGAGTCCTGGGTCGAGCGCGCCTGCGCCCGCTCCTCATCGGTCGCGTCGGCGCTCAACTGCCGGGAGGGCTGGCTCGCCTGCGGTGCGGCGGCTCGGGCCCGGTCCACGGCCTGGTCGAAGTCGCCCTGCGCCACCCGCAGTTGGGGTATGTAATCGGCGTAGGCCTGCGCCGCGTCGTGGTACGACCTCATCGTCTTGGTCAGCTTGTCCGGCAGATCGTCGCCGATCTTCGCGATGAGCCGGTCCATCGCCGCACCCTTGCCCGTGGATATCCCCCCGTCCTTCTTGACGAGGTTGAGCGCCCTCTCCGCGTTGTCGCCGATGTCGCGGTAGCGCGTCACGATGCCCTGGATGAGGTCGGGGTCGCCCGGCGTCGGGTCCGAGTCCATCCCGAGAAGCTGGAAGTCCTCGGGGCTCGAGTGCCGACGTGCCATTGCGATTCCCCCGGTCCGGTGTCTGAGGCGTGCGATCGCGAGGTACACGGGGCAGGGCTCATGGAAGGTTCAATAAATTTCGCTTCACCTTCGAACGTTTTGGCCCGGCGGCTCCGTGTAGTCGGTGCAACGCAACACCGGACGACATGGGTGGACACGATGAGCAACGGCGCGGGCCAGGTGCCCGAGCATCGGCCGAGAACTGCCGCGGCACACGGCATATCGCAGGCACTGCTGTGCGCCCTGACAGCCCTGCTGGCGGCGTTCCTGATGGCACTCGGCGCAGCCGGTTCCGCACAGGCAGCACCTCTCGGCGACGACCTGATCAAGGTGTTCGTGGTCCCGGACCCGACGCAGACCGGCGGACAGCTCGCCACCTTGCAGTCGATCGCCGCGGCCACACTGGGAGACGCGGCACGGGCCGAAGAGATCTTCGAACTCAACCGCGGTCTGACGCAGAAGGACGGAGGCGCCCTCGACAGCCCCGGTGACCAACTGCACCCGGGCTGGATCCTGCGGCTGCCGAAGGACGCCTCGGGACCCGGCGTACAACTGGCCAGGGACAGCGGAGGCCAAGGCAGCGCCTCCACTCCCCCGGCCTCCGGGTCCACGGCCCCGCCGGGCACGGACACGGGCGGCGAGCAGTCCACCATGCTCACCATCCCCCTGGCCGCCGCGATCGCGCTGCTCGGCGCGATCCTGCTCGCCCTGGTCACCGCGGGCATCGTGGGCCGGCGGAAGGTTCGTGCCGGAATCGCCGTCGTCCGCCAGGGCCTTCACAAGCTGGGCGAGCCCGCCCGCCGTCGCCGCAGGCTGGCGCATCGGCAGGCGACCAGCCGCAGGTTCGACGCGGACGCCGACTCGGTGCGCCGTGCCTACGGCGCCCTCGGCGAGTTCGCCGCCACGGACCGGGAGCCCGAGCGGCCGGTGCATGCGCTGAGCGTCGACGACGCCGGCGTGACGGTGTGGCTGTCGGCGTCCGATACTGCCGGCGCACCGTGGACGGGCATCGACGGCACGCGCTGGCGTCGTCCCGCTGCCGCGCCAGGCCGGCAGTTCCCCGGCGGGGACGGCATGGCCTCACCCGCCGTCCCCACCACGGCCTGCCTGGTCCGGGCCGGCACGAACGCCGACGGCAAGCCTGTGTTCGTCGACCTCAGCCGCCTGGACGGCGTCCTCAGCGTGACCGGTGAGAAGGCGGTGGCCCGTGATGTCGTACAGAACCTGCTGGCGGAGATCGCCCGTACCCGCCCGGGCACTCCGGTGACCGTGCTGCGGGGAACGGCCGACGCTCCGCCGCTCGCCGTACCGCCGAGCCTCCAGCAATTGCCGCAGGTCACCCCCCAGCCCGTGACCACTCCGGTCCCCGCGCAAGGAACGGTGCGCGGCGCCGCCTCGCGTCGGCCGGTCAAGGGCCTGGTCGTGGTGGCGGGTACACCGACCGGGCGGGAGGCCGCCGAACTGGCAGCCCTGTGCGGTCCTGGCGGTGCGGGCTGGACCGGGCTCGTCTACGGGGAGACGCAGGACGCACACTGGCGCTGGTACACCGACGGCGACGGCCGCGTCGACATTCCTGTGCTGGACCTGAACCTCACGGTGCCCGCCTGAGCGGGGCGCCGGCCCGTCACCGGTGGACGTCGTGATCTTCCGGCAGCGGACCGGCACCATCGCCGACAAGCGACCAGGGCTCGCCCCTCTCGCGTGGCACACGGCGGCAGGTCCCCAGCGCACCCGCCCTCACCTGCACGGATACAGCTGAGCGAGCCAAGCCCCCGATTATGGATTGACTATTCCACAAAGCGCGCTACGCTGTCCCCATGGCACGCATCAGGGAATTCGACACGGACCAGGCGGTAGACCGCGCCATGGATCTGTTCTGGCGCCAGGGCTACGCCGAGACCTCCCTGCAGGACCTGCTGAAGGAACTGTCCATAGGCAGCGGCAGCTTCTACGCGGCCTTCGGCTCGAAGGAGCAGCTCTACGTCCGCTCCCTCGACCGGTACATCTCCCTCCAGGGCGGCGACCTGGAGGCGACCCTCGACGAGACGCCCGGGATCCGGCCGGCGGTCCGCAGGGTGCTCACCTCCCTCATCGAGGCGGACCTGGCCGACCCCACGCGTGGCTGTCTCGTGGTCAACACCGCCACGGAGTGCGGCGACCACCCCCTGGCGGCAGACCGCGTCAACACCGCGATCCGGCAGGTCGAGTCCTCGCTCGCCGGCGCCCTGGAGCGGGCACAAGCACGCGGGGAGATCTCCCCCGAGAAGAACCCGAGTGAATTGGCCAGGTTCCTGACCACGTTCATCCAGGGGATCCGCGTCGTCGGCGGAGCACGCATGGGGAGGGAGTTCATGGAGGACGCCCTGTCCACGGCGATGCGCGTACTGGACTGACACACCGCGGAGAACCCGCACAGCGCCCGCATCCGCGGTTCGTCGTACCTTAATTATGTATTGATCAATCCAGAAAGGAACCGTCATGGAACTGCACCTCAAGGACAAGGTCGCCGTAGTCACCGGAGCCAGCAAGGGCATCGGCCTGGCCGTGGTCGAGAAGCTGGCCCGGGAGGGCGTCAAGGTCGTGGCCGGCAGCCGCTCCTCCACTCCCGAGCTGGACGCCCTGGCAGCCGACCACGACGTCACCGTCGTGTCGGTCGACCTGTCCACCAGAGAGGGAGCGGAGAGCCTGATCCAGCAGGCCGTGGAGCGACACCAGCGCCTGGACATCCTGGTCAACAACGTCGGCGCCGCCGAACCCCGCGAGTCGTTCCTCAAGGTCGACGACGCCGACTGGCGGCGGATCTTCGACCTGACCTTCTTCAGCGCCGTCCGCGCCAGCCGCGCCGCCCTCCCCCATCTGATCGCAGCGGGTGACGCGGCCATCGTGAACATCAGCTCGATCAACGCCCGGCTGCCCTTCCCCATGGTGGTCGACTACTCGGCGGCCAAGGCCGCACTGACCAACCTCAACAAGTCCCTGTCCGAGGAGTTCGCACCTCAGGGCGTGCGCGTCAACGCCATCGCTCCGGGCCCGGTCCGCACGCCGTTCTGGACCGCACCGGGCGGTTTCGCCGACGCCACCGCCGCGGCCGCCGGGACCACCGCGCAGGAAGCGCTGGACGTCCTCGTGCCGCAGAGCATGGGCATCACGTCCGGACGCATCAGCGAGGCGCACGAAGTCGCCGACCTCACCCTGTTCCTCGCCTCACCCCTCGCCGCGAACATCACCGGAACGGAGACCCTCATCGACGGTGGCCAGACCAAGACGCTCTGAGGCCGACGCACGGCACCCGCACCTCAAGGCCGCCGGGCAGGAGACGGGCCGCACTCCGCGATACGAAGCGGACCGGACTGGACCGGACCGGAGCAAACCGGACCGGAGCAGACCGGAGCAGGCCGGAGCAGACCGGACCGGACCCGATCACCGATCACGCCGGATGCCGCCACCCAGCCTCCGGCCGGCCGACCCGCGACCGCCCCGCCATCGGCGGCCGTCCGGGAACGAGACGGCCGGCGCCTCCCCGCACCGCGACGAGGCCGGCCCGGGCCGCAGGACAGCGCCCGAAAGGGCGACTCGGGCGGCCGGAAGGGCGCTCCCCCGCCATTCACTCCGCCATCACACCCACGCCAGTCCCACAGATGGCCATGGGCCAAAAACTGTTTACCATTCAACTTTCAATCAAGTGGAGAGAGAAATGTCGGTCAACGACACGATCACCCCTGAGCCGCTTCTTCAACTCGGTCTGGGCTTCATGGCTTCCAAGACTCTTCTGAGCGCAGTGGAGCTGGGAGTCTTCACCGCGCTGGCCAACGGCGGCCGTGACCGTGAGTCCATCGCCTCCGAGGTGGGCCTGCACCCCAGGTCCTCCGCGGACTTCCTCGACGCCCTGGTGTCGCTCGACGTGCTGACCCGCGACGAGGAGGGCACCTACCGCAACACCCCCGCCGCGGACGTGTTCCTGGACCGGGCCAAGCCGTCGTACGTGGGCGGCATCCTCGAGATGGCCAACACGCGTCTCTTCGGCTTCTGGAACAACCTCACCGACGCGCTGCGGACCGGCGCCCCGCAGAACGAGGTCGCGCACAGCGGCGCCCCGTTCTTCGCGACGCTCAGCCAGGACCCGGTCGCCTGGCGCAACTTCCTCAACGGCATGAACGGAGTCAGCACGCCCCTCGCCGCCGCACTGGCCGCCGACTTCGACTGGACCGGCCGCCGCCACGTCATCGACCTTGGCGGAGCCCTCGGCGCCGTGCCCGCCGCCGTCCTGCGCACCCACCCGGACATCACCGGAGCCGTCTTCGAGCTTCCCCCCGTCGGCCCGGTGTTCGAGGAGTTCGTCGCCGCCCACGGCCTGACCGACCGCCTCACCTTCCACGGCGGGGACTTCTTCTCCGACCCGCTGCCCGAGGCCGACGTCTACGTCATGGGGCAGATCCTCCACGACTGGAACCTGGAGCAGCGCCAGTTCCTGCTCAAGAAGGCCTACGACGCCCTGCCCGAGGGTGGCACCCTCATCGTCTACGACGCCATCATCGACGACGAGCGCCGCCACAACACCTACGGCCTGATGCTGTCGCTCAACATGCTCATCGACACCGAGGGCGGATCAGAGTACACGGTCGCGGATGCCACCCAGTGGCTCCGGGCCGCCGGCTTCGCCAAGGTGGAGGCGCGTCACCTCATCGGCGGCTACACCGCCGTCTACGCCACCAAGTGAGCGTCGACCTCACCACCGAGCATTGACGAGTAGCCGGCGAACAGCCCCGACAGGGACCCCGTTCGACGTGCCGTCGCGGAGGCCGCCCCGAACACGGGCAGCCTCCGCCACGCCTGCCACGGCTGTTCACACCCGGTTCAGGAGATGCGCCTGCGCACCCTCCGCACCTCCAACGGCAAAGCCGTGACCGCCTCATGGGTGCGGCACTCCGGCCATTCTCAAGCCAGGCGCCGGGCGCCGGGCGCCGGTAATTCCGGATCCCCATCCGGCACGCGGCGGGCATGGGCACAGGTTCAAGTCCCGTCACTCACCCTGATCGACTGAGGCCCGGTCCGCACAAGCGGACCGGGCCTCAGTCGTGCGGTCCTGCCGTGGATCCGTGCGGTCGGGCCCGTGCGCGTCCGGCGCGCCCTCTAGGGCCTGTCCGGCGGATCAAGTCGCAGGAAACCGGCGGTGCTTCATCGACGCTGGTGAGCGGGGCTTGGTGCGTCCAGCTGCAAGGCGGAGGAGGGCGACGACGCGGAGCGTCGGCAACCGACGACAACGCCGCAGATGGGCGTGCCAAGCCCCGCGTCTGCGGCATGATCCGCCGGACAGGCCCTAGGCTCACCCAATGCCTCCACCCCACCTCCCCGCCCACACCCTGCGCACCGCCCGTCTCGATCTCCTTCCCCTACGTGTCGAACACGCCGGGGACATGGCCGAGGTGCTGTCCGACCCGGCGCTGCACACGTTCATCGGCGGCGCACCCGCCACTCCGGAAGCCTTGCGTTCACGCTATGAACGCCTCGTCGCGGGCTCCCCCGACCCGGCCGTCGTCTGGTGCAACTGGGTACTGCGGCTGCGCGAGGAGGGGTGTCTCGTCGGTACGGTCCAGGCGACGGTCACCGGGGAGGTCGCGGAGATCGCCTGGGTGGTGGGCACACCCTGGCAGGGGCGGGGGTTCGCCGGGGAGGCGGCGCGGGGGCTGGTCGGCCGGTTGGGCGAGGAGCCCGGCGTCCGTACGGTCGTCGCGCATGTCCACCCCGGCCACCGGGCCTCCGCGGCCGTCGCCGCGGCCGCCGGGCTGGGCCCGACCGACCGGTACCAGGACGGCGAAGTCCGGTGGGAGCTGCCGCTGCGGCGGTGACCTCAGCCCCCTTGCCGCTACGGCGGTGACCTCAGCCCTCGTGCGGGCGATTGGCGGCCCGCCACGCGTCGGCGAACCGGTGGACGTCCTCGAAGCGTTCCTCGGGGTCGGACCGGGTCGCCCGGACGATCACCGCCTGCTGGGCCGGGGTGCCGCGCCAGGCGCGTTCCTCGTCGCCCGCGTCCAGCAGGAGCCGGGCGGTGCGGCCCAGGGTGAAGACCGTCGTACGGGTGTCGATCACGGCCCCGCACACGAACTCCTCGGGGGCCATGAACCGGCGCGAACCCGGCAGGCGTTCCTCCTCGACCACGAACGGGCCCGGCCGGTACTCGTCGAGGTCGACCAGGTGGACGACGTCGCCCCCGAAGTCGTAGAGCAGCGCGCCGTCGTAGAAGTCGACCGCGACATGCCCGGCGACCTCCACCGCGAGATGGGCGTCGAGGACGCGTTCGAAGGCGGCGAGGACGCGGGAGATCGGCAGGGCGCGGAAGCGGGCCATGGGGCTGCCGGGGCCCCTGCGGTCGCGCCATCCACCCACCATGGCCGGGTACAGCACCTCGCCCTCCCGCCAGGGCATCACCACCGCGGCGCCGCCGCGCCCCACGGCGATGCGGTGGACCTGCGGGACGATCGCCCGGTGCCGTACGGCCCGGTGGAAGGCCCAGGCGCGTTCGAGCGAGTGCCGGCCGCGGTCGGTCGCCGCCTCCTTGACGAACCAGCGCGCGCCGTCGAGCAGACGGACACCGTACGACACGCACCCCGAGTCCTGCTCCGGGAACGCTTGGAACACCTCCCCCACCCTGCCCAGGTAGGGCTCCATGGCGGGTACTTCATCGACTCCGAGCAACGGATGGAGGACCATACCGATCAGATTGCACTATCGAAGCCTTTCCGCGCGTCAGGACGAGGCCCGCACCACCAGTTCGGACGGCAGCACGACCTGCCGCTTCTCCAGACCGCGCGAAACCGCGGGGCGACGGTCGGCGATCTCCCCGAGCAACAGATCGATCATGGCGCGGCCCATCTCCTCGATCGGCTGGCGCACGCTCGTCAGGGGCGGGTCCATGTGGCGGGCGATGGCGGAGTCGTCGTAGCCGACGAGGGCGACGTCGTCAGGTATGCGGCGGCCCAGCTCGCGCAGGACCTGGCGGGCGCCCGCCGCCATCACGTCCGAGCCCGCGAACACCGCGTCCAGGTCCGGGCAGCGGGCCAGCAGCTCGGTCATCGCGCGCCGGCCGCCCTCCTCGGTGAAGTCGCCCGGGACGATCAGCCTGTCGTCCACCTCGTGTCCGGCCGCGCGCAAGCCCTCGCGGTAGCCGTCGACACGGCGCTGGGCGCCGAAGACGTCGAGGCGCCCCGCCAGGTGGACGATCCGCCGACGCCCCCCGGCGATCAGGTGCTCGACGGCCATGCGGCCGCCGCCGTAGTTGTCGGAGTCCACGGACGGCAGTGTCTCGTCCGCCGAGCGGCGACCGCTGATCACGGCCGGGATCTCCAGCTGGGAGAGGAGGTCGGGCAGCGGGTCGTCGGCGTGGACGGAGACGAGGAGCACGCCGTCGACGCGGTGGGCGGCCAGGTACTGGGCGAGGCGCTGCCGCTCCCGGTCGCTGCCCGCGAAGATCAGCAGCAGCTGCATCTCGGTCTCGGAGAGCTCCGCGCCGACGCCGCGCAGCATGTCCGAGAAGTACGGTTCCGCGAAGAAGCGGGTCTCGGGCTCGGGGACGACGAGGGCGATCGCGTCCGTGCGGTTGGCGGCGAGGGCGCGTGCCGCCGTGTTCGGGACGTAGCCGAGTTCGTCGACCGCCGCCTCGACGGCCGCGCGGGTCGCGTCGCTGACCCTCGGGGAGCCGTTGATGACCCGGGACACCGTGCCGCGGCCCACGCCCGCGCGCGCCGCGACCTCTTCCAGGGTCGGCCGGCCGCCTCCCCGGCCCCGCGCTCCGTGGCTTGCCATGGTCCGCCTCCCGTCGACGTCGCGCGCTCCGCGACTGGCCTGGAATCTAACAGTCCCGTTCATCACCCAGACCTCGGCGACCCGTACGTGGACGAGGTTGCGTCCATCCCGGCCAGGGACCCCCGGCCGACCGTCCCGCCGGGGCCAATACCCCACTGACACGAGCCACTTCAACCGTCCGCGATGTCTCTCCCGTCCCTCCCCCGGAGTTAGCTAACAGGCCGATAACTGAACGCATCTCTCCGCGTCGGCTCCCTTGACACCCCCGCGTGAACCGACGACTCTTCAACACATCACCTGTGGGAGCGCTCCCACGGTACCTGACACATACACATCCCGCACGTTCCCCGCCCGAGCCGCAGCGAGAAACAACGGGCCCAACAGTGCAGTTGGCCGGGGGGTCGGCACGTCAGGCAACAGGAGGACGCAATGCGCACGATCACCCGCCGGTCCCGCAGTCTGGGGGCCCTCGCGGCCGTCGCCGCGCTGACCACAGGGCTGCTGGCCGGCTGTGCCGACGACAGTGGTGGAAGCAGCGATGGGAGCAGCAGCGGCACGGGCGGAGGCAAGGGCAAGACCACGATCACCTTGGGTCTCTTCGGTACGCAGGGATTCAAGGAGGCCGGTCTCTACGCCGAGTACGAGAAGCTCAACCCGAACATCAAGATCGCCGAGAACGTCGTCGAGCGCAACGAGAACTACTACCCGGCGCTCGTCAACCACCTCACCACCAACAGCGGCCTGCAGGACGTGCAGGCCGTCGAAGTCGGCAACATCGCCGAGGTCGTACAGACTCAGGCGAGCAAGCTCGTCGACCTGTCCAAGGTCTCGGGTGTGAGCAAGACCAACTGGCTGGACTGGAAGTGGCAGCAGGCCACGACCCAGGACGGCCAGACGATCGGACTCGGCACCGACATCGGCCCGATGGCGATCTGCTACCGAAAGGACCTCTTCCAGCAGGCCGGCCTGCCCACCGACCGCGACAAGGTCGGGCAGCTGTGGGCGGGCGACTGGAACAAGCTCGTCGCCGCGGGTGAGACGTACAAGAAGAAGGCGCCCAGCGGCACCACCTTCATGGACTCCCCCGGTGGTCTGCTCAACGCGATCATCAGCAGCAACCAGGAGAAGTTCTACGACTCCTCCGGCAAGGTCGTCTACAAGACGAACCCGGCCATCAAGTCCGCCTTCGACCTGACCGCGAAGGCAGCCTCGGAGGGCCTGGTCGGCGCCCAGACGCAGTTCCAGCCGGCCTGGGACACGACGATCGCCAACAGCAAGTTCGCCGCGGTGGCCTGCCCGCCGTGGATGCTCGGCTACCTCAAGGGCAAGTCGAAGCCGGACGCCGCCGGCAAGTGGGACGTGGCCGCCCCACCCAAGTCCGGCAACTGGGGCGGCACCTTCCTGGCCGTGCCCAAGAACGGCAAGCACGTCACGGAGGCCGAGAAGCTGGTCACCTGGCTGACCGCGCCCGCCCAGCAGGCCAAGCTCTTCAGCGTGCAGGGCAGCTTCCCGAGCGCACCCGGTGCCTACAACCTGCCCCTGGTGACCGGCGCGAAGAACACGATGACCGGTGACACCCCGATCGGCACGGTCTTCGCCGAGGCCGCCAAGGCCATCCCGACGCAGGTGATCGGCGCGAAGGACCAGATCATCCAGCAGGGTCTGACCGACAACGGCGTCATCCTCGTCACGAAGGGCAAGTCGGCCGCTGAGGCCTGGAAGACGGCCACCAAGACCATCGACAACAACCTGGAGAAGTGACCGGTATGGCCACCCGGCACGACACCGCCGCGCCCCCCACCGAGGAGGGGGGCGCGGCCCCGGGCCGTCCGCCCGCCGCCGTACCCGACGAGAAGGAGCAGCGGCGCCGCAACCGGCTGTCCCGCCGCTGGCAGCGGGACATACGGTGGAGCCCGTACGCGTTCGTCTCGCCGTTCTTCCTGCTGTTCCTCGCGTTCGGCCTGTTCCCGCTGATCTACACGGGCTGGGCCTCGCTGCACACGGTGGAGCTGACGGCACCCACCGACATGCAGTGGGCGGGCCTGCGCAACTACACCCGCATCTTCGACGACGACTTCTTCTGGAACGCGGCGAAGAACACCCTGACCATCGGGATCATCTCGACCGTCCCGCAGCTGCTGATGGCGATGGGCCTCGCCCACATCCTCAACTACAAGCTGCGCGGCTCGATCTTCTACCGGGTCATGATGCTCGCGCCGTACGCGACGTCGATCGCCTCCGCCTCGCTCGTGTTCGTGCTGCTGTTCGGCCGCGACTACGGCATGATCAACTGGGCGCTGCACGCGATCGGTTTCGACAAGATCGACTGGCAGAACGACAAGTGGCCCTCGCAGATCGCCGTCTCGACGATCGTCATCTGGCGCTGGACCGGCTACAACGCGCTGATCTACCTGGCGGCGATGCAGGCGATCCCGCAGGACCTGTACGAGTCGGCGGCCCTCGACGGGGCCAACCGCTGGCAGCAGTTCTTCCACGTGACCCTGCCGTCGCTGCGGCCGACGATCCTGTTCACCGTCGTCGTCTCGACCATCGGAGCGAGCCAGGTCTTCGGCGAGCCGCTGCTGTTCGACGCCAACAAGGGCGCGTCCGGCGGCGCCGAGCACCAGTTCCAGACACTCGGCCTGTACCTCTACGAGCAGGGCTGGGTGAACCAGCACCTGGGCCGCGCCTCCGCGATCGCCTGGACGATGTTCCTGATCCTCATCGTGATCGGGATCGTCAATTACGTCATCTCGCGCCGGCTGCGCGCCAGTAGTTAAGGAGAACCGGCCGTGACGACGACCCTGACGAAACCCCCGGCGGACGCGGTACCCGAACCGCCGAAGCGTCTGCGGCGCACCAAGTCGGCGCGCGCGGGCGGGCAGATGCACGCGGGACCCCTCGCGTACGTCATCCTCGCGCTGTTCACGATCGGCTCGCTGGGCCCGCTGGTGTGGACCGCGATCGCCGCCTCCCGCGACACCAACCGGCTGGCGCAGTCCCCGCCGCCGTTCTGGTTCGGCTCGAACCTCTTCCACAATCTCGATGTCGCCTGGACGGAGGCCAACCTGGGCAAGGCCTTCGTCAACACCACGCTCGTGGCGGGTGTTTCCGCGGTGACCGTCGTCTTCCTGTCGACGCTCGCCGGGTTCGCCTTCGCCAAGCTGCGCTTCAAGGGCCGGGGCGCCCTGATGCTGATCGTCGTCGGCACGATGATGGTGCCGCCGCAGCTCAGCGTGATCCCGCTCTACATGATGGTCGCCAAGCTCGACTGGACGGACCAGCTCCAGGCGGTGATCTTCCCGTCGCTGGTGAGCGCGTTCGGGGTGTTCTTCATGCGGCAGTACCTGATCCAGGCGCTGCCGGACGAGCTGATCGAGGCGGCCCGTGTCGACGGCGCGAGCAGCTGGCGGGTGATCTGGCACGTGGTGTTCCCGGCCGCCCGGCCCGCCATGGCGGTGCTCGGCATGCTGGTGTTCGTGCAGACGTGGAACGACTTCCTGTGGCCGTTCCTGGTGCTCACCCAGACCGGCAACCCGACCGTGCAGGTCGCGGTCGCGGGACTCGGCCGCGGTTTCACTCCCGACCAGTCCCTGATCATGGCGGGCGCGCTGCTCGGCACGCTGCCGCTGCTCTTCGTCTTCGCCCTGTTCGGCAAGCAGATCGTCGGCGGCATCATGCAGGGCGCCGTCAAGGGCTGACCTCGTTCGCCGGTGGGAGACCGGTGGGAGAAGGGGAGCCGGGCCACCGCCGCCCCGGCCCCTCCTCCCCCCCTCTTCTCCCTCCCTCGCCCCTCCCCCTCTTCTTCTTACTGTCGGTCTCCACGACCTCCTATGGGAGCGCTTCCATGCCTGAGTCCGCATCGCCCGTGACCTTTCCCCCCGCCTTCCTCTGGGGCGCGGCGACCTCCGCGTACCAGATCGAGGGTGCGGTACGGGAGGACGGCCGTACGCCCTCCATCTGGGACACCTTCAGCCACACGCCCGGCAAGACGGCCGGTGGTGAGACCGGTGACATCGCTGTCGACCACTACCACCGCTACCGGGACGACGTGGCGCTGATGGCGGAGCTGGGCCTGTCCGCGTACCGCTTCTCGGTCTCCTGGTCCCGGGTGCAGCCGACGGGCCGTGGTCCCGCGGTCCAGCGCGGCCTGGACTTCTACCGCAACCTCGTCGACGAGCTGCTCTCGCACGGCATCAAGCCGGCCGTCACCCTCTACCACTGGGACCTCCCGCAGGAGCTGGAGGACGCGGGCGGCTGGCCGGAGCGCGACACGGCGTTCCGTTTCGCCGAGTACGCGCAGATCATGGGCGAGGCGCTGGGCGACCGTGTGGAGCAGTGGATCACCCTGAACGAGCCGTGGTGCAGCGCGTTCCTGGGCTACGGCTCGGGTGTGCACGCGCCGGGACGTACGGACGCGGCGGCCTCGCTGAAGGCCGCCCACCACCTGAACCTGGCGCACGGCCTGGGCACCACCGCGCTGAGGTCCGCGATGCCGGCCCGCAACACGGTCGCGGTCAGCCTGAACTCGTCGGTGGTCAGGCCCCTTTCCCCGTCCCCGGCGGACCTGGCGGCGGTGCGGCGCATCGACAACCTGGCCAACGGCGTCTTCCACGGCCCGATGCTGCACGGCGCCTATCCGGAGGGCCTGTTCGCGGAGACCTCCTCGATCACGGACTGGTCGTACGTCCTGGACGGCGACCTCGCGGTGATCAGGCAGCCGCTGGACGCGCTCGGTCTGAACTACTACACCCCGGCGCTGGTGTCGGCGGCGGAGAAGTCGGCGGACGGCCCGCGCGCGGACGGGCACGGGGCGAGCGCGTACTCGCCGTGGCCGGGTGCGGACGATGTCGCGTTCCACCAGACCCCCGGTGAGCGTACGGAGATGGGCTGGACGATCGACCCGACCGGCCTGCACGACCTGATCATGCGCTACTCGCGGGAGGCCCCGGGTCTGCCGCTGTACATCACGGAGAACGGCGCGGCCTACGACGACAAGCCCGACCCGGAGGGCCGCGTCCACGACCCCGAGCGCATCGCGTACCTGCACGGCCATCTCGCGGCGGTGCGCGGCGCGATCGCCGACGGCGCGGACGTGCGGGGCTACTACCTCTGGTCCCTGATGGACAACTTCGAGTGGGCGTACGGCTACGACAAGCGGTTCGGGGCGGTGTACGTCGACTACGCGACCCTGGCCCGTACGCCCAAGTCCAGCGCGCACTGGTACGGGCAGGTGGCACGGACGGGGTCGCTGCCGTCGGCGGCGTCGGCCGACGCCGAGTAGGTCATTCGGTTCCTTTGTCCGGGGGCGGGGGGAGGGGCGCGGCGCCTGGGGGGGGTGCCGCGCCCCCGACGCGTATCGCGTGCGTGTGCCGCCCGGTCAACGCCCGAGCTCGAACCAGGTGGCTTTGCCCGGCCCCGGCCCGTGCGTGCATCCGCCCCAGGCGTCGGAGCCGTACGAGATGAGCTGTATACCGCGGCCGTCTTCGGCCGCCCGCCACCATCGCCACCGCTACATCCCACGCCCTGGCGAACCTGCTTCACGCGGTGAAGGCCGGAAACCTCGGTCACTGAGCCCCAGGTGCTTGATATCGGCCCGGCATCCCGCAGAAATGCGTCGGCTCACACTGCGACGAGGCGGACCCTGTCCCCGCACAGTTTGACCATGTCGTCGAGGTCCGAGGTGAGCATGACCACCGGGCGGCGCTGCCGCAGCGCCATCTCGGCCACTACGGCGTCGATCGCGTACTCATGGCCGTGCAGCCCGGCGCTGATCAGCATGGCTGAGGCGGCCTTCGCTTCCTCGTCACCGACAGGCACGACTCGAACCCCTGACAGCACCCAGGCGAGCCGAGCCTTGTCAGTCCCCTGATGGACCGCCTCGATGATGGTGAGCGCGCTGATGACCACTTCCATGCCCCGCTTGCGCGCCTCGGCGATGAGCGCGACGGCAGGCTCATGGTCACCGACGAACTTGGACAGGCCTTCGCAGTCGAGGACGAGGGTGCCTTCGTGGCTCAGCTTGCGGCGGGCCACTGCCCCTCCTCGGCGAACACCTCGTCGAAGACGCGGCGCGCCCGCTCCTGCTCGGGCTCGGAGACCGGCCCGTTGCGGCGCTCGTAGTCGGCCAGGTACTCATCCAGGATCTGGCCGCGCAGTTCACGCTCCACGGCCTCGGTGATGAACGCGGAGAACTCACGCTTGCCGACCCGCCGACGGATCGCCTCGGCCGTCCCCTCCGGGAGGGAAAGACTGACGCGGGTAGCGGGTCCCTCGCCGACGCCGTACGGAGTCTCCGTCTCTCCGATGTCACTCATGCGAGCAATTTATCAAACGAGTAGGAATCTCTCCCGGGCAGCCGGGCCGATGCCTTCAGAAAGTTGCCCCGGCGCCGGGACGGGCATGCCCTCCCCCTCGCCTCCCACAGAGGTCTTTGCGACCCTCCGCACCGCTGTCCTGACCTGGTCTTGCGTGGAGTCCTGGCCTACCGTTCCCCCATCCTGGAAGGGGACCGGATGGACCGGAACATACGCACGACCGACGATGTGCTGAAGCTGCTGGACGGCCTGTTCGCGCCGGAGGCCGACCGGTGGACTGCGGGCGGCGCCGCCTGGTGGGACGGCTTCTACGCAGACCGCTCCAAGCCCGTACCGTTCTTCGTCGCGAAGCCGGACGAGAACCTGGCCGGATACCTCGACGAGAAGCTGATCGCCCCGGGCCGCGCCCTCGAT
The DNA here is from genome assembly GCF_055582885.1 of Streptomyces sp. NPDC107454. NCBI lineage: Bacteria > Bacillati > Actinomycetota > Actinomycetes > Kitasatosporales > Streptomycetaceae > Streptomyces > Streptomyces sp. NPDC107454. The sequence continues at coordinate 26,260 of NZ_JBVJPA010000001.1, read as the reverse complement.
CTGGGCTGCGGGCCGGGGCGCAACGCCCTTCATCTGGCCGCCGCGGGCTTCCAGGTGGACGCGGTCGACGTGTCCCCGACGGCCATCGCCTGGGCCGAGGACCGTGCGCGGGAGGCCGGGGCCGAGATCCGCTTCCACTGCGGCGACGCGTTCGCGCTCACCCCTGACGAGCTGGACGGCCCTTACGACCTGATCTACGACTCGGGCTGCTTCCACCATCTGCCGCCGCACCGTCGCATCAGCTACCTCGCCCTGCTCGACCGCGTCCTCGCCCCGGGCGGCCATCTCGCCCTCACCTGCTTCGCCGCCGGCGAGATGGGTTCCGAACTCCCCGACCAGGCCTTCTACCAGCAGTCCGCACTGCACGGCGGACTCGCCTACACGTCCGAGTCTCTGCGCTGGGTCTTCTCCGACCTGACCGAGGTCGAACTGCGCCGCATGCGCGACGAGCCGCCCGAGTCAGGGCTCTTCGGCGAGCCCTTCCTCTGGACGGCCCTGTTCCGCCACGACGGGTAACCCCGGGGCGGTGTCGGCTACTTGTACGCGACGAACGCCTTCGAGAACACCCCCGCGTCCTGCGCGATCGAGCTGCAGGTCGCGTCGGCGGAGTTCTTCGCGCCGCCCGCGCACTGCTTGTCGCGGGCGGCGGACCACATGGAGAGCCAGCCGAGGCCCTTCGACTTGGCGAAGTCGACCAGTTGGGTCGCGTCGTCGACCTTGAAGATCTCGGCGGCGACGTCGTTGACCCCGATCATCGGGGTGATGGCGACGGACTTCCACGCCGCGCTGTCCGACAGCCCGAGGACACTCTTCACCTGGGCCTGGGTGGCGGTGGCGGCCTGCTCGGCGTAGGTGCCCATGTCACCGTTGTACGAGGGGCCGTAGTCCATCGCCATGATGTTGACCGCGGAGATCATCACGCCGTTCGACCTGGCGTCGGAGAGCAGGCTCACGCCGTCCTGGGTCAGGCCCTCGGGCATGACCGGGAGGGTGAAGGACACGTCCAGGTTCGGGTGTTGCTGCTGGAGCTTCGCGATCGCCTTCGCCCGCTTCGTGTTCGCGGCCGTGTTCGGCAGCGCGCCACCCTCGACGTCGAAGTCGACCTTGGTCAGGTCGTACGCGTCCACGGCCTTCCCGTACGCCGCCGCCAGCGCGTCCGCCGACGAGCAGGTCGTCGCCAGCTCCGAGCCCGAGGCGCCGCCGAAGGACACCCTGACGTCGCCGCCCTTCGCCCGCAGCGCGCCTATCTGCGACGCCACACCGTCACTGGCGAGGTCGGTCACCCCGCCCCACTTCGGCGTACAGCCGCCGCCGTCGGTGATGAAGGCCAGGTTGTAGTCCTTCACACCGGTGGCCGTGGCGCTGCCGACCAGGTCGAAGGCCGGGTAGAGGGAGGTGTCGACGTACGGCGCGAAGCCCGCGCCGGTCGTTGTGCCACTGCCGGTGGTCTGCGAGGCGGAGGGAGTGGGGGTGGGCGTGGGGGTGGACGTGGGGGTGGGGGTCGACGTGGGCGGCCGAGTGGCGGTGGGTGTCGGGGTCGGCGTCGGCGACTGGGTCGGGCGGCCGCTCGGCTCCGGCGTCGCGCCGTCGTCCACCGAGCACTTGGCGCCGTCGATGACACAGCCCTTCGGGTCCGCAGTGCCGTTCACGACGAAGCCGACGGTGACCGACTCGCCGGCCGCCAGCCCGTCCTTGTCCCAGGACGGCGGCTTGACGGTGACGTGCTGCCCGCTCACCGTCGACGTTCCGTTCCACAGCGAGCTGAGCCCGGCACCCGACGGCAGGTCGAACTCCAGCGTCCAGTCCCCCTTCGCCTGACCGGTGTCGTTGGTGATGACGTACTGCGCGGTGTAACCCGTCGACCAGTCACTGGTCTTGGTGTACGCGGCACCGACGCCGGCCGCCAGCGCGGTCCCGGAGAACAGGAAGGCGCCACCACCGACCACGGCCGCGGCGACGATCCCGCCTATCGCCTTGTTCCTGCCACTGACCTTGCGCCGGTGCGTAGTGCTCATCGCGTGTGCCTGCCTTCGCCGTTCACGGGGGGGGTGTGGTGCGGCAGCACGCTAGCGATCCGAGATCGGGCAAAACGCCTGATCGGGACGCCCGTTGGCGATCTTATGGTGCGCTTAAGGAAGGCATCGGGGACGGTTAAAGGTAGAGACCAATTCGCCTCACACCCGGCTCGCGCCCACGCCCCGCCTACGACGCCGCACGGACCCCCTGTGCCCGCGCCGCACCGGAGCCCGCCCGTCCAGCTGGATCCATATGCGCACCTCGGTGCCGCCCAGCACCGAGGAACCGATCCGCACGTCCCCGCCCGTCGTCTCCGCGAGCCGGCGGACGATGTCCAGGCCGAGGCCGGTCGAACCGTCGCTCCCGGATCCCTTCCCGCGCGCCATCGCCGCCTCCGGGTCCACGATGCCCGGGCCCGCGTCCGACACCAGCACGATCACCGCGTCCTCGCTGTTGTGCACGTCGACCGCGAAGGCCGTGCCCTCGGGGGTGTGCCGGAACACGTTCCCGAGGAGTGCGTCGAGGGCGGCGACGAGGTCGGCCCGGGCGACGGGTATCCGTACGGGACGGTCCACTCCCGCGACCCGCACCTTGCGCCCCTCGTCCTCGGCGAGCGCCGACCAGAAGTCCATCCGCTCGCGGACGACCTCGGACGCGTCGCACCCCGCGCCGATGACTGTCGCCGCCGTCTGCGGCTTGGCTTCCCGGGCCGTCCGGATGATCGTGTCGACCTCCCGCTCCAACTGCGCCACCGCCGCCCGCGTCTGCTCGGCGGCCGGCCCGTCACCGAGCGAGGCCGTGTTGAGCCGCAGCACGGTCAGCGGGGTACGCAGGCGGTGCGAGAGATCAGCGGCCAGCTCCCGCTCGTTCGCCAGGAGTTGTACGACCTGATCCGCCATCGAGTTGAACGCCACCGCCGCCAGCCGCAGTTCGTTCGGACCCTCCTCGGGCACCCTCGCGCCGAGCTTCCCCTCCCCCAGCTCGTGCGCACCCTCGACCAGCCGCTGTGCCGGCTGCACCATCCGTACCCCCAGCCGGTCGGCGACCGCGACCGAGCCGATGATGAGCGCGACCCCGACCGCGGCGAGCACCGCCCAGGCGGTGCCGACCCCGTTGCTGACCTCGGACTCGGGGACGTACACCTCGACGACCGCGATCTCGCCGGAGCTCAGCGCGGTGGGCTGGAGCAGGGTGGAGCCGCCGGGGACCTCGGTGGTGGAGGCGCGGCCGATGCTGCGTGTGGTCGCGATGTCCTTGGCGGCGGCGCGCTGCCGCCCGATGTTCACCGCCTCGGCGCCGTCGCTCGCCGGTATGTGCACGGCCATCCCGTCGTCCGAGCCGGCGGAGGCGACGACCCGCTCCAGCTGCTCCCGGTCGGTGGTGATGGACAGCGCGGGCGCGACGGCCGCGGCCTGCCGCTCGGCGTTCGAGAAGGCGCGGTCCCTGGCCATCTCCTTGATGACGAGCCCCAGGGGGACCGCGAAGGCCACCACGACCATCGTGGTCACCGCCACGCACACCTTGACCAGTGCCCACCTCATCGCGGCGGCTCCAAGCCCGGTGGTTCCAGCTTCACGCCGACCCCGCGGAGCGTGTGCAGATAGCGCGGCCGCGCCGCCGTCTCGCCCAGCTTCCGGCGCAGCCACGACAGATGGACGTCGATGGTCTGGTCGTCCCCGTACGACTGCTGCCACACCTCGGCGAGCAGCTCCTTGCGCGCGACGACGACACCGGGCCGCCCGGCGAGAAACGCGAGCAGGTCGAACTCGCGCCGGGTGAGGTCCAGTCGGGCGCCGTCCAGCTCGGCCTGGCGGCGCAGCGGGTCGATGGACAGACCGCCGACCCGGATGACCGGCGACGCGGGTGTGTCCCCCGTCGCCCGCGAGCGGCGCAGCACGGCGGCCATCCGCGCGGACAGGTGCTCGACCGAGAACGGCTTGGTCAGATAGTCGTCCGCCCCGTCGTTCAACAGGCGGACGATCTCCGTCTCGTCGTCCCGCGCGGTGGCGATGATCACCGGGACGTCGGTGATACCGCGCAGCATCTTCAGTGCCTCGGCGCCGTCCAGATCGGGCAGTCCGAGGTCCAGGATGACGACGTCGAAAGAGAAATGGGCAACCTCGCGCAGCGCCTCAAGGGCGGTGCCGACACTGCGCACCGTGTGCGCGGCTTCGGTCAGATGCCGGATGAGAGCGCTGCGTACGAACTGGTCGTCCTCGACCACGAGCACACTTGCCATGCGCCGCACCGTACGCCATCTGTGCGATGCCGGTCCGGTGCCTGTGGACAACTCGGGCCGCCGTCCCGTCCCGAGAGACGGGAGACACCCATGGGGCGCGTGAGGCAGTATGGCTGGCGATGCTCCGAGGATTCGTACACGTACTGGCTTGGTCGCTCGCCACGGGCGCGGCGGTCACGCTGTCGTGGTGGGGTGTCCACACGGTCATGACGGGGACGGCCTACGATCCGCCGCGCGCGCTGCCCATCATGGCGGGCGGGGCGACGACGCAGGGGGCCAAGGCGCTTGCCTCGTCGACGAGTCGACCCTCGGCGAGCCCGAGCCCCGCCGCCTCGAAGCCGACGGCGAGTCCGCGGCCGAGCGCGACGCCGGTCGCCTCGGCATCGCCCTCCGCCGACCCGGGTCCGAGCGCCTCCGGACCGGCGGGGCAGGTCAAGAGTTACGACACCGCCGGGGGGCGGGCCGTCTTCGATCTCGGCACGACCTCCGCGACGCTCGTCTCGGCGACGCCTGGTTCGGGGTGGTCGATGCAGGTGTGGAAGACGGAGTCGTGGATTCGGGTGGAGTTCACTTCGGGGGCGGACCGGGTGTCGGTGTTCTGCACGTGGCACGACGGGCCGCCGCGGGTGGAGATCGGCACGTACTAGCTGCGCGGGCTTTGCGGTTCGGGTGCGGGTTTGTTGTGGCTGGGCGCGCAGTTCCTCGCGCCCCTTTCGGGGCGCCCAATAACCGGGGCGCGAAGTCGCCCTCTGTCAGCGGAACACCGATGCCGGCGGGGCCGGGGATGCCACCGCCGCCGCGTCCAGCACCGGCAGCGCTCCCCCGGTGAAGTCGGTGAGCTGTCTGCCGTGTTCGAGTCTCGCCGGGTGCGGGTCCGAGGCTGCGCGGCGGGTGAGTTCGGCCAGGGGCAGGGGGTGGCCGGAGGCCACGAGGACGGCGTTGCCGAAGCGTTTGCCGCGCAGGACCGTGGGGTCGGCGATGAGGGCGAGCTCGGGGAAGACGGTCGCGGCGGTGGCGATCTGGCCGCGCAGGTGGGCCAGCGGGGGGCCGTCGGCGAGGTTGGCGGCGTACAGGCCACCGGGTCTGACGGTTCTGCGGACGTCGGTGAGGAACTCGACCGAGGTGAGGTGTGCGGGGGTGCGGGCGCCGCTGAACACGTCCGCTATCACCAGGTCCGCCCAGCCGTCGGGGACCTTGGCGAGGCCTTCGCGGGCGTCCAGGGAGCGCACGCGGATACGGGCGTTCGGGTCCAGGGGGAGCTCGCGGCGGACCAGTTGGACGAGGGCCCCGTCGCGTTCGACGACCTGCTGGGTGGAGCGGGGGCGGGTCGCGGCGGTGTAGCGGGCGAGGGTGAGTGCGCCGCCGCCGAGGTGGACGGCGTGCACGGGCTTGCCGGGCGGGGCCACGAGGTCGATGACATGGCCGAGGCGGCGCTGGTACTCGAAGCTCAGATGGGCGGGGTCGTCGAGGTCGACGTGGGACTGGGGGGCGCCGTCGATGAGGAGGGTCCAGGCGCGCGGGCGGTCCCGGTCGGGTATCAGCTCGGCGAGGCCGCCCTCGACCGTCTCGACGACGGCGTCGGCCGACGCCTGCCCGCGGCGCGAACCGCGCGACGCGTCACGCGCCGCGCCCTGTGCGTCGTCGGACCGCTTGTTCCTCGACCTTCCCATCCTGCCATTATCAGGGCGTACAGGGAGGTCGGCGCAGCGGCAACCCGTGGGGGCGCCGCCCGGTGTCTTCGGCGTCAGCGGCAGTTGTCCGCGGCCTCGATCAGCCGGGCCGCCTCGCCCAGCGCCGCCCGCAGCACGGCCGGGTCGGTCGCGAGGTCCGCGTCGCCTGGCGGCAGCAGCCAGTCCGAGCCCTCGACCGGGGGCTCGGGTGCCACCAGGCCGAGGCCGCGGCCGTTGGTCTGGGTGCAGGTGCTGCCCGGCATGTCCCAGGCGTCCGCGGTGCCGGGCGGCACCAGGAAGCCGAGGGTGTCGCAGCCGTCGTCGAGCAGGACGGGCCCGACCAGGGCGCAGGAGCCGCGGCGGAGGATGTCGGCCGCCTCCAGCCCCTGGCGCGCCGGAACGGTCACGAGGTCGCAGTCGGCGACCGGCTCCGGTGGGGCGTCGCACTCGGGGGACGGCCGGTGCCCGTCGGCCGGCAGCGGCGTACGAAACTCGGTGCTCTCCATCCCGGCCTCCAACACGGAACCCCTCCTCCTGCACGAGTGGGTCGGGAGTTCGGGTGCGCTCCCGGTCCACCGGGTTCAACGCGTCAGAACGTCAACGGCTACGGCACAACACAGCCGCAAAGGATGGCAGTTCATGGCAGATCGTGGATGAGATATCCGTTTTGTAGCCAAACCCAGCGTGGCGACGTCGTCACAGCAGGTACGTTCTTGCTCCGCCGGGACAAGGCGACACACGCCGCAACACGGACAACTCGCCTTGAGTCCGGCATGGTTCGACGGTTCGCAAGAGAGGGCCCGGCCATGGCGTCGTCAGCGGTGACCTCGTCCCAGTCCCCCCGGCCACCACGGCCGAATCTCGCCTTCCGGCGGCTGCGCGGACAGCGCTCGCCGGGCGAGTTCGCCGCGACGGTACGGAGGGCCGCGCGCGAGATCGGGGAGCGGGTCAGCTGTGACGCGCGCTACATCGGGCGGGTCGAGGCAGGCGAGATCCGCTGCCCCAACTACGCGTACGAACGGGTGTTCCTGCACATGTTCCCCGGCCGCACGCTGACCGACCTGGGCTTCTCGCCCCGCTCGTCCGTGCGCGGCCGAGGGGCGCGCGACACGGACGAGGCGCCCCCTCCCCACACCACGAGCCCGACGTACGCCACCGGTGAGACGGAGGAGACGCCCGAGACGTATGACACGCAGGACCCGTATGACACGCACGAGAACCACGAGGAGAGCGACGTGCAACGTCGCGCATTCATGACTGGAGGCACCGCCACCGTGGCGGCGGCCTCACTGGGCCCCTTCGGGGTCGCCTTCGGCACTCCGGCCGCGGCCGCGGACCGTCGGGTCCACCGGGTGGGGACGTCCGAGGCGGGCGCCCTCGAAGAGGCCGTCCGCCGGATCAGGCTGCTCGACGACCGGCACGGGGCCGACGGCCTCTACCGGCGGGCCGCGGCGCCGCTGCGCACGGCCTACGAGCTGCTCGACGCGGGCACCACCCGGCAGACCACCGCCGACCGGCTGTACGCGGGGGCGGGCGAACTGGCGATCTCGGTGGGCTGGTTGGCACACGACTCCGGGCGCTTCGAGGACGCGCGCTCGCACTACGCCGAGGCGCTGGCGACCGCCAGAATGTCCGGCGACGCGGCCCTCGAGGCGCACGCCTTCTGCAACACGGCGTTCCTGGCACGCGACGCGGGGCGCCCGCGCGAGGCGGTGCGCGCGGCGCAGGCGGCGCAGCGCGCGGCACGCCCGCTCGGCTCCCCGCGGCTGCTCTCGCTGCTCGCGCTGCGCGAGGCGGGCGGCTGGGCCGGACTCGCCGACCGCCCGGGGTGCGAGCAGGCGCTCGTCCGCGCGCAGACGCTCTTCGAACGCGGCCCCTCGGAGACCGATCCCGAGTGGATGACCTTCTACGGAGAGGCCGAACTGGAGGGTCTGGAGGCGCAGTGCTGGTCGACGCTGGGCGACTGGACCCGCGCGGCCCGGCACGCCCGGCGCGCCGCGCACCTCCAGGACCCGCACTTCACTCGCAACATCGCCCTCTACACGGCCGAGCTCGCCGACGACCTCGCGCGCGGCGGCCGCCCCGACGAGGCCGCCCTCGCGGGTCTGCGCGTCCTCGACCTGCTGGGCGAGGTCCAGTCGTCGCGCATCCAGACCATGTTGGCGGGCACCGCGCGCGTACTGCTGCCGCACCGCCGGGCCTCGGGTGTGTCGGCGTTCCTCGAGCGCCACGCGAGTCTGCCGCGCATCCCGTGATCCCGGCCGCCCGCCGGTGCTTACGCGCTCAGGTGCCCGCAGTCGTTCCACGCCTCGATCGCGGGCTCTCCGTAGGCCCAGCCGAGCACCGACAGCGAGGTCGGGCTGAGGCGGATACGGGCCGCGAAGTCGAGCGGGAGGCCGAGCCAGCGGGCGCCGATCGAGCGCAGGATGTGCCCGTGCGCGAAGACCAGCACGTCCCGGTCCTCCGCACGGGCCCAGGCGACGACCTCGTCCGCCCGCGCGGTGACCTGCTCCAGGCTCTCCCCCTCGGGAACGCCGTCGCGCCAGATGAACCAGCCCGGGCGCACCGCCTGGATCTCGGCCGGGGTCATGCCCTCGTACGCGCCGTAGTCCCACTCCATGAGCGTGTCCCAGGTGGTGGCACGCTCGCCGAAGCCGGCCAGTTCGCACGTCTCACGCGCGCGTGCCAGCGGACTGGTGCGCACCTCGACCCCCGAGAGCCCGTCGAAGGGCGCCCGGTGCAGTCGCTCCCCCAGCACCTTGGCGCCGCGTCGGCCCTCTTCCAGGAGCGGGATGTCGGTCCTGCCGGTGTGCTTGCCGGACAGTGACCACTCCGTCTGGCCGTGCCGGGCCAGCAGGATGCGCGGTGCCATGAAGAGAAGCCTTTCCGGTGCGCGTGGAGGACGTGCGGGACGAGGAGGACACGCGGACCTGAGAGATGGGTCCTTCCATCATGTCCCACCCCCGCCTCGGGCAACCCGGCGGGCGATCTCTGCGTCTTTGACGACCAGGGGGCGCCTCCTTAAGCCGTTCACATACACCGTAAAATCGGATGGCCGCGTCATCGGAGCGCAATCGGCTGGTCACGTAGGCAACAACCGCAGGTCACGCAAGCAGATGGGGGAGGACGATCGGATGCCGCAGACCGATGCACGGCGAACCGAGGCGGCACCGCGCGCCCGGCTCCGCCGGTGGACCGAACTGCGCACCGCCGCATCGCACACCCGGCTGCGCTGGTGGACCGAGCTGCCGCTGCTCGTGATGGTGTACGCGTCGTACTCGGCGGGCCGGCTGCTCGCCCGGGGCGACACCGACGACGCCGTCGGTCACGGCCTGGAGATCCTGCGCATCGAGAAGGCCCTCCACCTCAACGCCGAGCACCCGCTGAACCGGCTGTTCACCCGCGAGGCCTGGCTCGGCGTCCCCGCCGACTTCTGGTACGCGTCGCTGCACTACCTGGTGACGCCCGCGATCCTGATCTGGCTCTTCCGCTCCCGGGCCGTGCGCTACCGCGCCGCCCGCACCTGGCTGATGACATCCACGCTGATCGGGCTGATCGGCTTCACGTTGATGCCGACCTGCCCGCCCCGGCTGCTCTCCGCGGGTCACGGCTTCGTCGACACGATGGCCCAGTACAGCTCGTACGGCTGGTGGGGCGGCGAGGCGAGCGCGCCGCGCGGCCTCGGCGGCATGACCAACCAGTACGCGGCGATGCCCAGCCTGCACGTGGGCTGGTCACTGTGGTGCGGAGTGATGCTGTGGCGCTACGGCCGCACACCCGTCGTCCGGCTCGCGGGCATCGCCTATCCGCTGCTGACCACGATCGTCGTGATGGGCACCGCCAACCACTACTTCCTCGACGCTGCGGCGGGCGCCACGGTGATGGGGATCGGGCTGCTGCTGACCCCGTACGTACTGCGGCTCGCGGACCGCGTGCGGGGGCTGCTCAGTGCCCGCGTCCCGTGGGTCGCGGGCGCCTCGCGCGGCGCACGTTCCTCGATTGTCAGTGGCGGATGCCAGACTTCCACGGGTGAACGAATTCCCCGACAGCGCGAGTCCCGAACCGGGCCTGAAGCCGAGCCGGGTGCCTCCCCCAAGGATGCCGGGGAAGGTGCTGCGGCAGCGGCTCGCTGAGCTGCGCGGTTCCGCCGTACCGCCCAAGGCGCTGGACGCGCGGGCCCTCGCGGCGCTCGCCGCGAACCCAGGCTGCGACCGGCGCGCCCTGCTGGACGGCGCGGGCGTCGACAAGGCGAAGCTGGCGGACGCGCTGGGCTCGCCGTCCGCCTTCGGCCAGTCCCAGTTCGCCTTCATGCGGGGGAACGCGTTCGAGGCGCGGGTCAAGGCCGACGGCGGCGCGGAGCTGCTGCGGCTGGTGCACGAGAAGCTGGACCCGGGCGCCGAGCCGCCCGCGGCCGGTGTCGTCCCTGACCTGAGCGCGGTCGGCCCGGAAGGGCGCGCGGCGCGTACGGCGCTCGCCCTGCGCGAGGCCACCATGGCCGCCGCCTGGACCCTGCTCGACCACCCCATGCTCGCCCTCGACGTCGCGGGCTCCCCCGCCTTCCTGGAGCCGGACGCCGTCGTCGTCCATCCCGACGGAAGCTGGACGGTCGTCGAGATCAAGTCCTTCCCGATGCTGGACGGCTCCGCGGACCCGGCGAAGGTGGGCGCCGCCGCCCGCCAGTCCGCGGTCTACGTGCTCGCCCTGGAGGAGGTGGCCGCGCGCCTCGACGCGGGGCCACAGGGGCGGGGCGCCCAGGACGGCGACACCGTCCCCGACGTTCGCCACCGGGTCCTGCTGGTCTGCCCCAAGGACTTCTCCAACCTGCCCACCGCCTCCGCCGTCGACATCCGCAAGCAGCGCGCGGTCACCCGCCGCCAGCTGGACCGCCTCACACGCGTCGAGGACATCGCGGACGCCCTCCCCGAGGGCACCTGCTTCGCCCCCGACCTCCCGTCCGCCGACCTGACGACCGCCGTCGAGTCCGTCCCCGCGACCTACGCCCCCGAGTGCCTGGCCGCCTGCGAGCTCGCCTTCCACTGCCGCGACCGCTCCCGCGCCGAAGGCGTGGTGACGGCCCTGGGGCGCTCGCTCCGCTCCGAACTGGGCGGGCTGACGACGATCGGTGAGGTCCTGGCGGCGGCCCACGGCGCGGCCGGGGACCCCGACGACCCGGCGGTCGTGGCCCTGCGCAGGGCAGCGGCGCTGCGGGCGGAGGCCCTGCGGGGGCGCGCGACGCCTCCCGCCGGCCGGCCGGAGCCGGCCGGCGAAGCCCTCCCGGAGGTGGCCCCTTGTCGCTGATCGCCACCCTCGCCCGGCTGGAGGCCGTCGAGAGCGGGCGGGCCCAGCCCCTCGCCACCGTGCGGCACCGGCATCTCACCGACCGGCCCCTGGTGTTCGTACCGCTGACCACCGCGGGTGAGGCCGGGGCCCCGCTCGGGGCGCTGCTGGGCACGGACCGGGACGCACCCCGCCTGCTGGTCGTGCCGCAGCCCCGGGACCGCGACCTGCGGTTCGCATTCCTCGCGGAGCTGGCCGATGTCGTACTGCCGTACGTGGACACGTACGCGGACGTCGTCGAGGCGGCCGAGCGCAGCGAGACCGATCCCGAGACCGGCAAACGCGTCAAGGTCGAGGTCGAACTGTGCGCGGACGCCCCGCAGCTGATCGTGCCGAGCCGCGCGGGCGTGGAGTTCGTACGGCTCCTCGGCCGCTCCACGCGGTTTCGGCGCACCGCGGAGCAGGAGCCGGAGGCACCCCATCCGGCGCCGCCTCGGGTGCCGTTGCTCGGGCGGTGGCTGACGCACTTCGGGGAGCGGGCCCGGGTGCCCGGCTCCGCCCTGCTGCTCGCCCTCACCGACGTACTGTCCCGGCACTGGGCGACCGGCCAGAGCAGCCTGGAGGACCAGCACCTGGGGGCGCTGCTCGCCTGGATCGACCCCCCGGAGGGTGCGTCGGGCGCGGCGGACGCGCTGCGGGCCGAGTTGCGGCGGGATGCCCGGGGACAGCTCGTGTGCCCGCCCGCGGGCCCGGCCACCGATCCCGCCTTCGACAACAAACTGCTCGCTCCCGCCATCGAGCGCTACGACCGCGCGCGGACCGCCCTGGCCGCCGCCGAGGACGGCTTGGAGGCGGACGACCGGCTCGGTGAACTCACCGCCGCCGAGCGGGAGATCCGCGCTCTCGTCGAGCAGGTCACCCGGCCCACCTGGGACGCGGTGTGGCGCGGCCTCGACCTGCTGCGGACGCTCCCCGAGGGCACCCACGCGGCCGACCGATGGACCCGTGACCGCTGGTCGTTCACCGGCCACCGCGACCGGGTCACCGCGGGCGAGCCCCCGCAGCCACGCCGTGACGACGCGGTCACCGCGGCGAACAAGCTGGCCACGCGCGAGCGCGAACAGGCGCGCCTGGACGCGCAGGAAGCCCTCGACGATCCGCTCGTCATGGCCGGGCGGCGGCTGGTCGGGGAGGCCTTCGCGGGTGAGGTCACGGACGTCGTCATGGCGTACAGCGAGAGCAAGCGGCCGAGCCCCCGCCCCCTGGTGACCGTGCGCACGGACGACCGGCCGCACCTCGGGGAGCGGACGAAGGTGTACCGGTCGCTGGGCGGGAAGCCGCAGGCGGCCGAGTTCGTCGGGTACGAGGAGTCGGCGGAGGGCGACGGGCTGGTGGTCCTGCGGATCGTCGACAAGATGGGGCGCGGCAAGGAACCCGAGACCGGGTCCGTGCCGGAGAAGGGGGACCTCCTCTGCTTCACGCTCTTCGAGCACGAGCAGCGAGGCGGCGCGAAGCTGCCCGACCCGGAGGAGACCCCGTGGACGCACGGCGGACCACCGGGAGAGCCCGACGCGGTACCGCGGCCGGACCCGGTGACGGAGGAGGACATCCTGTGACGACGGTCTTCGATCCCGCGGCCGCGGCCGGCCGCGCCACCGACGCGATCCTGGACGACACCCTGCACGGCACGCACCGCGGCATCGTGGTCGACTCGCCCCCGGGTGCAGGGAAATCCACCCTCGTCGTCCGCGCGGCGCTCGAACTCGCCTCCGCGGGGCGCCCGTTGATGGTCATCGCGCAGACCAACGCCCAGGTCGACGATCTGGTGCTGCGGCTCGCCGAGAAGAACGGGGAGCTGCCGGTGGGGCGCTTGCACAGCAGCGATCCCGACCCCTACGACAAGGCGCTGGACGACCTGCCGAACGTACGCAAGTCCACCAAGGCCGGCGATCTGGCCGGCCTGGACGTGGTCATCTCGACCGCCGCCAAGTGGGCCCACGTCAAGGGGGTCGAGCCGTGGCGGCACGCGATCGTCGACGAGGCCTACCAGATGCGGTCGGACGCGCTGCTGGCCGTGGCGGGGCTCTTCGAGCGGGCGCTGTTCGTGGGCGACCCCGGACAGTTGGACCCGTTCGCGATCGTCGGCTCGGAGCAGTGGGCGGGGCTGTCGTACGACCCGTCGGCGTCCGCGGTGACGACACTGCTGGCCCACAACCCCGAACTGCCGCAGCACCGACTTCCGGTGTCCTGGCGGCTGCCGGCCTCCGCGGCGCCGCTCGTCTCGGACGCGTTCTACCCGTACACGCCGTTCCGCAGCGGCACCGGCCATGGTGACCGGCGGCTGAAGTTCGCCGTGGCGTCGGACGGTTCGGGTCCCGACCGGGTCATCGACGAGGCGGCGGAGGCGGGTTGGGGGCTGCTGGAGCTGCCCGCCCGGCATACGCCGCGTACGGACCCGGAGGCGGTACGGGCGGTGGCCCAGGTCGTACGACGGCTGCTGGACCGGGGCGGTGCGGCCACCTCGGAGCGGGCGGACGAGCCGGTGCCGCTGACCGCCGACCGGATCGCCGTCGGCACGGCGCACCGGGACCAGGCGGCGGCCGTACGGGCGACGCTCGCCGACCTCGGGGTCGCGGACGTCACCGTCGACACGGCGAACCGGCTTCAGGGGCGGGAGTTCGACGTGACCGTGGTGCTGCATCCGCTGTCCGGGCGGCCCGACGCGACCGCGTTCCACCTGGAGACGGGGCGGCTGTGCGTCCTCGCCTCGCGGCATCGGCACGCGTGCATCGTGGTGTGCCGGGCGGGGGTGACGGATCTGCTGGACGACCATCCGTCGACGGAGCCGGTGCAGCTGGGGGTCACGGTGAAGTTCCCGGACGGCTGGGAGGCAATGATGTCCACATGGGATCACTGGTCCGAGCACCGGGTGGCCTGGCGGCCCTGACCCCCGCTCCGGCAGCCGCCCCGACAGGCGATCAGCGCGACACCGCCCCATCCGCCGGACGGAGTCCGGCCCGCCGCCGGAGGCGGCCGATGGGTACAGCCCCGGACGGCTGGGAGGCAATGATGTCCACATGGGATCACTGGTCCGAGCACCGGGTGGCCTGGCAGCCCTGACCCCCGCTCCGGCAGCCTCCCCGACAGGCGATCAGCGCGACACCGCCCCATCCGCCGGACGGAGTCCGGCCCGCCGCCGGAGGCGGCCGATGGGTACAGCCCCGGACGGCTGG
>NZ_JBVJPA010000001.1:0-11727 GCF_055582885.1 Streptomyces sp. NPDC107454 | reverse complement strand
GGGAGGCCAATCACGCGGTGCTGTCGCATCTGGCGGAGCATCGGGTGCTGTGGCGACCGTAGATCCACCCATGGATCCACAGCGGATGCGAAGGGGGCGGCCGTGGGTCCGGGTGGCACGGTTGTACGGGTCCGCTCACGCGGGCCTACTTGCGCGGACGGGGGAGAATGGACGGTGGCCCACCCACGAAGCGGGCCCCTGAACCGTACGAGGAGGAGAAGACATGGCGGAGCCCACGCCGCGTCGGAACGAACCGCGGCTACGCCCCGCGCCCCTGCTCTTCGAGCCCGCGGAGGCGGCCGGTGATCCGGAGCACTTCTTCGATCTCGAGTCGATCGACGATCCTCGGGCGCTGCTGGCACGGGCCACGGAGCTGACGCTCGCGTTCCGCGCCGCGGCCGATCGGGCGCTCGAGTTCCAGGCGATCGCCGCCGCGCAGCTGGCCGATCCCCGGCGGTTCGACCGGCTTACGCCGGCTTCGATCGCCGAGCGGGCCGAGTGGACCGAGGACTATGCGAAGAAGATGATCGAGTTCGGGCGGGATCTGCTGCGGGGAGCCGAGGGCGACGGGCGGGGGCTCGGGCACGGAGTGGGCGACCATGCGTGAGCCGGTCGTTTCGGTGTAGTCGGGGGGTTCTCCCGCCCCCGCCGCCCGGGCCGGTCGCGCAGTTCCCCGCACCCCTGAAGGCCTGAAAGGCGTGGCATATGCCGCGGGGCAAGGTACTCCTCCCTCGGCGTCCTGTCCCGGGTTTTCGCAACTCTCGGGGGGCGGGTGCTTACCGACGGTAGATCTCATCACCATGAGCAGCACACGGAATCCGGCAAGCTCCGCCGCCCCGTTGCCCGACCGGTTCGACGTCTGTGGCGTCACTCCGGACGGAGCCGCCTGGCTCGCCTCGGCAGGAACGTATCCGCGCAGCACCCTCATCCTCTGGGAGGAACGCCCGACCTCCCCGGTCGTCCTGCCCTGCGGCACCGCCTTCGACATCGTCAACGTGCCCGCGATCTTCGGCCGACGGATGCTCGACCAGCTGTGGGACGAGGGGCCGGGCTCGGGCCCGGTGGCCGTGCACCGCGGGCGGACGCTGCTGTTCAGCGCGCCGGGCACCGCACAGCGCCTGCCGTCGCTCCTGGAGTGGGAGGAGTGGGGGGCGGGCGAGCCGGGGGGATCCGGGCGCGTCGACGCCATTCCCCCGCTGCTCTGCCACGGGGTCGGCGACGCCGTGACCGTGCCCGCCCTGAGCCCTGTCGCCCACCTCACATCCCGCTGGCTGGTGGCCCCCGACACCCGGCATCCGTGGCTTCCGGGGCCCGAGATCCTGGTGTGGGCGGCCGTCCGGGCGGCCCGCACGGCCGCCTCCGCCGCGGTGCGGATATCGATTTTTCCTCCCGCCGATCAGGATGCTAAGGTCTACGACGTCAGCAGGCGCCGCTAGCTCAGTTGGTTAGAGCAGCTGACTCTTAATCAGCGGGTCCGGGGTTCGAGTCCCTGGCGGCGCACAGACGGTAGGAAGCCCCTCGCGAAAGCGAGGGGCTTCTTGCGTGTCCGGCTCCGCGCGGGCGACGGGCTCAGCCTGTTGTGATCTTCACCGTCCACGCCCCGGACGCCGTCCGGTCCTCTACCTCGACACGCACCTTCTCGCCGGGGACCGTGAAACTCTCCCCGAGTCCGACCGGCGCGTCCGCCAGGGGCGGGTAGACCGATTCGCCCCAGCAGGACTCGGAGTGCGGGTGGGCGTCGATGACCTCGACCGGGCCGCCGCCGGAGTCGGCCTCGCTGCGGATGCGGTAGATCAGGACGCCCTGGGTGCAGGTGGCGCCGTCGTTGCCCGTCGAGGTGCGCGCCTCGAAGGCCAGCGCGCTGTCGAGCCCCGTACGGACCACCGCCAACTTCGTACCGCGACCGGAACCGAAGATGCGTGCCCCTGGGACCGAGGTGGGCAGAACCGCCCCCGAGGCCGGCAGGACCGGGGCCGGCAAGGCCGAGGTCCGCGCCCCGGAGACGGAGCCTGAGCGGGGCATCCCGGGACCAGGAACCGACCCCCCGGACCCCGACGCGGAGCCCTCCGAGTCCGAGGTCGACCCCGCGAATCCCGGAGCCGGTGGCGGACCGGCCTGGGCAGCGGCGCTCGCGACGGAGACCGGCGCTCCCGATGCCGCCGTCCCCGCCCCGCCCGTCACCGGGCCCGACCCCAGCGGCTCCAGCGTCAGCCTCGTGGTCCCGTGCTCCCGCAGACAGGCCACCTGGCGCGTTTCCAGCCAGCCCAGTTTCCACTTGTGCCAGCCGAACAGGTCGGGGGCAAGGCCGAACTGGCTGCCCATGAGGTCCCAGTCACCGACGTAGGTGTCCCAGTCGCCCTTGCCGTCGGTGGGGCGATGGTAGAGGTCGGGCAGGTCGAAGACGTGCCCCGTCTCGTGGGCGAGGACGAGGCGGTCCGGCGGGTGCTTCTCGAAGACCGTGACGACACGGCGGATGTCCTTGCCGTCGGCCTCGATGGGGGTGTCGAGGTTGACGACCTTCGTCGCGTCGGAGTCGACGCCCGGCGCGTCCGGGTCGGCCACGAAATAGACGATGTCGTAGCGGGAGAAGTCGACCTGCGGGTCGGCCGCGGCGACCGCGTCACGCAGATAGGCGCCGCGCCGCGCGGCGTTCCAGTCGCGCTTTATGGCGTACGAGGTGGAGGCGTGCGGCATCCGGATCCAGTCGCGCTGCGGATGCGGGCGCAGCGTGAACCTGCCGTACGAGGCACGCTCGAAGAACTGGCTGGTGGCCGGGAAGTAGTCGGCGGCCAGTTCGGCGGGCGTGGTGCGGGGCCGGGAGTCCGGGAAGGACAGATAGACGAGCACCGCGTCGAGGGAGCGGGTGGGGCGCGGATAGTCGGCGTTCCAGGTGTCCAGGCCCTCCGAGTGGTGGGCCTCGGTCCGCCTCAGGGCACAGGGCGAGAAGAGGGGTTCGGCGAGTGCGGGGCCCGTGATCAGGGAGGTCGCCGCCAGCGCCGTCATGGAGGTGAACACGGCCGCGGTGCTGCGCCAGCGCGGCGCACCCTGGCGGAGGGAGGCCCGCAGCGCGTCCGGACGAACGACGGCCCACAGCGCGCCCGGACGTGCGGGGACCCGCGGCACGCCGAGAACCGTCAGGACGTCAGGAACCCGCGAAACGTCACGGGTTCGACGCCGCCGGGCCTCTCGGGCGAGACCCTTCAGGGGGCGCTGACGCGGCACGTCGACCTCCGGATGCGGTTTTCGGGACACCGCACCCAGACTGGGTGAGTTCGTGACACTTTGCCCTGTTTGCCTGCACCAGACGGGTGAGGGACCATGAGCGGCCGAAACCCCGAACGACACCCCGAAAACTCACGGAACGTCACATGCGATCGCCAGGCACAGGAACCGGTCCAGATGCAGGCAGAAACGATCTGTCAGAACCGGTGGTTGTTCCGGGACACTGGACTGTGGCTGGAAGGCTCCGGAACCAGCCTCTATGATCGGCACACTTTCCTGCACGGACACGGCTTGTTCGGCCGTCCAGCACCGGCCGACCACCCGAGAGACCCATACGAAGAACGAGTGCACTGCGGGAGCGAGCGGTGAGCGGAACGTCCGAAGGGCCGACGCCCACGGCAGATCTCATCCGGTCGGCCGTCACAGAGCGTCACATCGACACATCTCCGCGTACGTCTCCTCGTACGTACGCCGGGGTGCCTCCCGGCGCATCCGTCTCCGCCGTTTCACCCCCCGGCGCATCCCCTTGCGCCGAGGCCTCTCCCGGCACGTACGCCCCGGCGGAAACACTCCTCGACACCCTCGACACGCCTGAGTCCCCCCTCGACACGCCCGGATCCCTCTCCGACCCGCCCGAGTCCGTGCCTGACGTTTGCGAGTCCGCCCCCGATGCGGCGCTCGTCCCGCCCGCCGGGACCTCGACACCTCCCGGCGCCTTCCGTGCCGCCTTCGGCGCCGCGCCCCTTCCGATGGCCGTGGTCGACCGCGAGGGCCTGGTCGTCACCGCCAACGAGTCGCTCGACGCGCTGCTCGGCACCGGATCGGGCGCGCTCGAGGGACGGATCGCGGCCGATCTGGTGGATCTGGCCTCCGACGCCCGCACCTGGCACGCGTACCGCGAGGTGCTGCGTGGCCGGCAGGCCCGGCTGCGCTGCACCCGCCGCCTCAAGCACCCCGACGGGCACTCGCTCTGGGTGCAGGTGACGGTCGCTCCGCTGCCCGCGCGGGAGGAGGCGGTACTCCTGTCCATCGCGGACATCAGCGCCCGCCGTGAACTCCAGGCGCGGCTGCGGCACTTGCAGATGCACGACCCGGTGACCCGGCTGCCCAACCGCACGCTGTTCTTCGAGCGGCTCTCGTCCGCCCTGGAGGCGGAGGCGTACGAGGAGGGCGGCACCGGCCGCATCGGGCTCTGCTATCTGGATCTGGACGGGTTCAAGGCGGTCAACGACACGCTCGGCCACCGGGTCGGCGACCGGCTGCTCGCGGCCGTCGCCGAACGGCTGACGCGCTGCGCCGACGAGGCGGGTTACGCCCGGGGGGCCACTCCCCTGGTCGCCCGGCTGGGCGGCGACGAGTTCGCGCTGCTGGTCGAGGACTCGACCGGGACGGACCAGTTGGCCGACCTCGCCGAGTCCGTCCTGAAGTCACTGCAGGCGCCCTTCGACCTGTCCGGGCAGCGGCTGTCGGTCTCCGCGTCGATCGGGGTCGTCGAGCGGCGCGCCGCCGGGACGAGCGCGACCCATCTGATGCAGGCCGCGGACACCACGCTGTACTGGGCGAAGGCGGACGGCAAGGGCCGCTGGACGCTGTTCGACCCGGAGCGCAACGCCCACCGGATGACCCGTCAGGCGCTCTCCTCCACCCTCCGGGCGGCGATCGACCGGAACGAATTCGCCCTGGAGTACCAGCCCTTGGTGGGCATGGAGGACGGCGGGGTGCGCGGGGTCGAGGCGCTGGTCCGCTGGAACCATCCGCAGTTCGGCACGCTGACGCCGAATCGGTTCATCGGATTGGCCGAGGAAGACGGTTCGATCGTGCAGCTCGGCCGTTGGGTACTGGCCACGGCCTGCCGCCAGGCCCGCCGCTGGCAGCTGGACCATCCCGACGCGGTGCCGATCTTCGTCAGCGTCAACGTCGCCGTACGGCAGGTGTGGGACTCCGACCTGGTCGCGGACGTGGCGGAGATCCTCGCGGAGACGGGTCTGGCCGCGCATCTGCTCCAGTTGGAGCTGACGGAGTCGGCGGTGATGGGCTCGGCCGGGCGGCCCCTCCAGGCCCTTCAGGCCCTCAGCGACATGGGCGTCCGCATCGCCATCGACGACTTCGGCACCGGGTACTCCAACCTCGCCTACCTCAGCCGCCTGCCGGTCTCCGTCCTGAAGCTGGACGGCTCCTTCGTGCGCGGCTTCCAGTACGAGGGGCCCGACGGCGGTGCCGGCGGCGCCCACCCCAACCCCGCCGACGAGGTCATCGTCGAGGCCCTCATCCAACTCGCCCACCGGCTCGGCCTGACGGTCACCGCCGAGTGCGTGGAGACCGCCTCCCAGGCCACCCGGCTGCGCGGGATCGGCTGCGACACCGGGCAGGGCTGGCTGTACTCCCGCCCGGTGGCGCCGGATCGTATCTCCGCCCTCTTGACCGCGAGTTCCTGACCGCGAGTTCCTGACGACGAGTTCCTGACGGCGAACAGGTCCTAGTCCACGTTCGGCAGCCCGTACGCGTCCGCGATCAGTTCGTACGAGCGCAGGCGTACGTCGCCGCCGTGGGCGTTGCCCGTGAGCATCAGCTCGTCGGCGCCGGTGCGCTTGTGGAGGTCGTCGAGGCCGGCGCGGACCTCGTCCGCGGTGCCGTGGATGACGTTGGCGTTCCAGGAGTCGACGAACTCACGTTCCATCGGGCTGAAGTCGTACGCCTCCGCCTCCTCGGGGGTCGGCACGAGACCCGGGCGGCCGGTGCGCAGACGGACCATGTTCAGGGCCGCGGCCCTGACCTGACGGCGGGCCTCCTTCTCGTCGTCCGTCGCGAGGGCGGAGACGCCGATCAGGGCGTAGGGGGCGTCCAGCACGGCGCTCGGCCGGAAGGACTCGCGGTAGAGGTCCAGCGCCGGGATCGTGTTCTGGGCCGAGAAGTGGTGCGCGAAGGCGAAGGGGAGGCCGAGCACGCCGGCCAGGCGGGCGCTGAAACCGGAGGAGCCGAGGAGCCAGATCGGGGGGCGGTGCGGGGACTGTACGCCGCCCGGGGAGGTCGACTGGACGGGGCCCGGGACCGCGTGGATGCGGGCGTAGGGGTGACCGGCCGGGAAGTCGTCGTCCAGGAAGCGGGTCAGCTCCGCGAGCTGCTCGGGGAAGTCGTCGGCGCCCTCGTGGAGGCGCTCCGTGCGGCGGAGGGCGGCGGCGGTGGCACCGTCCGTGCCGGGGGCTCGGCCCAGGCCCAGGTCCACTCGGCCCGGGGCCATGGCTTCCAGCGTGCCGAACTGCTCCGCGATCACCAGGGGGGCGTGGTTCGGGAGCATGACGCCGCCCGAGCCCAGGCGGATGCGGGTCGTGTGGGCGGCGAGGTGGGCGAGGATCACCGCGGGTGAGGAGGAGGCCACGCCCGGCATGGAGTGGTGTTCGGCGACCCAGTAGCGGTGGAAGCCGCGGGACTCTGCGAGGCGGGAGATGGCGACGCTGGTGCGCAGGGCGTCGGTCGCGGTGCGGCCGGCGCCTACGGTGACCAGGTCCAGTACGGAGAGGGGTACGGGCGCGGTGCCTTGCGCGGTGCCTCGGATCTCGTCCGTGTCGTCCACCGGGGTGCCTCCTGTTGCGTACGTGTTGCTGTCCTCACGGCGGCAACAGGAGACAGTCCCCGCTTATTCCCGCCACCGCGGCCCGGGACGCCGGAAGGGTCTCTCGCCCCCGCCGCCCCTACCCGTCCCATCCTCCTGAGGCTCCGCCCCAGACCCCACCAGGGGCGCTGCGCCCCCTGGACCCCCGCACGGCCTGAACGGCCTCGTCCTCAAACGCCGGACGGGCTGAAAGAATCGGGCCGGGGTGGGTGGGGGCGAGCCTCACCCTCGAACGCCGGGCAACCGGGGCTTTCAGGGGCGCGGGGAACTGCACGAACGGCCCCCACCGGCCGTCAGCCGAAGAACTTCGGGCGGGGGCATGCGGGGCGAAGCCCCACCCTTAGGGGCGCGGGGAACTGCGCGAACGGCCCCCACCGCCCCGCGGACGACGTGCGCACCCCGGGACGCGTTACACCTGGATGATGGGCTCCTTGGTGAAGAGGGTGCCGAGGGTGGGGGCGTTCACCTTGCGGTCGGCGAGGCGTAGGGCCTCCCAGACCGAGACCTGGTTGGCGGTGAGGACCGGCTTGGAGAGGTCCTTCTCCAGGGCCGAAAGGTGCGCCGCCGTATGGAGGGCCGTGTCGGGCAGAAGGACGGCGTCCGCGTCGGGGCGGTCGCCGGCCCGGGCGAGCTCGAGGACCTCCGCCTCACCCCAGGTCCCGACCTCCGCCGCCGTGATGATCCCGGAGGCCCTGACCGACACGACCTCCACCCCCGCCTCCCGAAGGAACGCGGCGAAGAGGTCCGCCACGTCCTGCGGATACGTCGCCGCGATCGCGACCCGCCGGGCACCGACCTCCCGGACGGCGTGCGCGAACGCGAAGGACGTGGAGGAGGCGGGCAGCCCGGCCGCCCGGGCCAGGGCGCGTACCTGCTCGTGGGCGCCCTCCCAGCCGTACACGAAGCTGCCGCTGGTGCACGCCCAGACCACGGCCTCCGCGCCGGACAGCCGCAGCTCCTCGACGCCCGCCGAGAGCCGGACCGCCGAGCCCATCTCGCGCAGCGCGTCGACCCGGTGGGCGTCCTCCCCGATGTCCGTGTGGACGAGCTGGAGGCGGACGTCGCTGCCCAGGAGCTGTTCGATGCGCGGGTAGTCGTCCTCGGCCGAGTGGCCCGGGTAGAGGAATCCGAGTGCGGTCATGCCCAACCTTCCTGTTCTTCCGGCAGTACAGGTCCCCCGCGGGCGGACTGATCGATCAGCCGCTGATAGGGGCCCACCGCCCGGGTACCCAGGTGACGCAGTGCCGCCCACATCGTCACCTGGTTGGCCGAGATCACCGGTATGCGCAGTTCCGCCTCCAGCTGGGGGATGACGTCGTACGTCGGCAGGTTGGTGCAGCTGATGAAGAGGGCGTCGGCCACCTCGCCCCGCACCGCGCGGCGGGCCATGTCGACCACATCACGGTACGGAACTTTCCAGATGTGCCTGGTCAGGCCCATGAAGGCGCGCCCGGTGACATGGACGCCCGCCTCGGCGAGGTACTCCTCCAGGGACTGGGTCACCGAGACCGTGTACGGGGTGACGAGAGCGATCCGGTGGGCGGCCAGCTCGGTGAGCGCCTCCAGCAGCGCGCCGGAGGTGGTCAGCGAGCGCACCTCCCCCGCCCGCGTCATCGCCTCGCACATCGCCCGCTCGCCCGCGACGCCGCCCACGAAACTGCCGGAGGTGCACGCGTACGCCACGACCTCGGGCGCGACCGCGTTCAGCGCCCGGACCGCGTCGCCGAGCGTCTCGTGCTCGGAGACCAGGCGGGCCAGGTCCAGGCTCACCTCGACCGGCACGAACGGGGTGCGGGTCAGATGCAGACAGACGTCGTCGGGGACCCAGCGCCACAGCTCGCGGTCGAGGGCGAAGTCGAAGGGGGCGACGACGCCGATCCCGCGCTGGGGGCGGGGGCCGCCGAGAAAGGAGACGTCCATGGCAGCACCGGCCTCACGAAGGGAGACGAAGGGGCAACGGACCGTGCGTACGTCCGTGTTGACGAAGGTAGGTTCGGGTGCGAGCGTGGTCAATCCGCGCATCTCAGACGGCTCCGGCCGCCCCCGCCCACCCCGCACGTTCGTCCCCTCAGGAACTCAGGAACTCAGGAACTCAGGAAAGCGGACGCATTGCGAAACGGTTTCCCTCGCCCGCCCCGCCCCGTACCCGCGTCGGCCCCGGCCTCCGGGTCCGGCGCCGGGCCCCGCACCACCCTCCTCGTCCTGGACGCCGAGCCGCTCCCCCGCCTCGGCAGACTCACCGGCCGGGTGCGGATCGAGCACGCCGACGAGTCGACGCTGGCCGAGCGGCTGCCGCGCGCGGACGTACTGCTGGTCTGGGACTTCACCTCGCACGCGGTGCGCCGCGCCTGGCCCGGCGAGGGTCCCCGGCCGCGCTGGGTGCACACGGCGAGCGCGGGCGTCGACCACCTCATGTGCCCCGAACTCGCCGCGTCCGGCACGGTGGTGACCAACGCGCGCGGGATCTTCGACCGGCCGATCGCCGAGTACGTCGCCGCGCTGGTCCTCGCGATGGCCAAGGACCTGCCGAGGACGTGGGACCTTCAGCGGCAGCGGGAGTGGCGGCACCGGGAGTCGCAGCGGGTGGCGGGCACGCGCGCGTGCGTGGTCGGTTCCGGGCCGATCGGACGCACGATCGTCAAGACGCTCAAGGCGCTCGACGTGACGACGGCCCTGGTGGGACGTACCGCGCGCACCGGGATCCACGGGCCCGAGGAGCTCGACCGGCTGATGGCGCGCGCCGACTGGGTGGTGTCGGCGGCGCCGCTCACCGAGGCCACGTACGGCATGTTCGACGCGCGGCGCTTCGGGATGATGCAGCCCTCGGCGCGCTTCATCAACGTCGGCCGCGGGCAGTTGGTCGTCGAGGACGCGCTCGCCGAGGCGCTGTCGAAGCGGTGGATCGCGGGCGCGGCCCTCGATGTCTTCCTGGACGAGCCGCTCGGCCCGGACAGCCCGCTGTGGGGTGCCCCCGGGCTGATCGTGTCACCGCACATGAGCGGGGACACGGTCGGCTGGCGGGACGAACTCGGGGCGCAGTTCGTGGAGATGTACGAGCGCTGGGAGGCGGGCAGACCGCTGCCGAACGTGGTCGACAAGAAGCGCGGATACGTACCGGGGCACTGAGACTTCCTCTGGAGGGGCCGATGCCGGAACTCGTCGAGCTGACCGCGGTACAACTCCTCGACGGCTACCGCAAGGGCGAGTTCAGCCCCGTGGACGCCACGCGGGCGGCGTTGCGCAGGGCCGTGGAGATCCAGCGGGCCGTGAACGCGTTCGTACGTCTCGACGCGGACGCGGCCCTCGCGCGGGCGGCCCGGTCCGCGGACCGCTGGCGGCGGGGTGAGCCCGCCGGGCTGCTGGACGGGGTGCCGGTCTGCGTCAAGGACATCCTGCTGATGCGCGGCGGACCGACCCTGCGCGGCTCCAAGACCGTTGATCCGCAGGGACGTTGGGACGAGGACGCGCCGTCCGTCGCCCGGCTGCGCGAGCACGGGGCGGTGTTCCTCGGGAGGACGACGACACCCGAGTTCGGCTGGAAGGGCGTCACGGATTCGCCGCTGTCGGGGGTGACCCGCAATCCGTACGACGTCACACGCACGGCGGGCGGCTCGAGCGGCGGCAGCGCGGCGGCCGTCGCGCTCGGGGCGGGGCCGCTGGCACTGGGCACGGACGGGGGCGGCAGTGTGCGCATCCCGGCCGCGTTCTGCGGGATCTTCGGTCTGAAGCCGACGTACGGGAGGGTGCCGCTGTATCCCGCGAGCGCGTTCGGGACCCTCTCGCACGTGGGCCCGATGACACGGGACGCGGCCGACGCGGCGCTGATGATGGACGTGATCAGCGGGCCGGACGCCCGTGACTGGTCGGCGCTCGGGCCGGTGGACGGGTCCTTCGCCGAGGCCCTTGGGGGTGGGGTGCGCGGGCTGCGGGTCGCGTACTCGCCGTCCCTGGGCGGGCAGGTCGCGGTCCAGCCGGCCGTCGCGGCGGCGGTGCGGCGGGCGGTGGAGCGGCTCGCGGGGCTCGGCGCGTACGTCACCGAGGCCGACCCCGATCTCACCGACCCGGTGGAGGCCTTCCACGTCCTGTGGTTCGGCGGTGCGGCCCGGGTGGCCCAGCGGCTCGGGCCCCGGCAGCGGGAGTTGCTGGACCCGGGGCTGCGGGAGATCTGCGCGCGGGGCGCCCGGTTCAGCGCGCTGGACTACCTGGCCGCGGTGGACGTCCGGATGGAGCTCGGGCGGCGGATGGGGCGCTTCCACGAGTCGTACGACGTGCTGGTGACGCCGACCCTGCCGCTGACGGCGTTCGCGGCGGGGGTGGAGGTGCCGCCGGGCTCCGGCCACCGCCGCTGGACGGGGTGGACCCCGTTCACGTACCCCTTCAACATGACGCAGCAGCCCGCCGCGAGTGTCCCGGTCGGCACGGACGGCGACGGCCTCCCGGTCGGCCTGCAGATCGTCGCCGCCCGCCACCGCGACGACCTCGTCCTGCGCACGGCACACGCCCTCTACGAGTCGGGCGCCGCGGGGGTGGATCCGCCGCCGGGGTTCTAGTACTCCAGCAGCGGTTCGCTATCTGGCCTGGTCAGAGATGTTGTCCGGAGTGTAGTTGGCTGATGGTGCGTCAGGGGCGGTCTTGCCGGACCGCCCCTCCAACGAGTGGACTCGTCGCCGGTAGTGGCAGTGGCGGGCGACGGCTTGCCGTCTGCGCCGCCACTGCGACCAGCTCACTGCGTGGATACGAAGCGGCCGGCGGGGCCTGGGTGCGGGGCGAGTTGCCAAGAGCCGGCGGACTTCCGCCACAGTGAGCGGAACCAGGGTGCCAAAACCGTTTCTGCATCCCCTTTTTCGGCTGCCTGGGCCGCCGTGGCCGCGAGAAAGGCATGGGCGAGCATGGCC